>QHZP01000483.1 GCA_003224715.1 Acidobacteriota bacterium | reverse complement strand
AACTGTAAGCTGCCCAAATGGGCGCTAAATGATCCGAGTAAGTAACCAGCGGCAAGAGTAACTCTCAATGCGGTAGCAGGAATGTTCGCCACCAAGTAACCCTAGCGAGGAAAATTTGGAATTCTCATGGGTCGACTATTTCATCTTAATTGCGTACGCCCTGGGAATCACTTTTTACGGCTCGCGCTTTGCCAAGTCTCAACGGACCCTCAAAGATTACTTTCTGGGGGGCAAAGATATTCCCTGGTGGGCGGTTTGTTTTTCCATCGTCGCTACCGAAACCAGCACCCTGACGTTTATAGGCTCCCCGGCCCTCGCCTACAAGTCAAATCTTACCTTCCTGCAGCTCACGTTCGGCTACCTGATCGGGAGAATCATTGTTAGCTTTCTTCTGATTCCTCCTTACTTTCGTCAGGAACTCTTCACTTCCTACCAACTTCTCAGGGAGCGATTCGGGAGTAAGACCAAGAATTTCTCGGCGACTATTTTTTTGGTCACACGCGCTTTGTCTGATGGGGTGAGGCTCTATGCCACAGGCCTGGTCTTGGCGGTAACGACCCATATGGGGGTGATCCCTGCCATTGTCTTGATGGGAATTTTCACCATTTACTATACCTTCAAGGGCGGAATGGCGGCTGTGGTTTGGACGGACGTCATCCAGATGATTCTTTATTTGGGAGGAGCGGGACTGGCGTTTTATGAGATTCTCCACAAAATTCCGGGAGGCTGGGACAGCATCCAGCAGATGGTGGCCCCCCTCGGGAAGCTTCAGGTGCTGGATTTTTCGCACGATTGGAGCAAGCCCTACACTCTGTGGGCGGGGAGCATTGGAGGGATCTTCATCACGCTGGCATCTCACGGGACCGATCAACTTACGGTGCAGCGTTTTTTCACCTGCCGTTCCAAAACCGATGCTCAGAAAGCTCTTATTGGCAGTGGTGTCGTCATAACGGCCCAATTTCTTTTATTTCTCGTGATCGGAGTCATGCTTTATGCTTTTTATCAGAAATTTCCTTTGGCACAAGGGCTGTCCCAAGCGGACGAAGTTTTTCCGCGCTTCATTGTTAATGAACTCCCCAGAGGAGTATCCGGATTGGTGATTGCGGCTATCTTTGCCGCAGGCATGTCCACTTTAAGCGGATCACTCAATTCTCTTTCCGGTACTCTGCTGACGGATTTCTACAAACCTTATATTCGGCCCTTCGAAGAGGAGCGTCATTACTTGAGAGTATCGAGGCTGATGACGATTGGTTGGGGCATCGTACTGATTGGAATTGGAATTCTGGCAAGACAATGGGGCTCGGTGTTGGAGGTGGCTTTGACCATTATGTCTTTCACGGCGGGCAGCGTTGTTGGAATTTTCCTTTTGGCCGTTCTCACCCAGACGGCGAATCAAGCAGGAGGACTTTGCGGCATGGTCAGCGGCCTTTTCACTCTGCTGGCAATCCATTTCCTGCCGCGCTACGGCTACCTGCCGAAAATCGCGTGGACTTGGTACGTATGTATCGGCTCGGCGGCGACATTTATTGTGGGTCTCGTGGCCAGCAAATTTTTTACTCGTTTCAAAAACGCTGCAGCAGTCGAGTGAAGGGGCAGACGTGAAAAAATTCGTTGCCGAGCATCGAGAGTGCCGAAGTCCCCCCTGGCTGCTTCGGTACGCCAATTGGCCACTGCCAATTGCTTTTAACGAGGCCACCGCCGCCGCATCGTTGGCGGAGCGCCGAGCCCTGAAAAAGTTGGGAACGGCAATGGAAGCCAGGATCAATACGACCGCCGCCACAACGAGAAGTTCTATTAGTGAAAACCCCTCGACCGGTGATTTTTCTCGCATAGATTGTGGCGGTGGCTTAAGCTTATTGAAGGGACGCCATACATTCCTGTCGCTTAACTTCGTCGCATACCTATTGACATTTCAGCAATCGCCAGGAACTTCTTAATGAACTCAGATAGTTGCCATGGAATGGCCTGAAAGAGGAACAAACGCGATTTCTATGAAACTCAATTCAATTGTCGTTGTGAGCTTGCACAGCCCCAGAGAAAAAATTTGGGGAGAATTATTAGGTCTGAATGCGGCGGGAGTGACCCTGCGGGGACTGGACTTGAATGCCTTTGACGATTGGCTCAATCAGGTTAATTCAGAAGGCCAAGTTGGGCTGGCCACGGTATTCTATCCTCTATATCGTGTAGAGCGAATCGCCTTGGATGAACCAGTTGGAAACATTCCCTCATTAGCAGCTACCTTTTATCAAAAAATCGGACTTACCCTCTTGGAATATCTGAATAAAGCCTCAGCCTGAAGCGATCGAGCCCATTTTATTAAATACCATGATAAATAGTAGCGAGTAACCTCAGACCGCCGACAAGTGCGGCTCTGTTGGCAACTGACCCCTCACCCGGCCTGCGGCCACCCTCTCCCCACGAGAGAGGGGCTGGGGGTGAGGGGCGTGGACCTTGACACAAATTTGACCGAACGGTGAACTTTGTCGCCGCCAAGGAAACCTAGACGTCGAATCTAACTTCTGAGTTTAACCCGCGTGGCTCCCCAACCTCCTGCCTCAGGCAGTGCGTTCTCGAACCTTAATACCAATGGGTTCTTCTCAAGAATCGTACGAACCATTTGTCGCTGCACCCCTTTTCCGCGACCGTGAATGATGCGAACCTCTTTGAATCCCTTTTGATGACACTGAAAGAGGTATTCTTCGACCACTGCTTTCAATTCTTTGGGTGAGAACGTATGAAGATCGAGAGAATCCTCAATGGGAATGATAACGGGAGCGTCGTTTTCGGGAAAAGGGTCGTCATTCTCAGAGCTCATGGGGGCAAATAAATTTGGAAAAATCGTGTCAGTGAACTTGCTGATCTTTGCAAATAAAATAATATAGCAGGATTTTGGCGGCATTGTCGCAGAATTGGAAAGGTTCGGATTTTGAGGGGTTCGACCTGTAGATGAGGTGCCTGATGAAGTTTATTCTCGAGACCGACCGTCTGATCTTACGTGAGATGTCTCTAGCCGACGCTGACTTCGTGGCCGCCATGCTCGCCGATCCTGAGGTCATGCGCTTCTACCCCAGATGCCACTCTCGTCAGGAGGCTGAGGCATGGATCCAACGCCAGTTGGACCGGTACGCCCGGCACGGCTATGGACTGTGGCTGGTCTTGGACAGAGTCATGAGCCAACCGGTGCGTCAGGTGGGCCTCACCCTTCAGCCAGTTGATGGTCAGGAGGAGCCAGAAGTCGGGTACCTCATTCACCGGCCCTTCTGGCGCCAGGGATTTGCAACGGAGGCCGCCGCCGCTACCCGAGACTACGCCTTCAATGCGTTAGGGAAGAATTACGTCATCTCTTTAATCCGAGCGGAAAACGTACCGTCACAAGGCGTCGCCCTAAAAATTGGCATGCAAGCGGAGAAGCGTACAGTGCGAGAGGAGCTTGAACACATTGTTTTCTCGGTCCGAAGGAATGACATCGTCAGACAGGTCTAAACCGGCATGCTGTGGAAGTGTCCCAACTGTGGGCGGAACTTCCCGAAGAAAATCAGTGGCACTCTTGTCTTGAACGGACGGTGGATCACCACTTCCGTGGTAAAGACCCACAAGTCAAGCAGATTTACGAATTACTCATCGCACGCCTCCGAGAGCTGGGTCCGCTGCGCGTTGATGCCATGAAGTCGTCGATCAACCTCGTCAGCAAGTATCACTTTGGCGGGATTTCGGTGA
>QHZP01000054.1 GCA_003224715.1 Acidobacteriota bacterium | reverse complement strand
GGATGACGGCCTAGGCTTCGACGTCAATCATTGCCATGTGGAAGTAAGAATCCACCCTCAATCCCCCAACATCTCTCAAGGCGTTACTGAGGGTCAAGGGCTATTCAAGGAGCAGGGGGCGGGAGATCAGGGGTTGATGTTTGGTTACGCTTGCGATGAGACTCCAGAACTGATGCCTACTCCCATAATTTTGGCCCATCATCTCGTTCAGAAACTCGCAGAGCTCCGAAGGACCAGAACGCTCGATTACCTTCGACCTGATAGCAAAAGTCAGGTTAGCGTCGAATACGTAAATGGCAAGCCTTCCCACTTGGATGCTGTTGTGCTTTCGACCCAACACAAAGAGAATGTGCCTTATGAACAGATCAGAAAGGACATGATCGAGAAGGTAATCGAAGCTGTAGTGCCGTCCTACTTGCTCGATGCCGAAACTAAATATTGGGTAAACCCGACCGGCACATTCGTGATTGGCGGGCCTAGCGGAGATACCGGATTGACCGGGCGAAAGATCATTGTAGATAGTTACGGTGGCTGGGCGAGACATGGGGGAGGAGCGTTTTCCGGAAAAGACCCTTCCAAAGTTGACCGTAGCGCAGCTTACGCGGCCCGTTATGTGGCCAAAAATATTGTGGCCGCGGGTCTGGCCCACAAATGTGAAGTTCAACTCGCTTATGCCATCGGTGTAGCCGAGCCGGTTTCTGTTTTGGTGGACACCTTTGGAACGGGGAAAATCAGTTCTCAGGAACTTGTCAGACTCATTCGGGAGGTCTTTGACTTACGCCCCAAAGGGATTATTGATACCCTCAACCTGAAGCGGCCGATCTACCGGGCGACTGCCGCTTACGGGCACTTTGGTCGTTTAGCCTCAAGGGAGGGTGCCTTTAGCTGGGAGAGAACCGATAAGGCGGAAACCTTATCGAGATTGGCTGCGCAAGTTACTCTTGCGGCCCATTGACTGTTGCTCAGGAGCGGAAATAACGGGATAAATTGTAGATCCCTATTCCAATCAAGGCCAAAGGCCAGCCGCGGCTGACAAAGTGAAGTGTTCCCGGGACAAACTGGTTCACCAAGAAAAGAGTCCCAAAAGAAATGGCCAAGCCTCCGGTCCAAAGCTCGGAAAACTGGATTCTCTCGAATGGGCTGATGACAGTTATGCCCCGCAAGGCTAAATTGCGCTTCTTGGCAATGTGATAGGCCTCCAACGGCATATAGAAGAAGAAGATTATCGATAGGATCACAAAGATCGAATCGAATCCTCCCACCTCCTGACTACTCGCTAAAGAAACTAAACTGCCAAAGATCAAAATCTGCAGGAATGCTTTGACATAGTCGCCGTTGCAAATAGATCCAACCCCCGGTATCAATCCAAGGACCAGTGAAACGTTGGGAGAGCAATAAGGATAGCCTCTCTCCGGGATGTATGGCTTTTCTCGCTCTGGCATTGGATTAGTCTGTGGCGAGGAGCTATCGTCGAGTTGGGATGGGGCATTGACAGAATTTGCTCGTGAGAGTCGAGAGCAACTTGGACAGAGAACCCGTCCACCTATTGTTTCCGAGCAATTGAAACAGAGCGCCAGCCCACAATTCGAGCAGTAGGCAGTTGCAACCGCTTCAGGATGGAGCGCGCACTGCATGGTACCTCTCAGGGCAAGAATTCTAGCAGCCAATCCTGCCCATTTGCTACCAGCTTAAACGAATTTCACCTTGCAAAGGTTCAAAAAACTTTAGGCTCTAAAGAGCTATTAGACCTTCTTGAGCAAGACTTCCAAAATATTATGTTTCAACAGATAGAATTTTTGGCTTTGGTAACCCGGAAAGAGTTGGTTGATCTCCCGGCTCTGATAAATCTTTCTAGTTTCCATTTTCAATTCGACGGGAATGTGCTCCAGATTGAATTCGTCGAGCACCCGGTATTTATGGACAGGGGCGGGCCCTTTACCCTTCAAGGTCTGAAAAAAACCCAGTACAAAACTGGTAGGTTTCATCTTGGCCGAGATTTTTTCTACAAAGGTTCTTGCAAATTTTGTCTCCAAGTAACTCAAGATATCCCAGCATATGAGGCCGTCGAAATAATTGTCTCCGTAGCTAAAATTTTCACTGAAGAATTTCTTTTCATCCAGTGTCAGTTTGTCATCAAGGAAAACGGTATACTTCGGCTTGTTATAGGCCGCCAAGAAATCTTCCATATAGATCTTAATCCCGAAATTAAGAAAGTACTCAATATTGGAGCCAATAACTGGCCCTATATCCAAAACGACTGGATTCTCCTTCCTGACGACATTATCAATGAAATCTTTGAGAATCTTGGTGGGAAAAGAAGCATGCCGTGGTAAAGAAAGCTCCTTGGAGTCAGGCGATGTTTCCTCCTCACTCTGTTGCGGAGCTGACTTTTTCCAAAATTTCAGGTTGGACTGAGTCAGACGATCTAAGGGATTCTTCATTTCAAACCGCAGGAAAACACCGACGACGGGAAAGAGGGATGATGGGAGCGAGCTTTGGCAGATTTTCCTTTTTCGCTAAAGGCGGTCAAGCGAACCACGAGCCGGTTACGGAAGACCTGGGAAGTCATGCCCTCTTCAGCTTCCGGCTCGGAGCAGTTGCCAAACTCAAATTGGAAAAACTTCTATTCAACACACTTTTTACTGAAAGGGTAGCACGCGGGAACGCATACGCTCACTGAGGAATTTCCCCAGGCTTATTTCACCTGGACTTTCTGCATGGTAGACTGATCCGAGCTGACTTTGGCGGCCTCGGGCTTGGGCAACTCGAATTTCTTCGAGGTGTCTGTGCCTTTCTGCATATCAACGCTGCCCTTGAAGTGGGCACCATCGGCAATGGAAATGCGTGATGATTTAATATCACCCATGACAGTTCCCGATGATTTGATCTCTACCATTTCACTGGCAGAAATGTTACCAACCACGCTGCCGATGACCGTTACACTCTTTGCATTAATCTCTGCGTTGATTTTCCCATTGGGACCGATGATCAGGTTGTGGTCTTTGAGCTCGATCTTTCCTTCCACTCGCCCTTCGATGGTCAGATCTTCGTCTCCTGTAAGTTCCCCTTTGATAAAGACTGATTTGCCTATGTTAATAACTTCCTCCCTTGTTGGGTTTTTAGTTTCGAATCGTGGTTCCAGAGGTTTTCTTTCCTCAAATGCACTCATGGGTTGTTCCTCCTTTTGAGTCAC
Source organism: Acidobacteriota bacterium (assembly GCA_003224715.1). Classification (GTDB taxonomy): domain Bacteria; phylum Acidobacteriota; class Terriglobia; order Versatilivoradales; family Versatilivoraceae; genus QHZQ01. The sequence continues at coordinate 17,731 of QHZP01000054.1, read as the reverse complement.
ATAGGTTTCCTTTTCTTCCTCAGGTTTCTTGCTTTTCCACATGGAAGCCTCCTCTACGCCGAAACCACTCGGCACTCCTCGGGTTGGACTGACAGTGCTGATGCCCCCTCTCGCCGTATACATTAGCACAGGAAAATTCGTTTCGCGTAAAGAAATTTCCCGAAAGTTTAGAGACGGCTGGTGATTGATGGCTGTGGTAGAACAGCCAGTTATTACTTGTTAGAACCGGTTGGTTAATTCCGACGAGAGCACGTCAAAGGTCAGAATAGCTCTGTACCTTCGATGATGTTTATCGGCAACTGAGACACCCACTGTAGCAAAATCTAATGGATCTGAGAACACGTTCTCCCCCCACAGCCAGGACTTAGCACGAGAGCCTGGAGGCAGATTCCCTATCGGAGAAGGAACCCCCGAAAGGTGTTGCTACCTTGCTTTCACAAATCAAAATCACTTGGAGTTCTGATACGCCTGCTCTAAGAGCTCGACGGGATGCATTACTCTAATGTGTGCGATACCCGCCTTCCTCAAGCCGTAGGCAATCTGCAATATGCAGCCTGGATTTCCAGTAGCTACGACCTCGGCATCCGAATTATTAATGTCGTCTACCTTCTTGTCCAGAATACGCATGGAAAGGTCATATTGAGTAATGTTATAGATTCCGGCGCTGCCACAGCACTGATCTGGGCGTTCCAGCTCAACCAACTGCAATCCGGGAATATTCTTCAACAAGTTTCGCGGAGCCTGGCCAATCTTCTGCGCATGCAGGAGATGACAAGGATCATCGTAGGCCACGCGAACACTCAATGCTCCCGGTCTTGCCATCTGTGGCAAATCGACTAAGAATTCAGAAATGTCTTTGATCTTCTGACTGAACACTTGGGCTCTTTTGCAGAACTCCCGATCCTCTGCGAGGAGCGAACCGTATTCTTTCAATTTGGCTCCACAGCCGGCAGCATTGATGATAATGGCATCCACCTGCGCCTCCTCAAAAGCCAGAATATTTTTTCTGGCCATTTCCCGTGCGGTATCCATGATTCCTGCATGACAATGAAGAGCCGCGCAGCAACTTTGAGCAGCAGGTACGACCACCTCGCAACCGTTCCGCTGTAAAATACGAATGGTTGCCTGGTTGATGTGGCCGAAAATTTCGTTCATCACGCAACCCGTGAGCAAACCGACCCGGTATTGCTTTTTCCCCAGGGCAGGGAAAACCGATCCCAACTCAACATGGTCTTTCTTTTTCCGAATATCTGGTACAAGCTGTTCCAACTCGGCTAGGTGCCCAGGGAAAAGTTTGAGCAGACCCGTGAGGCGCACCAATTTTTGCAAGCCAATAACTTGGTAAAGCCGCAACAGATTGAAATGGAGCCGCAACAAACGGCGCGAAGGGAAAATCCTCTTGAAAGTGAAAGTGCGAAAGGCCCCAGCCAGGTAGGACCGTTGAACGCGATGCTCGATGACTTCACGAGCCTTTTCAACCAGTTCCCCATAAGGAACTCCTGAAGGACAAGCCGACTCGCAAGCTCGACAATCGAGACAGGCGGAAATATGTTGGACAAAGCTTTCAGAAAAGGGCATGACCCCGCGTTCGTAGGCTCGCATCAAATAAATTCGACCACGCGGAGAATCTGCCTCCTTTCCCAACTCTACATAAGTCGGACAAGCCTGCAGGCAAAGCCCACAATGGATGCACTCTGGGGTCAAAACGGCCCGGTCTGAAACAGTTGAAGACGCTTGGTTGTACTTCTGATCCATTTCAGGTGTCCGCAGTTTGCGCTCCTTCAATTAAACTACAAATCTTCCCGGATTCAACGTCCCTAGAGGGTCATATTTTTCCCTTATTCGCTGCATTAGATATTTATCTTTCGTGTCACAACCCCAAACATCGATTGTTCCCTTCAATGCCAAGGGAAGTGATTCAATGATAACGGTACCACGGTAGGGTCTCAAGTAGGAGCGCAACCCCTGGACGCAAGCCACCATTGTTTGCTGTTCCGGAGGAGAAGTGGCAAGATGCAAGAAAGCTCTAATAATCCCGCTACCTGCATGGGATTTTATGTATGATTCCAAACGCTGCGTCAGTTCTACCAATTGATTGGACTTCCCATTGACCTTGAGTTTTATGACCGAACCCTGAAAGCCATTGAGATAGGAGCGGTCTTCCCTCAGCACTTCCCAGAGCAGATTCTGTTCGACGATGTCTCCCAGGATGATGCCTTTGGCGCACAGGGGTTCCCACAGCCTCTCTAGCTGTTCCACTTGCCACTTTACCGCATTTTCTACTTCTCCGAAACGCACAACCAAGGAATAACCTTCTTTGCTATCGGTCAGAGAAATCGATTGGTTGAGAACTGCCAGTGCTGCAGGATTTAAGAGTTCCACAGCCGATGGAGTTAGGGGAGAGCTGAAAAGCTTGTCCAGAGCCAGGCCCACCTCAGACAGACCTTTCAGAACAACCAGAACTGTTTTTTCGCACGGAGGGAGCGGCTTCAGTTTGAAATAGAAGTCGGTCAGAATCCCCAGAGTTCCAAAGGAGCCGACATAGAGCTTGCACATGTCGTAGCCAGTGACGTTCTTCACGACCCGCGCGCCAAATCGGGTTGGAGTACCGTCTGGCTGAACGACGCTGATTCCGAGAAGAAAATCCCGCATGGTTCCATGGCCAAAACGCCAGGGCCCGCTGGCATTGCTGGCCACCATCCCGCCCAAAGTGCTCTCATTATAGTAGGGTGGATCAAGGGGAAGAAAGAGATTGTCCGGAGCCAGTGTTCTCTGTAAGTCCACAAGCCTGCAGCCACTCTCTACCTTGACCACTAGATCCTCGGGTTCATATTCTGGCACTCGATTGAAGTTTGCAAGTGAAATGGCCACATCAAATCGCCGCAGCGGATTCCCAATGCGTTGCTTGGTGCCGGCGCCAAACGGAACAATCCCCCACTTCTGCGTCCCGGCCAGCCTCAGAAGTTCTCCAATCTCTTCCACCGATTTAGGTTCGACTGCAACCTGAGGCTGGAGCCCGTCCACGATGAACCGCGACGTCTCGGAAGACGGCAATGTGCCTGGGATTTCAGAAGTCGGAGATTTCACATCAGAGCTTCCAATGCTTTAGAACCTCACGATTTCCTGGTAGGCTTTGTATTTTTGGTCCGACGATTCCAAGATGTTCTTGGGCAATTCGCGGCAGCCGCGCCGAATGGGAAAAATCTTGCTGGGGTTCGCCAGATTTTCGGGATTGAAGACTTGCTTCAACTGCTGCATGGCATGCAAATCTGCTTCACTGAAAATGAGCGACATGAATTCCTGCTTCTCCAGTCCAATGCCGTGCTCGCCACTCAAAGCCCCTCCAACCTCAACACAGCGCTGCAAGATCTCTCCAGCTAGCGCGAGCACATTTTCTTTGGCGCCTGGTTGATGGATGTCATACAAAATGATCGGATGAAGATTTCCATCGCCCGCGTGAAACACATTCGCCATTCGTAATCCATGTCTTCGACCCAGATCGTCGATCTCTTGCAAAATTTGGGGAAGCTTGCTCCGCGGAATCACCCCATCCATAGTGTAATAATTAGCGCTGATGCGCCCATAAGCTCCGAATGCATTTTTTCTTGCGGCCCAAAGTTTCTTTCGCTCCGTCTCGTTCTTAGCCACGCGAATTTCGCGGGCGTTATTAGTTTTGATGACCTCCAGAATTCTCTCCATCTGCTGCTCTATGCCGGTTGCCAGGCCGTCGATCTCAATAAGCAATACTGCTTCCGCATCCTTGGGGATTCCGGTGGCGTAGACACTGGCCTCAATGGCTTGAATGGTGTTTCTGTCAATCATCTCCAGAGCGGCTGGAACAACGCCGCGAGCAATGATTCCAGAAACCGTTTTCGTTGCATCCACGACTGAATCGTAGACCGCCAGCATAGTTTTTACCGCCGGCGGGCTGTACAACAAGCGCACTGTTATTTGGGTGACAATTCCAAACGTTCCCTCAGAACCTACAAATGAGCCGACCAGGTCATATCCCACGGCGTCCCCCGCTGCAGTTCCCAGTTCGTATACCTCACCATCCGGCAAAACAACTTCTAATGCCATCACATGATTGGTTGTCACCCCGTACTTTAGAGTATGGGGCCCTCCAGCATTCTCGGCAACATTACCGCCAATCGTGGATACCATCTGGCTGGAAGGATCAGGGGCATAATAAAAGTTTTTCTTCTTGGCTGCCTGGGTGACGTGCAGATTTACTACACCGGGTTGGACTATGGCCAGGCGATTTTCATAGTCGATGTTGAGGATCCGATTCATCCGCGAAAATTCCAGAACGACTCCTCCCTCCACCGGAATCGCCCCTCCGCTTAAGCTAGTACCTGCACCTCGAGGAACAAAGGGGATCTTGTATTGCCCCGCCAGTTTGACAATCTTCACCACTTCTTCTGTGCAAGTTGGAAACACCACGAAATCCGGCAATCTGGTATGCAGTGTCAAACCGTCACATTCGTAAACGATTAGCTCCTCAGGGGTATGCAGCACCCATTCCTTACCCAAAATTGAGACGAGGTGGCGATAAACTTCTTCTTTGGGAAAACCGCGTTCCGCGACAGGAGCGTTATTCATAGACGCATTATAACTCAGCCCATTCCTCTAGGGCATACAATATCTGGAGCTTGAGAAGAATCGCCTCGCGTCCAAAAATTCCGTCCGATGCGCCGTGGCCGCTGCGAAGGAGACGCACTGCCAGTCTCTAGACGGTCATCGTGGCTCAGAAGTTCGTTCCGCTTGAATTGGAAGTCTGTTCCGAGGGCCTGATGGTCCCTTCGGGGATACTGCAGACCAATCTCCTGGAGGAGTCTCCAAGTGTTGGATTCCTTCCGTCGTGATTCAAGAGACTTCCTTTCCGTTGATGCTCTGCCCAGTGACATCGGGAACTCGCTATCGGCGTGGGCTACCAAGAAACCGCGAACCCCAAACTTTGGTGCACTCCTTCAACCTAGTGGGGTAAGATACTGACTGCTGCTGGTTGAACTGATGGCCAAACAAATGAGTGAGGAGAATGCCTATGTCAAGACCTACTAAAGCAGATGCTGACTTACTACTCAGACTTTATGAGATTCGGCGTGAGCCGGAAATGCGCAAAGCTCGCCATTGGTTCTTACATGTTTTTCAGCCTTCCGATTGGGCGGCCCTCAAGAATCAACGCATGACCGGAACAGACGAAGACCGCTACATCCGCATGGTCACCAGCTATTGGGACATGGTGTCTGCCTTCGTGGAACAGCGTGTATTGAACAATCAGCTCTTTTTCTCCACTAACGGAGAAAATGTAGCTGTCTGGAACAAGGTCAAACCCTGGATCGAGGTCGTGCGAAGTGAAATGAACCGGCCCACCTATTTGAAGAATTTGGAAAGCGTGGCGGAAAAGCACTTGCAATGGCGCCAGAAACAAGCGGACGAAACCTCGAACATCAAAGGAGGCCACAAAAAGAAGAAGAAATAATCGAATTTTGATACCAAGTTGCATTCATAGGGTTAGAAAGCAAACTCCTCACCCGCAAGTCTCTCTCCCTGAGGAAGAGAGTGGCCAAAGCGACGGCGGTCGCGGAGGCCGGGTGAGGAGACCGCTCGACTCAATGTATCCTTTTGTTCGCAACTTGGTGAGAGAGATTATTTCACCGTTGCCCTTATTTCTTCTTCCGACCGAACGATTGTGGGGGTAAAGGTCAATTCTCCACGGCCTGAGTCATAGCCCACCCTGATAATTTGACCGTCGCGGATGTCGCCCTGGAGGATGCGCCGTCCCAGTGGAGTCTCGATTTCTTTTTGAATGGCTCGCTTCAACGGGCGTGCGCCGTAGGTTGGGTCATACCCGGCTCGAACCAGGTGCAGACGCGCTGCCTCGGTCAGTTCAATCTGAATATGACGCTCGGCCAAACGCGTGCGTAAATGTTCGAGCTGAATCTCGACAATTTGTTTTAAGTGCTCCTCAGAAAGAGCATGAAAGACGATGATCTCATCGACTCGGTTCAGGAACTCAGGCCGGAAATGGCGCCGCATTTCGTCCAGAACGGCGTGCTTCATCTGCTCATAATCGTTTCCTTCGAAAGCACCTCGGTATTCCAGAATGCGGTGGCTGCCCACGTTGGAGGTCATGATAACGATAGTGTTCTTGAAGTCGACGGTGCGCCCCTGGCCGTCGGTGAGCCTCCCGTCATCCAGGATCTGTAGCATCGTATTAAAAACGTCGTGATGGGCTTTTTCAATCTCATCAAAGAGAATCACTGAATAGGGACGCCTTCGTGCCGCTTCCGTCAATTGCCCGCCCTCTTCGTAGCCCACGTATCCCGGGGGAGCCCCAATGAGTCGGGCCACGGTGTGCTTTTCCTGATACTCCGACATATCGATGCGGATCATGGCTCGTTCGTCATCAAACAAGAATTGGGCCAGGGCACGGGCCAGCTCGGTCTTGCCGACACCAGTGGGTCCCAGGAAGATAAAGCTACCAATCGGACGATTGGGGTCTTTAAGGCCCGAACGAGCACGAATCACGGCCTCCGCCACCGCGGCCACAGCTTCTTCCTGGCCAACAACTCGTTTGTGCAGCTCATCTTCCAAGTGCAGCAGTTTCTGCACTTCGCCCTCTAACAACTTGGAAACGGGGACTCCAGTCCAACGGCTAACGACTTCAGCAATATCTTCCTCGTCCACCTCCTCTTTGATTAAGCGGGCTGGCCCCTGCTTCTTAGCGAGTTGTGCTTCCTGAGATTGGAGCTTCCGCTCCAACTCGGCAAGTCGACCATATTTCAATTCCGCGGCCCGGTTCAGATCGTACTGCCGCTCGGCTTGTTCGATCTCAATCTTGGTCCGCTCAATCTGTTCTCGGATCAATCGTAATTGCTGAACGCTGTCCTTTTCGGCTTGCCACTGGGCTTTCAGAGAATCGGCCTCATTTTTTAAATCAGCCAACTCTTTTTCGAGTTTGGCCAGTCGCTCCTTGGAAACGGCATCCCTCTCCTTTTTTAAGGCTTCCCGTTCTATCTCAAGCTGCATGACGCGACGCAAAATTTCATCCAGCTCAACGGGCATGGAGTCGATTTCCGTGCGCAGCCGGGCCGCGGCTTCATCGACCAGATCGATAGCCTTGTCCGGCAGAAAACGATCCGAAATGTAACGATTGGAAAGGACGGCAGCTCCCACCAGGGCGGAGTCCTTGATCCGCACACCGTGATGAACCTCGTAACGCTCCTTCAATCCACGCAAAATCGAAATGGTATCCTCGACTGAGGGTTGGTCAACCAGGATCGGCTGAAAGCGACGTTCCAGTGCGGCATCCTTTTCCACATGTTTGCGGTACTCATCCAGTGTGGTGGCTCCAATGCAGTGGAGTTCTCCACGGGCCAGCATGGGTTTCAAGAGGTTCCCTGCGTCCATTGCCCCTTCCGCCTTGCCTGCCCCAACAACCGTATGTAGCTCGTCGATAAAGAGGATAATGTCTCCTTCTGAGGTTTGCACCTCTTTGAGCACGGCTTTCAATCGTTCTTCGAATTCCCCGCGATACTTAGCGCCGGCAATCAAGGCCCCCATGTCCAGCGCCACCACGCGTTTGTTTTTCAGACCTTCGGGCACATCCCCCCGTACGATACGTTGCGCCAATCCCTCGACGATGGCGGTCTTACCAACACCGGGTTCTCCGATGAGCACGGGATTGTTCTTGGTTCGACGAGAGAGCACTTGGATGACTCGACGGATTTCGTCATCACGACCAATGACTGGATCGAGCTTGCCCTGGGCGGCAAGCTTGGTTAAATCTCGACGGTAGCGCTCGAAAGCCTCATAAGTTGCTTCGGGGTTTTGGGACGTAACCCGCTGGTTGCCGCGAACCTCTTGCAGGGCTTCGAGAAGTCTTTGGCGGGTGATTCCAAACTCCTTAAGGAGGCGGCCTGCCACACCCCCGGCTTCGGTTATAGCCAGCAGTAAATGCTCGACCGAAACAAACTCGTCTTTGAACTTCTTAGCTTCGTCTTCAGCTCGTACCAGTAATTGATTCAGGCGACCGGTAATATAAATCTGTCCAGGCTCACCGGAAGAACCCGACACTCTGGGGAGCCGGGACAGTTCCTGCTCGATTTGCTGTCTCAGCTCCTCTGTGTTGATGGCGGCTTTGTTCAGAATGGAAATGGCCAGGCCGCGTTCTTGTTCCAACAGAGCTGCGAGCAGGTGTTCTACATCCAACTGCTGGTGACCATAGCGAATCGCTTTGCTTTGAGCCGCGCCGAATGCCTCCTGAGCCTTTTCGGTGAGACGATTAATATCCATTTCAATTATCTCCATTTTATTTGAAGAAAGCCCACGCGTGGAGAACGCCCCCGCCAGTCTTTATTTCCTGCTTCACTCTGTCGCGGGCGTCTCTTACCGCGCTCTGAAGCCCCATTATGCTACAGTAGAAGCCTGGTCGTCGACGATTTGCTCCGCATGAATACGCTTTGCCGACAAACACTTGACCGCAGTCTTCACCACTCATGCCGCCGTGATTGGGATCCTCTTCCTCTCCTTTTGGGCTTCGACCGTCTTTGGCAGCGTCACGGTCAATACTCCTTTTCTAAAGGAGGCCTCGACCTTCTCGAGATCCACCCCTTCGGGAAGGGGGATAGTCCGGCTAAACATGCAGTAAGATCGCTCCGTGCGGTAGTAGTCTTTTCTCTTGTCCTCCTTCTCTTCTTTTTTCTCCCCTTTGAGGGTCAATACATTGTTGGCCAGGGACACATCCAAGTCTTTCTCGTTCATTCCGGGAAGTTCAGCCGTTACCTGAAACTCTTTATCGCTTTCACTAATGTCAACACGAGGAGCAAAACTGCCCATTCGGTCTTCCAGACTTCCAAATGGACTCAGACTAAAACCCTCAAAGAAGTTCTCAAAAGCTCGATTCATCGTCTGTTGCAAAGAATAAACAGAGTGATCCTCATCACGTCGAATGGGAACATTCTTTCTTCCCCAATTCCATGGCACCAAGGTTTTAATATTCATGACATTTCCTCCGTTAACTTCCTTCCCGTATCCAGGAAATTCATCCTTCATACGACTGTGCGTCCTTTTTTATAAAAACTCACCCTTGCGAAGTCAAATTCCCGAATCGAAATATCTCGTGTATAGGCTTGAGAAGTACGTCCGGCCGCCCTTGACAAAAGAAGATCACGGTATTATTTAGCTCTGAGGGGGCCATGCTTGGCGCTAAACGCGGATTCATTGCTTTGAGGCGACCAGCACTGGTTGGAGGTGATTGACTTGACCGCTAACATCGGCGCCATTGATAGCAAATTCCGTTTTATCATTTTGGCAGCTAAACGAGCTCGCCAGCTTCAGTCAGGTGCTAGGCCCTTGATTGCCTCACAATCCAAGAGACCTACCGAAATTGCTCAAGAAGAGGTGGCTGCCGGGCTCGTAAAATATGATTCTTTGGCTCAACCGGAGCGGATTGAAAGGCAAAGCCCGAAAACCATTAAACCGAAAAGGTCTACAAAAAAGAAGATAGCTTGAAAAGCTCAGTCAGATGCAGGTTGGAATTTCCTAGCAGTGCCTTCAATAAGTGCCTCCAGGGCTCGGCAAAGAGAGATTTGGTAATGATGTCTAATGTAACCAGCATCAGCCCATAATAAAGAAAGCGTCGAATTAGGAGTCGGTCTATTGAATAGTGGAGGAGTCTGTAATAAAAATGGTGGGCACAAACGATGGCTAATAAAATGTAACCTAACACACGTAGGATGGCATAAGGTGGCCAACCTAATAAAAACAAGGGCCATTTGGTCGAGGCGGCGAGAAGCAGGCAGCCGACATAGTAGGACATGTAGTTTAGAAGCGCGGCGCCAAGGACCAGGGCTAGAAATCCGCCGCTGACGAGGGCCGCAACAGAGAAGATTCCAAATTGAAGAAGGTGTTGGGGCACAAAGAGGCGATAATCGCCCTCCGGCCCCAGACCGGTCTCAATCCACCTGAACATTTCTGTTTTATACCTGATTCCCAGCAAATATTCCCGCCCGGCTTGCTCGGAAAATCTCAGAGTCAACCCAATAGAAGAAAGCGTCATGCACAAAGACCAAAAGGCCATGAGCTTGAAATTTTGTTTGGGTCGATTAGAACGGATGCAATGCAGAAATAAGGGGAAAATGAAAGCCGCCTGACTGAGCGGTACTAGCCATTGATGTAACATCATGCCGCCTAATTGACTTATGGCGGCAGCCAAAAATGCATAAAAATAGGCGGTACGGCCCTCGAACAGGTGAAGTTTAAGATCACGTCCGCTTTGGACACACGTCATCTTCGGACTCCTCTGAAAATCCCCCCTGTCAATGTCAAAAGGGGTGCAAGGGGTGTACTTTCACCACAGACACCTCACAATGAAAATCCCCTCTTGGGACGGGCTGAAGGCGTCAGCCTTCGGGGTAGGTCGTTTCGATTGGGACACCTCCGCACGCCATAGGGTAAGTTAAGAATGCAGGAGGGGCGCGCCGCGCGCTCTGAACCGCAAAGACCTGGTTAACATTCAATTTGCTTTCTGCCATCGAGTTAGCTAAAAATAAGCCAGCTTTTTGAAGGTTATGACTCGAGAAAACCTGGAACAGCAACGAAGAAAAATCAAGGACGATTTCCTGTCCCACCTCAAGAGCCGAGCAACTGTGAATGCCATCACACGTCTGATGGATCGCGTCATCGACTCGGCCTATACTAAAGCAGTGGCGCCAGCCAACGGCAACCAGATCGCGGTATTGGCCACCGGTGGGTTCGCACGCCGTGAACTTCACCCTCATTCCGATATTGATATCATTATTCTATTTGAAAAGCCTCTCGAAGCCGAAGATGAAGAGTTCTTGAAGCGCTTTCTCCATCCACTTTGGGATCTGGGATTAAGCTTGGGGCACCACGTACTCCAGCTCAAAGCTTATGACTTCGACCCACGGAACTTAGAGCTGGCTACTGCTCTCCTCGATCTTCGCCTTCTGGCAGGTAATTCCCGAATCTTCTCACAATTCAAACGAAAAGAATTGCAGCATTTTTTGGCAAAACACAAAAAGGAATTTCTCAAGGTCCTCCTGGCCGCTCAAGATGAAAGGCACAAGCGATTTAATGAAACCATCTATCAGCTTGAGCCTGACATTAAGGAGGCTCCAGGGGGACTCAGGGACTTTCACGTAGCTCGCTGGATCGGCCATATCCTTTATGGAATTGAATCCAATCCAGAGTTCATCCGGCAGAATCTGCTCGGCAGGGGAGAGTTGCGTCGGATCCAGGAAGCTCTGCAATTCCTGCTTTTGCTGCGCACCTATCTGCATATTGTCTCCGGGCGCAACAAGAATACCTTGTCTCACGAATTCCAGGAGGAAATTTCTCGAAGCCTTAGGTATCGGGGCAAAAGGGAAGGCGAAAAGGTGGAAGCGCTCATGAAAGACTATTTCTTGCGAGCCACGGTGATCCACGGTTTTTGCGAGTCCATGACCCGTCGGGCCTTTCCGCCGGCCCGTAAGATCAGCCGGCCTCTCAAATCGACCGCCTGGAGCACCACCGTGGTGAGGCATGGGGCTCTCGATTTTACCGAAGAGTCGGTCTTGCGCGAAAATCCAGCCAACATGCTCAAGCTGTTTTATCGGTCCGTCAAGTACCAGATCCCCATCAGTGAAAATGCGTTGGACACGGTAAAGAAACACCTGGGCTTGATCGACGAGGAAGTCCGTTCTTCGGCTGAGATTCGTGATCTTTTCCTAAAGCTTCTTCGTCAGCACAAAGGGATTTACCAAGCATTGGTTCTCATGCACGAAATCGGACTGCTCGGCCGGATTTTCCCTGAGTTTGATCGAATTCGTTGCCATGTAATCCAGGATTTTTTCCATAAATATACCGTGGATGAACATTCACTGCTGACAATCAAGAACCTGGAGGACCTGTATCATGCCAGTAAGCCCGGGGCACGCCGATTTGGCGAAATCCTCAGAGGACTCGGGCGCCCGGAACTGGTGATGTTTTCACTGGTGTTTCACGATGTTGGGAAAGCCGAATCCGGAAACCACTGTCAGAAAAGCTTGGTTGCCGTCAACCGCATTGCGCGACGAATCGGTCTGCCAGAAGAAGCTGCGGAAAAGATTCGCTTCCTTATCAACAGCCACCTCGAGATGTCGAATGCCTTCCAACGGCGTGATATTTCCGACGAAACCGTGGTAAAGCGTTTTGCGGAATTTATCGGTACCCAGGAAAATTTGAGGATGCTCTGTCTGGTGACCTATGCCGACATCAAAGCTGTCAGTCCCGAAGCACTCACTCCTTGGAAGGAAGATCTACTCTGGCAGTTGTACGTGGAAACCGAGGCTCAGCTCACCCGGGCGTTTGCTGACGATCGCTGGGAAACTCAGATGGACGAAGGTCTCGTGGAAGAAGTTTCCCGGTATGTGACGGATGAATCCGGCCGAAGCAAATTGCGGCAATTTCTGGATGGCTTCCCTCGACGCTATCTGAAATTTACACCCAAACAGAAAATTGCCGAACATTACAAACTAGCAGCCAAACTGCACTCGCCCGAAGACCTGATCTTCAGACTGAATCGCCGCAAGTCCACCTACGAACTGAGTATCATGGCTTTCGACCGGCCCTTTCTTTTTGCCAAACTGACCGGGGTTCTTTCCTATTTTGGCATGAACATTGTTCGTGGCCAGGCATTCGCTAACCATCAAGGAATTGTGCTGGATATCATCGAGTTTGAAGATCGCCTCCAGACCTTTAAACTAAACAAGAGTGAGATTGAGCATTTTCGTGAAACTTTGCAAAAGGTCCTGCAGGGGCAGGAAAGTCTGACGGGGTTGCTCAAAAAACGAGAAAGTAGTATTCTCTACCAACCCAAGAGCAGAGGTTCCGTCGCAACGTTCATTTCTTTCGACGATCATTCCTCGGAAAAATACTCCATTATGGAGATTGTTACGCAGGACCGCTTTGGATTGCTTTACACCATTTCCAAGACCATCTCTCAAAATGGCTGTAATATCGATGTGGCCTTGATTTCTACAGAGGGGCATAAGGCGATTGATGTTTTCTACTTGACTCAGGGGGAGAAGAAACTATCGTTAGAAGCCGAGCAGAACCTCACAGCGTCCATGAAAGAGGGTTTGGACCGCGCTGCTGCGTGAACTTACAGCAAGGCGCACAGGTATTCGGCCTATTTTCACTCTGTTCCAAGACTTACTGGCATAACCATTCCATAAACTCGACGAAAAGGGGAATTCCATGAAATTGCTGAAATGTATTATTCGACCCAACAAATTGGAAGAGGTGCGCGAAGCGCTGGCGAAGCTGAATGTTTCTGGTATGACAGTGTCTGAAGTCCGAGGACACGGGCGGCAAAAAGGCCACAAGGCTATTTATCGAGGGCGCGAATATAGCGTTACCCTTCTGCCCAAAATGATGATCGAGATGGTCCTGCCGGATGATCTAATTGACGAGGTTTTAAAGGTTGTCATCGAGACCGCCAGAACAGGCGAGATCGGCGACGGCCGAATTTTTGTGCTTCCGGTCGAGCAAGGATACAACATTCGCACCGGAGAAAGGGATGTGATCTGAATTCGAGTCCCAGACAAACCAGGCGGCTCTCCCTCATCCTTGAAAGTTCGTGGCAATGAGCATAGGAGGCACTGCATCCTGTGCTCCGCTTTTCTAACCAGGGGAGCCTGCCTGACCTCCCGCCCTGTTTTCCAAAACTGCCCCTCCGGCAGATTTTCAGCCAGAGTCCAATCCTTGATGATCTTCCGCATCGTCTTCCTTTTGGCTGTACTACACATCAGCTCAAACACGTCATTGCTAGCGGGGCCACAGAAATCCCGCCACGTCATCGTAATTTCAGTGGACGGTATGATGCCAAGCTATTACCTGGAGGCTAAGAAAAATGGGACAAGAATCCCCACGATCAAGAGCCTTATGGAAAGAGGATGCTTTGCCGACGCTGTGGAAGGGGTGTGTCCAACTGTCACCTATCCCTCTCACACTACCATGGTAACAGGGGTCCGACCAAGGCGTCACAGGATTGTCTCCAACAACGTCTTTGATCCATACAACAAGACTTACAATGGATGGTACTGGTATGCCGAAGATATCAAGGCTAAGACTCTCTGGACCGCGGCTCGCGAGAAGCACTTGGTCACTGGCAATAGCTATTGGCCAGTCACCGTCGGGGCAGAGATTGATTACAATTTTCCCGAATTCTGGAGAGCCAAGGTAGAGGACGATATAAAGCTGCTTCGTGCCATATCAACACGAGGCTTGGTTCAGTCTGTAGAAGACGTCTATGGGAAATTTGATCCGGCCGTCCCTACAGACGAGAACAAAACCCAGGTGGCAAGATTTCTCATAGAACGATACCGACCTCACTTGCTCTTGGTGCACTTGACCAATCTAGATCACGTTGAACATGCCACTGGACCTTTTAGTCCGGAGTCCTTCCACGCCCTGGAAGAAATGGACACCCTGATCGACACAATGATTTTGTCGACCAGGACGGTTGGAATTTATGATCAGGCCACCTTCTTTGTTGTCTCCGACCACGGTTTTGCGAGGACCGAACGGCAAGTACGGCCCGGAATTCTAATGAAGAATGCCGGCCTGATTAAAACTGATTCCACCGGAAAAGTAACAGACTGGAAAGCCTCTTTTATGGTAGCCGGTGGAATTTTCATGATTCGCCTTAGAACCCCGGCAGATGGGGAAACCCGAGCCCAGCTTCAAAAGTTGTTTGAAAACTTGGCTGGACAGCCCGAAAGTGGTATTGGAAACGTCTTTCAGCAAAACCAAATTTTGGATTTAGGCGCGGACCCAGAAGCCGTCTGCTTGCTGGAAGCTGCCCCCGGCTTTTCCTTTGGCAATGCTTTGGAGGGTGAATATCTCGTCAAGAGCCCCAGCCTGGGTACTCATGGCTATTTGCCAAGCAAGCCTGATCAGAAGGCCTCCTTCATTGCTGCAGGACAGTTCATAAAAAAGGGGGCGAATCTTAAAGAGATTAAGATGGTGGATATCGCTCCCACGATTTCGCGAATCCTTAACCTTGACTTGCCGGACGTGGAAGGCAGAGTCTTAACTGAGGTTCTTTTGCCTTAATGGTTCAGGCGTAGGGTGATGCCGCGTTCACCTACAAGACGCAGGTGGCACCACCAGGTTTGGCTTTCATTTCGGCACTATCGTTACATCGCTGCTGGAGGGAGTGGTCTTTCGTAACGCCCACCGGTCAAAGGGCTCGGTCCAGTCGGCGGCGAAAATTTGTGGAACTGCCAGAACCTAATTGTTATACTCTACACATTCGCTGGGATGTAACATTTCATCGGGCTTTTGGGGATTAACCTCCTGGCGGTAAGTCTCAAGGGCTTTAGGGGGCTGTTATTCAATTCAACTTAGCTATTAGGAGGAATTATGGTTTGTAACTTGCAAAAGTTCACCAGCTTCTTCATGTTGCTCAGTTTTGGAACAATGTCCATGCCCATTCAGAAACTCATGGCCGATGATCACGTCGTTACAACTGCTGACCTTCATAAAGCCGTTGTGACTGCTGTTGAAGCGAGGCAAGACAACCTGGCAAAAGTGCAGAAATTTTTCACGACAGAGCCTGCCAAGAAAGCTCTCAAGAACGCCAAGGTCGATCTTGTCCAGATCGAAAAAGCAATTCCTCATTTAAGTGACCAAGAATTAGCTCGGCTGGCAAATCAAACCGAAAAAATTCAGAAGGATTTTGCAGCCGGGACCCTGACCAACGAACAGATCACTTACATCATTATTGCTCTGGCGACAGCCGTGATCATTCTGGTGCTGGTTGCCGCACGATAAGACCCCAGTAAGCACTCAGCGCTCAGCCTTACATCTTGGGATGCTGATGGGTTGTGAGCCGACCTAGGAGCTTCCCAGGCATCGTGGTAAGCCGCGGTTGTCTTGGAGCCAGCGATGAAAAAACTGACTTCCGCCATCAATTGGATTTTGGTCTTACTCCTGGCGCGGACTATTACTCCGGTTGGGCTTGAAGGGATCTGGTTAGACGTCCCCTTTGTGAAACAAGAGAAGAACCTCTGTGGTGCCGCTTGCATATTGATGGTGATGCAATACTGGTCCGGAACCTCTGGTGGCTCTCGCCTCCCGGAAAATTCAAATATGGCTGGAATTGCTAAAGAGCTCTACTCTAAGGTGGCTGGTGGAGTCTTCGGGAGAGACATGGAGTTGTACTTCAAAGAGCAGGGTTTTCAAACATTTGTTTTTAGGGGAGAGTGGACAGACTTGGAGCACCATCTCTCGATGGGACGGCCACTTATCGCCTGTCTCGAAGCGGGCAAAAAAGGTACACCCCTCCACTATGTTGTGATCGCCGGTATTGACCGGCAGAACGGGTTCGTCTTGCTTAACGATCCCGCCCAGCGAAAACTGCTCAAGACGAGACGGTCAAGCTTCGAAAAGGCCTGGGGACAGACCGAGCAATGGACTCTTCTGGCTGTCCCCCAATCTTCGACCCACGATGCCTTAAAATAATCAGATGTCGGGTGATTGGTTTCGATCACTGGCACTAGTCTTGCTTTTTCATTCCCTCACCTGGGCGAGCCAGCTTCCGTCTCAAACACCAACCCCTGCAGCTAGTGAACTCCTTGCTGCCATCAAAAATCTTTATCAAGGCGAACAATGGGAAGCGGTCCTGAAATTGGCACCGGTTTCACCGGATCAGATAGCGGAACTGGACTACTATCGAGGGATGGCCTTAGCTCGATTACAGCGATGGGAAGAAGCCAGAAAGGCTTTTGAAGCAGGTGAGAAGAAATCCCCCACGGATAAGAGATTCCCCCTTGAACTGGCCGGGATATCTTTTCAGACACAAAACTTTTCACAGGCAAAAGCTCACCTTGCCCAGGCTTTGAAACTGGACCAGCAGGATTCTTATGCTTATGAATTTCTGGCTTCTCTCTACTTCCTGGAGGGAAATCTCGAAGCGGCTATCAAGTATTGGAATCGAGTCGGAAAGCCAAAGATCCATGAGGTCAAAATGAATCCCCAACCTCGTCTTAGAGGTGATCTACTGGACCGCGCCTTCGCTTTGGCTCCAGCCAGCCTCTTAAAATTGGAAGATCTCAGCGCCACTCAGACCAACCTTGATCTTTTGGGCATCTATCCTCGATACCGATTCGAACTTTCACCCAGACAAGACCAAAGATTTGACCTGTTGTTTTATCCAGTCGAAAAAAATGGCTGGGGAAATAGTAAGCTCGAGGGGCTCTTTTCTGTTGTGAAGGGTGCACCCTATCAAACGGTCTATTGGGACTTGTTCAACTTAAAACAATCGGCCTTGAACTTCGAGTCTCTCTGGCGCTGGGACGCACAAAAACGGCGAATCTTCTCCTCGTTTTCGGGAGCGTGGCGCGGAAACCCCAAGTGGCGATACTGCCTCCATTTTGACGGAAGAAAGGAGAATTGGGATCTCTCCCGGACTTATCTGGGGGCGATTACGCCGGAGGGGGACTTAAGGGTGAAGGAACAAAGCGCAGGCGCAGAAATCCTCGTCAACCTGAATGGACGGTGGAGATGGAAGAGCGGCTTTGAATGGACTCACCGCCAGTTTCGGAACGTCAGCTTGGACGTCACACAGAAGGACCGGCTCTTTCCCCAGGGGTCGTCCCTGAAATATAAGACTGGCTTTGATGTCAAACTCGTGCAGATTCCCCAGCGTCGATTTAGCGCCCAGTCATTTGCCACCTGGGAG
>QHZP01000482.1 GCA_003224715.1 Acidobacteriota bacterium | reverse complement strand
GGTCCGCGATGCGCTGATCCTAAGCTGTATTCGCGCAGAGACTGATTTTGAAGTCGAACCCAGCCAGAAAAGCGACTTGATCGATGCAACTCACTATCAAACCGCTCCGGATTGAAGGACCTATGACCCGAATAGGCACGCAACCAAGGGACCCGTCCAAAGCCGAAAACCAACCGCCCGGCAATCCCAACTGTTGTCTGTCTTAACAAGAAGCTCTCCGAGCCTCTGCGTCTCTGCGGTGGCTTTTACTGCTGTTTCTAGCATAATTTGGGCATGATGATCAAAACCAGGCCTGATTTGGCACTCTACCGTCGGCTCGTAGGCCAAGCGTGGCCCTATTGGCGTGAGATCGCGACCATCTTCCTGCTTAGCTTGCTGTCGCCGCCCCTGGCCCTACTCACGCCGCTGCCGTTGAAGATCGCGGTGGATAGTGTCATTGGCTCGCACCCGCTTCCCCCTTTCCTGGCCCTGTTGATTCCGGAAACGGTTATGCATTCGAGCCTTCTACTGCTGACCCTCACGGCCGTCCTCGTCCTCGTCGT
Source organism: Acidobacteriota bacterium (assembly GCA_003224715.1). GTDB lineage: Bacteria > Acidobacteriota > Terriglobia > Versatilivoradales > Versatilivoraceae > QHZQ01. Next base: position 3,361 of record QHZP01000482.1, on the reverse strand, counting down.
CGCCCTGTTGAGCCAGCTTCGTGAGTTTGCCAGCGCGATGCTCACGGCCTACACAGGCGAAAAGTTGCTCCGCGGTTTCCGAGCCCAGTTGTTCCGTCACGTGCAACGCCTCTCGCTTTCTTACCACGACACCAAAGGCACGTCCGATTCCAATTATCGCATCCAGTACGATGCCTCATCCATTCAGAACATTGCCGTCGAGGGTGTCATTCCCTTTATCGCTTCGACTTTCACGCTGATCGCCATGATTTACGTGACGGCCCGGATTAACTGGCAGCTCGCCGCCGTGGCGCTCGCCGTTTCACCCCTGATCTTTCTGGCCTCGCGAACTTATCGCCGGCGCCTGCGCCGCCAGTCGCGTGAGGTGAAAAAGCTGGAAAGCTCGGCCCTGTCGGTGGTCCACGAGGTACTGGGAGCTGCCCGCGTCGTGAAGGCATTCGGCCAGGAGGACCGTGAAGAGCAACGCTTCATCCGGAAATCCAACGAAGGGATGCGGGCCCGCATTGGTCTGGTTTTCACCGAAGGTGGCTTCGGCCTCCTGGTGGCTTTGATCGCCGCAGTGGGAACGGCGGGAGTCCTTTTCATCGGAATACGTGCTGTCAAGGCAGGAAGCTTAACCTTGGGCGAGTTTCTGCTGGTGATGGGCTATCTGGCGCAGCTTTACACGCCCTTGAAGACCATCGGCAAGAAAACGGCCACCATGCAGTCGCATCTCGCCAGTGCTGAACGGGCCTTTGCTCTCCTCGACGAATCGCCGGATGTGGCTGAGCGCCCCAACGCCCGGGCACTCGTGCGCACTGCCGGTGCCATGGCCTTCCGTAACGTCTCTTTTGCCTACGAAAAAGACCGGCCGGTCTTGCAGGATATTTCTTTCGAAATGGCTCCAGGCACTTGCCTGGGAATCGCGGGTGCGACCGGTGCCGGCAAAACAACTCTCGTCAATCTCCTCACGCGTTTCTACGATCCCAGTGCCGGCCAGATTCTGCTCGATGGGGTTGATCTCCGCGATTACAAGCTGGCCGACCTACGCAACCAGTTTGCGCTGGTTCTCCAGGATCCCGTTTTGTTTTCCACCAGCATCGCTGAAAACATCGCTTATGCTCGTCCTGACGCCCGGGAAAAAGAAATCGTGGCAGCCGCCCAGGCGGCCAACGCTCACGATTTTATCGTTCGCCTGCCTCAGGCTTATGAAACGCTGGTGGGAGAACGTGGCATGCGTCTTTCCGGCGGCGAGCGCCAGCGCATTTCACTGGCGCGGGCCTTCTTGAAGGATGCTCCAATCCTCATCCTGGATGAGCCGACCAGCTCCGTCGACGTGAAAACCGAAGCCGCTATCGTAGAGGCCATGGAACGCCTCATGCGCGGCCACACCACTTTTATCATTGCTCATCGCCTGAGCACATTAAAACACTGCAACCTTCTGTTAAAGATGGAACGTGGACGCGTCATCGATATTCGGCCCGTCACGCCGCTTGTCTCAAGCAACGCGTTTGATCCCACGTTCATTTCTTGCCTCAAGGAACCTGAAGGAGGGTCGCTACTCCAGAAGTACGACGAACTCTCCGAAGGAGGTAAAGCTAATGCTTCAACCCGTCACTATCGACATCTTAAGAACCAATTTGATTGAACACCCAGCCGTCCAGGCCTGGAATAAACTGAACCCAGAACCGGTCGAGCCGGAAGACGTCGAAACCCTGGAACGAAAGATCCAGTCGGCCCTATACCGCCTCGCAGGGGTTGGGCCTCAAGGTTCTGCCATAATCGACAAACGTTGCCTGACCGCGACGGCCCTAACTGAATACACCATCTACCAGGAAATTCTGCCAACCTTGCCTATGCCCGCTCTCCACTGTTACGGATCCGTGGAAGATCGGAATCCTCAATTCTGCTGGCTTTTCCTTGAAGACGCCGGAAAGGAGCCGTATTCACCTGAACTGGCGGAGCACCGCGCTCTGGCGGCTCGCTGGCTGGGCCTATTACATACGTCGGCCGAACGCCTGGCTGCCTCCGCCGCCCTGCCCGACCGGGGGCCACACCACTATTTGATCCAACTACGGTTGGCACGTGAAAGTATCTGGCACAATCTTGCTAACCCGGCTCTCAGAGCGGACGACCTGGCGGCGCTAAACAAGATTGTTTCTCGGTGCCATTTCTTGGAGTCGAATTGGGGAGATGTGGAAAAACTCTGTGTAGGACTGCCCCGAACTTTTGTTCACGGCGAGTTAGAGGAAAAAAATATACGTGTCCGCAAGATAGGCGCCGGAATAGCACTGCTACCCTTCGACTGGGAGACCGCCGGGTGGGGTGTGCCGGCGGCTGATTTGGTGAAGTGCCCGGATACCGCGCTCTATTGGTCAACGGTACAAGAGCACTGGCCTAACTTGCGTCGCGAGGACATTGAGCGGATGGTTGACATCGGAATAATGTTCCAGTCTCTCGCCGCCCTTCATTGGGAAGCCCTGACTCTCGAGTACCCCTGGGTAGAGTTGCCCATGAGCAAGCTGAGGCACCTTAACAACCGGCTGGCCGATTCAATCCAGGCGCTCGGCGTGTCTTGAACCCCAGATCAACGCCTTCCCATTGCCAAACCGGACGGGACCCGAAGAGGTCGAGACCTTAAACGAAAGATCCAGTCGGCCATATGCCGAGTGGAGGGGTTGGGCCGCAAGGCTTAGGTCTCCCGGTTCCACAGTGGGCATCGCGATTCCACTTCAAACGGTCCGGTAGGCGTTGCAATCAACGACCGTTAGCATAACGCTCAATGTGATAACCTCGTCACTTCGTTACACATACTATGTTCATTGTCTTAAGCCGCAGCAGTACGACATTGGTATCGGGCTTGCTGTACATCTGAGTCCCGAGTCGCAAAACCAATTGCACTTGAGAAAGTGGTAGCTTATTCAGAATACTCGCGAACGATGCCGACCTTTGCCTATGCCTATTCACCCGAATGACAGAGCACAGTGCAGGGGCCCCTGTCGTTATGTTCTTTCCTTCGTCCAGAAAATTGTGAGTGTGACTGCTCACCCGCGCTGAAGATCAGGGTCCGCTGGCATGAAAGGTCCAAAATATCGTGTGGCGATGTACTCGCCGGGGATGGTCGGATTTGGGCACATCCGCCGTAACGCGTCGATTGCTCAAGCGCTGCGCTGTTCCGCTCTGCAACCGGTCATCGTTATGATAGCCGAGGCGTGGCAAGCCGGCTCGCTGCCGATGCCGGAGGGCGTGGACACTCTGACCCTGCCGGCACTCCGCAAGGAGGCTGATGGGTGCTGCAAACCCCGTTACCTGGATGTATCCAAGCAGGAACTCATCGCGCTACGCGCCAAGGTGATCCAGAGCGCGATCAAAGTGTTTGAGC
>QHZP01000481.1 GCA_003224715.1 Acidobacteriota bacterium | reverse complement strand
GCCACAGCAGCCCCGTCACTCATTTGCGAAGAATTACCCGCTGTGATTGTTCCGGCAGCGTGAAAGGCCGGTTTCAACTTGGCCAACGCCTCCAGTGAGGTATCTGCGCGAGGACCTTCGTCAACCTCGAAACGTATCTGCCGGGTTTCCTTTTTTCTCTTGGAATTCAAATGATCCACGGCGATATCAAGTGGTACTATCTCGTTCTTGAAGTTTCCGGACTCAATCGCCCGAATTGCATTCTGATGACTACGCAAGGAGAATTGGTCCTGCGCTTCCCTGGAAATTCTGTACTTGTTGGCCAGATTTTCCGCTGTCAACCCCATGCTTAGATAGACGTCAGGGTAAGTATCGACTAGATAGGGATTGGGAATAAATTTGTGGCCAGCCATCGGCACCAGACTCATGCTTTCCGTGCCTCCAGCCACGATCACTTCGGCTGAACCGCACATAATTCTTTCCGCCGCAAAAGCTATGGATTGCAAGCCAGAGGAGCAAAAGCGGTTTATCGTTATCGCGGACACTTCCGGAGGCAATCCGGCGCGAAGACTGGCAATGCGAGCCACGTTCATTCCCTGCTCTGCTTCAGGCATGGCACAACCTAAGATAACATCGTCGATTTCGGAGGACCTTAGCTCCGGGGTGCGTTGGATGGCGTTTGCAATGACGGTGGCCGCCATATCGTCCGGCCGCATGTCCTTCAGGGTTCCCTTATTGGCCTTGCCCACGGGTGTTCTCAATGCGGTGACTACCACGGCTTCTTTCATAATCCATCTTCCTTTCGGTTGCTTCAGCTTACTTCTAAACTCCTACGAAAATGGCAGAAATCCGAGCCCCGACCGTCAGGGAGGGGCACACCGGCCGATTGCCTCAACCACTCCTAACGGTCGCGGCTCGGTCTTTTTCGTGCTCTGTGGTGCCGACTTGGGCGGCATCGGAGACTCCGTTCAATTCCTCAATGGCTTCCCCTTTTGCAACATATGCTGGATGCGCTCGAGAGTCTTTCGCTGCCCACAAAGACTCAGAAAGGCGTCGCGCTCCAGGTCGAGAATGTCTTGTTCACTGACGAGCTGTGGTGTGTTGCAATCGCCACCACAGAGAATGTAAGCCAACTTGGTAGCCAGGAAGGAATCATATTCACTAATGTAACCTGCCCTGTACATTAGATGTATTCCAAGTTTCAGAGATGCCAGTCCCTTGCTGCCCAAGGCGACGATATTTGATGGAGGAAGTGGTTTTCGGTAGTTTTGCCTGACTAAGGTCAGAACCTTTTCCTTTGCGTCTTGAATGAGACGGTCGCGGTTCATGCTGATGCCGTCGCTGTCTCTTAGGAACCCCAGTGATCCAGCATCTAAGGCGCTACCGGAAACCTTGCCCAAGGCGATCGTTTCAAAAGCACGACGCAAATGCGGGAAAAGATCTTCTTCGGGGTCACGGCGTGCCCAAAGCTGGCTGCGCAGCAACATTTCTTTGGTCCCTCCGCCTGCCGGAATGAGTCCAACACCGAGTTCAACCAACCCCATGTATGTCTCAGCGGCAGCTTGACGATCACTGGCATGTAAAGAAACTTCACAACCTCCTCCCAGGCACATTCCAAAGGGGGCGACTACCACGGGTTTCTCGGCGTACTTAATTGACATATTCGTCTTTTGAAAAGACCGAATCATGGCGTCAATCTCTTCCCAATTTTGATCTTGAGCTTCCAGGAGAATTAGCATGAGGTTAGCACCCACAGAGAAATTCTGTCCCTGGTTGCCAATGACCAATCCCTCGAAGCTCTCTTGCGTCAGTTTCAGCCCCTCTTGAATCATCTGGAGGGTATCGCCCCCGATACTGTTCATCTTGGAATGAAATTCCACGCAGGCCACGCCGTCACCTAAGTCGATCAGGCTGGCGCCCGAATTCTTCTTAATCACTTTTCCTTGATCTTTAAGAGAGGAAAGAAACAGGATTCCAGACGGTCGCGGCACTTCCTTGTATTCTGTTGCCTTCAAATCGAAATAAGTCAGCGTGCCCCTTCTTCGAAAATAAAAGGCCTTTTCCGACGTTGCCAAAACCTTTCGAACCAGCTCTGGAATGGCACGCCCTTCTCTCTCAATCCTCAAAGCGACTGTTTCCGCTCCCAGAGCGTCCCACGTCTCAAAAGGCCCAAGTTCCCAATTAAAGCCCCATTTCATGCCATTATCAATGTTGATGATGTCGTCCGAAATCTCAGGGATGCGATTGGCCGAGTAAATCAAAACCTCACTGAGGGTTTTCCAGATGAACGATCCTGCGCGATCCGTTTCCTTAATTATCGTTTTCAATCTTTCTCCGACATCCTCAATGGTCTTGGCCATTTCTAAGGAAGTATATTTGCCCTTCTTCCGTGGGCCATATTCCATGGTCGATAGGTCCAATGTGAGAATGTCCTTCCCTACCTTCTTGTAAAAGCCCTGGCCGGTTTTGTCGCCCAGCCATTTCCGCTGCACCATCTGCTCGATGAATTCAGGCACCCTGAACAATTCACGGTGTTCATCAGCGGGAGCATTTTGGTAAATGTTCTTAGTGACGTGCACAAAAGTATCAATTCCGACAATGTCCAAAGTTCGGAAGGTGGCACTTTTGGGCCTTCCTGTGAGAGGACCTGTAAACTCATCAACTTCATCGATGCTATACCCATCCTCGAGCATAACCTGGATACCAAATTGCAAACCGAACGTACCAATTCGGTTGGCGATGAAGTTGGGTGTATCCTTGGCAAAGACTATTCCCTTCCCCAATCGTTGATCGCCAATCTCCGCAATGGTTTCAACTACCAAGGGTAAAGTCTCGTCCGTGGGAATGATCTCGAGGAGCTTCATGTAGCGCGGAGGATTGAAAAAATGAGTCCCTAGCCAATGAGAGCGAAAATCCTGACTCAAGCCGGCCGACAAACGTTTAATGGGAATTCCTGAGGTATTTGAGCTGACAATTGTTCCACCTTTGCGGACCTTGTCAATTTGCCTCAACAGGTTTACTTTGATCTCAAAGTTTTCGGAGACGGCTTCGATAATCCAGTCGACCTCGGCGAGCCATGACAGATCATCTTCCAAATTCCCGAGACGAATCAGTTGGGCACATTCTGGTAAGAAAAAGGCTGGCGGCTTACTACGCCTGGCGCTTTCCAAGCCCTTGGTCACAATTCGGTTCCGAACCTGAGGATGCGAAAGTGTAAGTCCTTTGGACCTTTCCTCAGGGGCAAGTCCTGTTGGCGCAATATCCAGGAGACACACGGAATATTGTGCATTGGCTAAATGGGCCGCAATCTGTGCTCCCATAACGCCAGCTCCCACCACTGCGACTTTGCCTACTTGATTTTTCATCACTTTTGCCTCTTCGCTCGGTAAAGGTAAATGAGAGTCTGCCCTTTATCCTCCATTCCACGCTCGATTACTAAGTCAACATAGACCCATGTTAAATTGTAATAGATATTGAATCCGAATTAAAGTGCTTGGAACTATACCGGATAGCAAACCGCAAAGAATTTTTGACAAGCCAATTTCTGTTGATATAATTTTGTTGATGTCAGTAAACCTTTTTCGTCGATTGAATATCAATTGCTTATGAAGCAATGGCAGAAGATAGCCTCTGCTTCAGATTGACAAATTGCTCGAATGCGGCTCATACCAGCGGTTTCTATTGAGGAGGACATCATGAAGAAAAACAGACTCGAAATTTACAGAAGGACTTTAGTGAATAAACTCAAAGATCTCTATTCGGCCATTGAAGGGAAACGAGTTGACGGAATCAGAGATTTTGAGGAGGCTGAGCCGGACATTTACGATCTGTGTGTTCAATCCTACTCCAAGGAGCAGCGTTATTCTCTCTGCGAGCGCGATCGTGAGGTCTTAAGCATGGTCGAGGAAGCCCTGGACAAGATCAAGACCAATGTTTATGGATTGTGTGAGGAATGTGGGGAGCCGATCGAGGAAAAACGCCTGGAGGCTCTTCCCTGGGTAAAGCTCTGCATCAATTGTCAGAGTAAGAAGGAAGAAGGAATCGCGGCCTGAAGAAACCTGCTGCTACCGCGATTCTCGTGGCGGCAAATACACCGTAGTGGATTTCGCTTCTTTTTCAAGGGAGCCTCCATGCCAACCGGGGCGCGCCATAGAGTATGAAAATATCGCACTTGTTCTCGTGGTCGTCCTCGGTTGGCGCATTCAAGTGATGTCCCCAATTTTCATCAGCAGTGGCACCTACCGAAAAAGTAGGAATAACTTCTCCGACTCAATATCCCTCAATTTTCCAAGAAAGCCCACCAAGGCTAGAACCCAATCCCAGTCTAGGATTTACGGTTTTTTAAGATTGAGATAAAGCGGAAGTTTCCAGCTTGACACCCCATACCGCCTATGCTAGGTTTGCCTTCGGTCTGCGTTTGCCTCGGAAGCTATCTTTTCGTCGATGAATTTCATTTCCCCGCTTAAGAAAACCAAGTTAAACCAGGTCCACAAACAGCTCGGAGCCAAAATGGCAGAATTCGCCGGTTGGGAAATGCCTATTGAGTATTCAGGCATTATCCAAGAACATTTGGCTGTCAGAAACTCCGCCGGCCTATTTGATATCAGCCATATGGGGGAGATAACCATACGAGGGCCTGAGAGTTTGGAACTCCTTCAAGACGTGACATGCAACGACGTATCCCGGCTTAAGGACGGCCAAGTACAGTATTCGGCCCTGCTTTTTGCCAATGGGACCTTTGTGGACGATATCTTGGTTCATCAATTATCTTCCGGGTATTATTTTATTTGCGTCAATGCTTCCAACACGGATAAGGACTTCAAATGGATTTGTGAGCACAACCACTTTGACGCCGAAGTTAAAGACGTTAGTGACCAGTATACTCAGTTGGCCATTCAGGGCCCTCACGCCTGCAAGATTCTGCAAACGATAGTCAATATCGATCTTACTTCCGTCAAGTATTATTGGTGCCAGCGCGGGAAAGTAGACGGCGTCGAGTCCCTTATCTCCCGGACTGGATATACAGGAGAAGATGGCTTTGAAATCTATTTCCCACCCGAGTTCTCGGCGCAGATTTGGACCCATCTCCTGGAGCGTGGCGCTGGTGAAGATTTGCTGCCTGCGGGCCTGGGAGCAAGAAACACCCTTCGCTTGGAAGCCAAAATGGCCCTCTATGGGCATGAAATCTCAGAAGAAATCACTCCCTGGGAGGCTGATCTTGCCTGGATTGTTAAGCTGGAGAAAGGTGACTTCATTGGTAGGACAACTCTCGTCCAGCAACAGCAGCATGGAATAAATAAGAAACTCGTAGGTTTTGAGATGGAAGGAAAAGGGATTGCCAGGGAGGGCCACGCTGTTTTTATCGATGGTCAGCCTGTCGGTAGAGTTACCAGTGGAGGCCCTGCTCCGTATTTACGAAAAAATCTGGGGTTGGCTTACGTGCCAATCACCCATGCGCTGGTTGGCACGTCTTTGGAGATTCAGATTCGTGCCAACCTTGTCCGGGCACGAATTGTAGAGACTCCCTTTTACAAACGCAAGAAATCGAGGAGGACAGTTTCATGAAGTTTCCTGAGGACTGCCTTTACACCAAGCAGCATGAGTGGGTAAAAGTCAAGGGAGACACGGCCACTGTGGGCATTACCGATTATGCCCAGAAAGAGCTGGGGGACGTGGTTTTTGTTGAATTGCCCAAAGTCGGAGACACATTCGATACCAATGAACCTTTTGGAAATGTGGAATCGGTAAAGGCGGTTTCGGAAGTCTTCTGTCCGGTTGCCGGCGAAGTTCTCGAGGTCAATCAGGATTTGGTGAGTTCCCCTGAATGGGTTAATACGGACCCTTATGGGGACGCCTGGTTCGTCAAATTGAAAGTTACCGATCCGGAGGAATTTAAGGAACTATTTAATTCAGAGGAGTATGAGGAGTATGTGGCAGAGGAGTCGGCGGAGTAATGAGATACATCCCCAACTCGAGTCAGGTTCAAGCAGAGATGTTGCGAGAGATTGGACTCAAATCGCTCGAAGACCTCTTGACCAGTATTCCTCCAGAAGTCCGTTTAAATTCCTCTCTCAATCTTCCTCGAGCTCTCAGTGAAGCCGAGTTGCTTGAGAAGTTCAAGTGCTATGAACAAAAAAACGCTTCCCAGGTGCTTTCCTTTCTTGGCGCAGGCGTCAATGACCATTACATTCCGATTGTCATCGATGCCTTAATCTCACGAGGGGAATTCCTCACCTCTTACACCCCCTATCAAGCCGAAATCAGCCAGGGTACACTCCAGGCCATTTTCGAATTCCAGACCTTTATGTGCCAGCTCACTGGCATGGAAGTGTCCAACGCTTCCATGTATGATGGAAGCACTGCTTTGGCAGAAGCGCTTTTGATGGCATCCAGGATCTCTCAAAGACCTCGTTCCCTAATAGCGTCATCGCTCCATCCGGAATATCGGGCGGTTGCTCAAACTTACACTCGTCACCTGAAACTTCAGCTGGACCTGGTTAACTTTCAGGATGATGGGACAGTCGATTTCAACGCGTTAGAAAAGCAAATTGGACCGGACGTTGCCGCCGTAGTGGTTCAATCCCCCAATTTCTTTGGAAATGTTGAACCGCTGAAGAGGCTGGCAGAATTTTCCCATCAGCATGGTTCCCTGCTGGTGGTTGCCGTCGCCGAAGCCTTGTCTTTGGGAATATTAAGCCCACCCGGTTCCGCCGGAGCTGACATTGTATGTGGTGAAGTCCAATCCTTGGGAATCCCAGCCAGTTTCGGAGGGCCTCATGCCGGGTTCTTAACCACTCGAGAGAAATTTGTGAGGAACTTGCCCGGCCGGCTCGTCGGACAAACGACGGACACCGAAGGCCAGCGCGGATTTGTATTAACCCTTTCCACCCGTGAACAACATATTCGCCGGGAAAAGGCGACTTCAAACATTTGCACGAACCAGAGCCTTTTTGCCTTAGTGGCCACGATCTATTGCAGCCTTATGGGCAAAGAAGGGATACGGCAGATCGCCGTTCGCAATGTATTCAAAACGCAATATGCGCTTTCTGAGTTGAAGACCGTTCCCGCTGTAAGAATTTTATTCCCAGGCGCACGGTTTAATGAGATCGTGATTCAACTGGCGATGCCCAACGAAAAAGCAGCCACCAGATTCAACAGTGCCAAAATCGTGCCCGGTCTTCATCTGGGAAGGTATTACCCCTCCCTCAAAGACTCGCTGTTACTTTCCTTCACTGAGACCAAATCGAAGCAGGACATCGATCTGCTAATTCAAACTCTAAGGAACCTTTAATACCCAGCTGCATTCACATGTCTCATGCATATGTCTATTGAAGGTCTTACAAATGCAAGCCCCTCACCCCCAGCCCCTCTCCCTGAGGGAGAGGGTGGCCCAAGGCCGGGTGAGGGGATCGCTCTCGAGTCAATGTATCCTGTTGTTCGCAAGTTGGTGCAAAGCGTTCTTATCTCATGAGCCTTCTTCGCAAATCCACTCCCCATGTCACCCAGGACGAAGCCTTGATCTTTGAGCGAAGTTCACCAGGACGGTCGGCCTATGATTTGCCTCCGCTGGACGTCCCTGAAGTTAACCTGGAAAGTGTCCTGGGCCACGAAAACGTGCGGGGCCCTATCCAGGAGTTTCCGGAGGTCAGCGAAGTGGATGTGGTCCGTCATTTTACGCGGCTGTCTACCTGGAACTATAGCATTGATGCCGGAATGTATCCGCTGGGTTCTTGCACCATGAAATATAACCCAAAGATCAACGAGCGGGTCTGCCGGCTGGAGGGCATCGCGAGTTCACATCCACTGATGCCGGAATTCATGGTTCAAGGAAATCTAGAGATCCTGAAAACAACGGCTGATTGTCTGGCTGAAATAACCGGTATGGACGCCGTCAGTTTGCAGCCCTCCGCCGGCGCCAGGGGAGAGCTGACAGGCGTGATGATGATTCGGGCGTATCTCACCGGCCGTCTGCCCACGGCACCAATCCAGCCAGTGCGGTAATCGCCGGTTACAGCGTGGAAACGATAAAATCCAACCAACATGGTTGTGTCAGCCTTGCGGCCTTGGAAAGTGCTATGACCGAAGACGTGGCTGCCTTGATGTTGACCAACCCTAACACCCTGGGAATTTTTGAAACCCAGATCGCTCAAATTTCTCAAATTGTCCACCAGCGCGGCGGTCTGGTTTATCTCGATGGAGCAAACCTGAATGCCTTAATGGGATTGGCAAGACCTGGAGATTTCGGAGTGGATGTAATGCACCTGAATCTCCACAAAACTTTTTCGACTCCCCACGGAGGGGGTGGGCCCGGTGCGGGTCCGGTAGCCGTGAAAAAGATTATCGAGCCCTTTCTTCCCTACCCCACTGTGGAAAAGGATGCGGAAGGCAAGTATTTTTTCAACTACCATCGTCCCCAATCCATCGGCAAGGTAAAAGCCTTTTATGGAAATTTTGGGACGTTAGTTAGAGCCCTCTGCTACATCCTGGCAAATGGCGCGACCGGCCTGAGAGAAGCCAGCTGTGTGGCCATCTTGAATGCCAACTACATCAAGCAAAATTTGCTGGAGGTGTATGATCTCCCTTACCACGAACCCGTTTTGCACGAAGTGGTCTTTTCCAATAAAAAGCAGAGCAAGAATCACGTTACCGTGATGGATATTGCCAAGAGGCTCATGGACTACGGCTTCCACCCGCCTACGGTTGCTTTCCCGTTGATTGTTGCCGGGGCCCTCATGATTGAGCCCACAGAAACAGAGAGTAAAGAGGAGTTAGATCTTTTTGTTGAAGCGATGAAGTCTATCGCTGAAGAGGCCGAAAGCAATCCCGATTTGCTCCTACGAGCCCCCCACACCACCCGCGTTAGAAGACTGGACGAAGTCCAAGCCGCCCGCCATCCCATTCTTCGCTGGAAGCCGCGGACACCTTAGCCTTAGCCACTCGCGGTTGTTACCGCATGAGAACGAAGGTGCAGTGTGGGAGGCGGTCTCCGACCCGCGATCAACAATTTGTGGTTTACAGTTCCTGTTAAATCCACGCTGGTCGCCGCGCGGAGCGCGCCTCCCAGTGCGCCTGAAAGCGTGTTTGATCGGAGAGGTGGAAGTCCTCTTCAGGCACGCCCTCTCCGGCCTGTAACCGACTGCAACTGCGTCGCCGCGAGGCGGGGTGGGGAGCTGCAGGAGGTGAACGATTAGTCCGTAGGATAACGAACTCGATTCGGCCTGGTGTCACTGGCGAGCCTGCTGGGAAAAGGCGAAGCCCGGACCCACGCGAGTGGGAAGCCCGACACGTTGAGGGGTAGGGTGCGAAAGCGGTGGCGGGAGGACATGGGGTGGTTGGAGACGGAATGATCGGAGGGCCAGATGCGTAACTCAGGGAGACCTGTGGGTGAGAGAACCGGCGTTCATGCTGCCCGAAGACGGGTGCCGAAGAACCGGCCCCACAGGAGTCAGAGCGTCCATAGTAGCGAGGAAGTCCCATAACAGGGATGGAGCGAAGGGAAGGCAGGAAGGTGGATGAGTCAGGGCGAACGGGACGGAAATCCAACCAGCGCGAGTGCCACCCGGCTAAGCAAGCTGGAAATGCTTCAGCAGCTGCAGAGCTGAAGACGCTGTTCCGGTCAAAGTGACGCATGTTGATGACCCACTGTGGGAGAGATGACTTGTTCTATCTCGTCGAACGTCTGAGAGTTTCTCTTCTTTCGGGCAGCTTCGATTCGTCAATCCTCCTGGAGGTAAAGCCACCGACTGGAGAGCCGTATGCGGGAGATCCGCCTGTACGGTTCGGAGGGAGGGGGAGCTGCGGCTCTCCCTACCCCTATCATCCTTGCGGGCTGCCTAAGCTGCGCCAAACCGCAAATCTCATTGAACAAACCGATCTTTTACACAATGAGAACTGCTACATTTCTGTCGGTGATGTTGTTGACGCTTGTGGAAACGGGCTCGGCTCAGATTCCAGATTGGCGAAAGGTGCTATTCGTCTGGGTAAATCCATGAAGCTTCTTCTTTCAGGGTTCTGGCAAAAAGTCGCTGCTCGCCTTCTAAACCCTGCCACTCCTCCACGGTGTAAACCAATATCTCAGCAGGAAGTGGAAGGTCAGAGAGATCCCACGACAGTGAGCGTCGATCAAAGGGTCCTTCAACCCTCTCCACGATGGCGATCAGATCAAGGTCGCTCCCCACACCCCAGTCCCCGCGAGCGTAAGAGCCGAAATAGCCTAGGCGGTGAAGTTCCGCATGCTTTAGCTTCTCAGCCGCTGCCCAGTCCCGTACTGCGCTGTCCACTTGTGACTGGTTAGGCCAGGTGAGCACGGACGAATTCAACAATCTCACTGGCATAACGAATTGCCTCCCCGCTTTGTATGGGTCCATAATGCTCGAAAGGCGAACCTTCCGGATGACCGTTGGCAT
>QHZP01000466.1 GCA_003224715.1 Acidobacteriota bacterium | reverse complement strand
TGGACTGCATACCCGAGTCGTTGTGACAGCACATTCGCCCAGTAGGGGCCGCTTACCGTTCCCGTCAAGTTTGCAGCGCCAACATTCCCCTGACGTTCCGCTAATGAAAGCACTTGGATATCGCTCGCCGATCCTCCGTCTACCCGCCGGGTGCCTTGATAATCCGTGAACCAGAACAACTTATCTTTGATCGCCGGCCCACCGACGGCATAGCCGAACTGGTTCTTCTTTAGAGCTCCCTTGCCAGTGTCGAAGAACCCCCGGGCATCCAGTGCGTCATTGCGCAGGAATTCGAAAACGGTGCCATGGATGGAATTCGCGCCACTCTTGGTAATGGTGTTCGTGAGCCCACCGCTAAATCGCCCGTATTCAGCGTCGAAGTTGTTGGTGAGTAACCGGAACTCCTGCACCGCATCCAGATTGGGTTGGATCTGTGCCTCGAAATTGCCAACGCCGGACACATCGCCTCCATTCACCAGGAAGCCGTTACTGTTTTCCCGCTGGCCGTTCACAGAGACGGTTCCCGGGCCTTCCCCACGGGTACCGCCGGGCGCCACGCCGGGCTGTAAGCCGAGCAGATCCAGGTAGCCCCGGCCATTGAGCGGCAGTTCCACAATTTTCTTTTGTTCGATGACTTCACCCAATTGGGTATTGGTGGATTCGACCTGGAGGGCCTCGGCGTTCACGCTCACTTCCTGCTGGGCCTCGCCCACCTGCAAGACGACGTCAACGCGGCGCTGATCGTTGACAGAGAGAACGATCCCGGTCTGGACAAAGGTCCGAAAGCCGGCGAATGAGGCTTCAAGTTTGTACCGCCCGGCCGGAAGCGCGAGGATGCGGTATTGCCCAGAGGTGTCTGTTGTCGCTTCCTTGGCCAGATTCAGGTCCACGTTCGTGGCTGTAACTCGAACGCCCTGAATAATGGCGGACGACGCGTCCGTCACCGCGCCCAGGATGGAACCGGTGACGTCGGCTAGCAACGTAGACGGTGAGGTCAGCCCGGCACAGACGATTAGTAAACAAAACCAGGACCTGTACTCTTTCACCATTGAAATTTCTCCCTTGCTTGTTTGAGATAACGAATTGTTCGCCGAACTTAGGGTAAACTCGTTCGCTTTGTCAAGCGGAATTTCTTAATTTTAAATTTTCGTAATGCGTTAAGAAGCTGTGAAAAGACTGGGAGGGCGAGGCTCCCGCCGAGCCGTCGCCCCAGCAAGTCCTTACGCCATACGGCTCGGCGGGAGCCTCGCCCTCCCAATCTTGGCCGGCTTTTTGATCTTTTCCCAGCTTCTTAATCGTTTGGGGGACTCGAATGAAAGTTGGGCCCAGCCATGTTGGGCTTGGCCACCCGATTTTAGCCGGCGCGGGCCCACCCAGGTCAATGCGTCATCTCATGACACAGATTGCAGTCGACAGAAGCCTTTTTTAACTTGTGACACTCCACGCAGGACTCCATCGAGATCTCCTTCTCCTGCCACAACGCTTCGCGGGTTTGCACGGGGCCATGACAGGTGGTGCACGCCACACCGGAACTCATGTGTTTCCGGTGACTGAAGAAGACAAAGTCTGGAAGCTTGTAAATCCGAGTCCAGGGAATGGATTTGTCTTCTTTTTGGAAGCGTGCCAGTTTCTGAATCGACGGGCTCTTGCTCTTGATGGTTTGGTGACAGCTCATACAGTCAGCGGAGTGCGGAATCTGCGCCACATCGCCTGTGGCTGCCGTGGGATGGCAAACGCTACATTCCAGGCCGAGCTGGCTGTGTTGCTTGTGACTGAAAGGAACCGGCTGCGACTGCACTTTGGCCGCAACTGTCATGTTGGTGGGTTCGCGCCCGGGCCCGGTCGAGATGACTCTGGTTTCAGTAGCACTAAGGATTCTTGGGCGGCTCTGCCCCTCGGGGAGCAAGGCGAAGGCGAAAACCGCATCGCTATGGGTCTTGTTGTAGCGGCCTCCCCCTCCGGCAGCGATCACCACGAACTGCTTACCCGTTTTCGGTCCCAGGTAGGTCATGGGAGTGGCATGGCCGCTGGCTTCAAGCTTGGTGATCCACAATTCCTTTCCAGTCTCCTTGTCGAAAGCCCGAAACCGCCGGTCATTGGTGGCCGCAATGAAAACCAGACCTCCGGCGGTGACGATGGAGCCTCCGACGTTGGAGGTCCCGGTGGGAGGAATGCCTTTGGCCACCAGTTCTTCAACAATCCCCAGCGTCGCTTGCCAGCGGATAGTGCCCTGATCCAAATCAACAGCAGTCAGTGTACCCCACGGAGGCTTTTGGCAAGGATAGTACCTCGAATCCCAGAACCGGCCGAAGGCGTCTCCTGCAGGCACGTAAGGCAACTTGCTGCCTTCCCGAGCCTTGGTCATACGGACCATTTGCGCGGTATCCTGGGAATTGACAAAAAGCAAATTGGAAATCGGATCATAAGAGGCTCCTCCCCAATTCGGACCTCCCATGGTACCTGGGAAAATGATGGTGGGCTTGAAGCCCGGCGGCTGATAGGCCTTCCCCAACACGCCCTTCTTTAGAATCTCCAGACATTCAGCATGGGATTCCGGGGTGACTTCGCTGATTTCATCGGGCGTCATGCCTAGCCGGGCGATCGGCGGCGGCTTCGTCGGAAACGGCTGGGTTGGCCAGGCTTGCTCCCCCGGCACCTCACTGGCAGGCACAGGGCGTTCTTCTATGTCGAAGAGCGGTTGGCCCGTCAGGCGATTGAACACAAAAAGAAGTCCCATTTTGGTAATTTGAGCCACCGCCGGAATCGGCTGGCCATTTCGATGTACAGTGATCAGGTTAGGCTGGGCGGGTAAGTCATAATCCCACAGATCATGGTGCACAATTTGATAGTGCCAGAGACGCTTCCCCGTGCGTGCATCCAGAGCCACGAGAGCATTCGAGAAAAGGTTCGCTCCTTTCCGGTCGCCCCCGTATCGATCTTCGGCAGCCGCGGTGACGGGGAGATAGACGATGCCCCGTTCCTCATCACAGCTCATGGGAGCCCAGACGTTGGTACCTCCGCGATCTTTCCAGGAGTCTGCGTCCCACGTGTCATTGCCGAATTCACCCGGATGCGGCACCGTGTGGAACCGCCAAACCAGCTTTCCTGTGCGAGCGTCGAAGGCCCGCACATCGCCGCTCGGTCCTTGAGGAAGGCTGTCGGGAACGGCTGAACCCATGATGACAAGATCCTTGTAAACGAGAGGAGGCGATGTCACAGCATAGGACCGATCGGGACCCTCGGGAATCATGCCCGTCTTGAGGTCGACCGAGCCACCTTCCCCAAAACTCTCTACAGGCTTGCCATTCCGCGCCTCCAGGGCAAAGAGGTTCCCATGCAGGGTTGCCAGAAAGATCCGCTTTTCGGCTCCATTCCTCCAGAAAGCCACTCCACGATTGGCGAAAGGATAAGACCGCTTGCTCATATCCAACTTTGGATCGAAAGTCCAGAACACCTTCCCAGTTTCCGCGTCCAGAGCAATGACTTTCGAGAAGGCAGTGGTCAGATACATGACTCCATCCACCACCAGCGGCGTGCATTCAAATGTCGCTGCCATCGAGTCTGGAGGAACATCTCCGGTGTGGAAAACCCAGGCGACTTTTAACTGATTTACATTTTCTCGGTTAATCTGAGCGAGTGGAGAGTACTTGCTCCCACCGGAGTCCCCGCCATAGTAGCGCCATTCATGGCCTGATCCTTTTTCATTCCCGCTGAAGGGAGCTGTTCGTACGAGAACCACCAGAAGAAATGGTACGGCGATTCTAAGTGATCTGAATTGCACCTTTCTCCTCATTCCGACTTCGCTCTCCGCCTCCGGCGATCTGATAACCAATGAACGGCAACCTCAGGCTCGACCGCTTTGAATTCGGGATCTCCCGTCATTACACATGCCCGATTTCGCTTGGCTAAAGCTACACTGAAGGCATCCGCGTAAGAAATCGGATAACGCGCTTTAATGTGGGCCGCCTCAAAAACTAAGGACCGGTCTGCGGAGACAACGCGCACCGCGAGCTGGTCGATTATGCCAATAGCAAGTTGTGCCTGCTGGAGTCCCTGGGCACGCTCGACTACGTACAAGCACTCACCGTAGTTGATGAGCGAGAAAAGCACCAAAACATCCTTCCTGCGGGCTCTCCGGAGCATTTGTCGAACATCTTGGGCCGCCGGTCCGGCATCCAGATAAGCCAACATGGCCCAAGTATCGAGAACAATCGCTTTACTTCTCGGTTCGGCCACGCCGCCGCTCTTCCTTTCGCGCCTGCTCTAACGCCTTCAGCAAGGAACGACCAGGACGCTTGAGCGCTCCAATGCCCTACCAAGCCATGCGCATGGTGGCCAGCTTGGGTGGCTTCCTCGGGCGCAAGGGCGACGGCGAACCCGGAACCCAAACCTTGTGGCTCGGCCTACAAAGCCTCGACGTCATGGCGGCCATGTGGCGACTCCTTATCGGTCCTTCCCGTCCTCATCCACCCCCTGTGTCCAGCAGCCTGACTTATGGGTAAAGACCAGCCCCACGGGAGAGGGGCTGGGGGTGAGGGGGAGCCTGGCCCCTGACACAAATTTGACCGAACTGTGAACTTTGTCGCCACCAAGTAACCTAGAGTTGCCGCAAATGGGGGATCTCTCACGGCAAACCAAAGCACATGATATTCGAACCAGTCGCCATCGCGACAAATTGCTTCCCGCCGACCGTATAAGTCATCGGAGAGGCCTTGCTTTCCCCGTTGGTCGGGAAATGCCACAATGTCTTGCCGTCCCGCTCATCGACGGCCACAAAGTCCCCGCTCGGGTCTCCATAGAATAGGATTCCCCCGGCCGTCGCCAGCACTCCGGCGTTTCTCTTGCCTTCGGTCGGTCCGATTTGCGGGTTTTCCCAAACTATCTTTCCAGTCTCAATATCGAGTGCCCGCAGGTATTTCTTCCCGGGCTCTTCTTGGGGAGGCTCCACCTTCCGACTTCCGGGCGAAAGCTTGACGACACACTTCTCACGGGCCATGACGTAATAGAGACGTGTCACCGGGCTGAATGCTGTTGAATTCCAGTTCGTTGCATCTTCCGGGCAGCTTGCCTCACCTTCCGGCAGAAGCTGTGGACGTCCGTCAGGACCAATGCCACTAGCCCACGTCAGGCGCTTTACGAATTTCTCCGCCAGCAGGAGTTGGCCGTTTGTCCGGTCCAGGACGTAGAAGAACCCGTTCCGGTCCGCATGCAGCAAGAGTTTTCGAGCTTCGCCCCGATACCGCGTGTCGACCAGGACTGGCGGCTCAGTCGCGTCCCAATCGCGAACGTCGTGGGGAGTGAACTGATAATGCCACTTCAACTTTCCGGTGTCGGCGTCCAGTGCCAGGATGCAATTGGTAAAGAGGTTATCGCCAGGTCGATCGCGGTCGTCGGAATTGGGAAAGGGATTACCCGTGGGCCAGTAGAGAGTATCGGTCTCCGCATCATAGGTGCCGGTCAACCAGGTTGAGCCGCCTCCGTATTTAGGGTCTTTTCCCTTCCAGGTCTCAGACCCCGGTTCCCCCTTGCTCGGGATGGTCCAGAACCGCCACACACGCTCGCCGGTTGAGGCCTTGTAAGCCGAAAGAAATCCGCGAATGCCCCAGTCGGCGCCGGAAACGCCGGCAATGACCATATCCTTGACGACCAACGGGGCCACGGTCGAGCCGTAGTGTTGGGGCTCATCCGGCATGACGGCTTCCCACACCAACTGACCCGTGGTACGGTTCAAGGCAATCAGACGGGCGTTATCAGTCACCATGAACACCTTGTCCCCAAGGATAGCCACGCCGCGATTCGTGCCCAAGGACGCATCGCTTACGAGTCCAGGAGTGCGCGGACGTGAATACTGCCAGACCGGACGGCCAGTGAGAGCGTCCAGCGCCAAGGCCTGATGCGGACCCGTCACGTACATGATGCCGTCGGCAACAATGGGCGTCACCTCCAACCCGAAGTACCGCATATTTTCGATAAAATAGGAAGTATCCGGGAGTAGCTGCTTCCAGAGAGGAACCGAAAAGGTCCACTTCACACCCAGTTGGTTCACATTTGCGGTATTGATCTCGGTCAGCTCACTATACCGGTTCCCGCTCAGCCTTCCGTCGTACGTCAGCCAGTCACCTGGCTTGGGATTGAGGATTCTCGAGAAGCGAACTCCCTCAGCCTCGGGGCCGTGACCAACCGCAGGCACTCCGGGCTTCACGCCAGTCAGCCGGCTTAGGTAAGCCATCAAATTCTGCAGCTCTTCCGGGCTTGCTTTCACGGGTTGCATCAGCGATTGCCTTTCGTCCTGGATGGCTGAAATCTGGCCTTCCTGCAGCAGGTGAAACCTTCCCTCGAGATCCTGCAAGCGAATATCAAAATTGCTACGGCTTCTGGCGAAACCGCGCATGACCCGCCGATCTCGCAACTGGCCGGTGACAAGTTCGTAGCCGGGCGTGATGTGCGCACTAGGCTGCAGCAAGGCCTCTCGAATCTGGTCGACCGCCATTTTGCGTCCTATGTTCGATATATCCGGACCAATAGGCTTCCCCTTGCCGTAAACCATATGGCAGGAGGCGCATTGCCCTTTACCGAAGAAGAATTGCTCTCCAGCCGCGAAGTCGCCGGATACCATGTTTTCAGCAGCCGGCGCATTCAGCGAGTGTACCAAGGCGGCAAGGGCGTCCAGTTCCTGGGCGGGCAGATCGAACGGCGGCATGCCTGTTCCGGGAATCCCATTGTAGATCAAATCGCGCAACTGCTGAACGGACTGGGTACTCACCCGGCGGCTTCCGGCAAGCGCCGGGCCTCGGTCCGTGCCACGGGCATCGGCTCCATGGCAGCCACTGCAACGCTGCACGAATGCTTTGGCGCCTTCCGTCAGATTC
>QHZP01000465.1 GCA_003224715.1 Acidobacteriota bacterium | reverse complement strand
CCCTGAGTTTGCCGGTTCCTCTCACGTGCACGTACGGCTGGTCTGTCTCAAGTATCAATTCGGCGCCCGGTTGAAGGGGCCGCACCAATAACTGGTAGGGATAATTCTTGCCTTCGACGGCCCACAGATTGCGCATTTGCAGCTCGTAATTCCCAGCCGGGACGAACGTGTGAGAGATAAAGGAGTCCTTATTGGCTGGTACACCGGGAAACTCGCCATCGTCGTTTTTAGCAATCTCCTCGCCTTTTTCGTTGAGAAGGCGTAGCAGGGAATCGACCGGCGAGCCATAACGAGAGGCGCGCACTTCAAAAAGCAGCGATTGGTTGGTCTTGGCCCAGAAGAAGAAACGCTCTGGCTGCCGATAGCGCGCAATTCCAGTAATGGACACGGGCGGTTCAAGCCAAGCACCGCCTCGATGAGGGGGGGTCGCATCCACTAAGAATGTGGCTGCGGTAGAACGGCCAGCCGGCGTCAGCAGAGCCAGGTGGTGCTGTCCCTTTCGAACCTGCTCCGGTATTTCAATCCTGGCGTCAGCATAGAAGCCACACATTTCCAGCACCTCTCCCTTAAAACCCGATTCATCGAACCACAGCTTGGCCTCCGTGGACAGTAGGCCTTCACCAAACAGAGTAACTTTTGAGGTCGATCCTGGTGTCAGGCTGAGGGGTGAAATCGTCTGCAGGTGCGGAGCTTGACGAATATCCAACTGATAGGCAAAGTTAGGGTCTAGAAATTTATTGAAGGCCAGCTCGTGGCAGGGTTGCACGACCAAATAGTAAGTGCCAGTTTCTGAGAAGGTATGGGTCAGGAATGGGTCCCAGTCAAAATAGTCTTCAGAATGACCCAGCTTGCGACGGTTTGAATCGAGCAAAATCAAGGCCGCATCGAAGAGATTACCGTTACGCGCGGCACGCAAGTCAAAGATCCAGGTTTCCCCTTTCTTAACCTGAAACCTGTAAAAATCGAAGTCTTCGTAGAAATTGAGCTGTCCATTCAAGGTAACAGGAATTGGAACTTCCTCAGCATGTTCAAAAGCACTATTGGGCTCGTGCTCATTTCGGTGAGGCTGATCGCCTACGCGGAACAACAAAAGATTGGAAGCGCCACGAGGGGTAACGAGGCGAAAATAGTGCGGGCCAAAAGCTGCAGTGAGGTCAACTTGGAATTCCAGTTCGGCGCGCGTCGGATGACTTTCCAATATGCGGCCTTGAATTGAAGTATCCAGGAAAACCAGGGCTGACCCGCGATCTAAGAATTCCCCCAGGACCTCCAGCCGCAACGTTTGGCCGGGTTCGCTGCCTTGGGGAAAGACTGAAGAGAGTTGAGGCAAATGGTGGACGACTTTACTTTCTGGGGGCGCCTGCGCCATCAGCGGAACCCATGAGAGAAGGATGGTCACCAGCCATCCGATAAGGCTTTGGATCGGGAACTCCACCCGCAACCCCGCCCAAGAGAGGACCGCATGCAAGTCCTCTCCGCCGCGAGGAGTTGAGAGTGAGTATCGCCGATGAAGCCCAGTGGTGATTTGAGTTGTCACTTGATTACAGAGCAATCCAATAGTTCGGCGCCAATCGCGGACCGCCTCCCACATTGAGATTGGCTCATCAATTGGGCGCCACCCGGTGTCGCTTGACCACATCTTCATTCAGCGTGAAACCCAAGCCGGGCCGTTTGGGCACTTCGATCCTACCGTTTGAATCCGGCTTGAGGCTGGGTACAAGCAGATCGGAAATCGAAGGTGAATCCGGGAATGCCAGGGGATATTCGATGTACGGCATATTGGGCAAGACAGCGGCAAGGTGGACGGCCGCGGCCACTCCGACCATGGCATTCCAGCAGTGGGGAATGCAGAGCAATCCTCTCCGATAGGCCATCTCAGTGATTTTCATGATTTCGGAAATGCCACCGGCGACTACGATACAATTTCTTCTCGGGCGCGGTCGAATTTCAAGCTCTTTCCTTCGAAGCAGCCAATGTTTCCCAGATGCGAACCTTCTGGCCCAGCACCTCTTGATTACGAGCTAGACAGGGGCTGCCGCCCTTGATATCCCTGCCGCCAGGCCTGACAGGGAGCCCGAAGCGCCAGCGAGGGTTATCGCGCGGCTGTCCCTCGCTGGCGCTTCGGGCTCTCAGTCCGTCCCCAAAACGAGAACAAAATTCTCGTCTCGATCCACATACGCGCTAATCAATTCAATTCAGTCGCGGCTCTTTCGCGAAGATTCGGCGGGCAATTGATAACCGGTCTTTTTGGTCCGAATCCTATAGAGATTGCCGCCCGCCGTGACATACAAAGTTGACCGCTCGTCCCCACGTCCGAAGCCAACATTGGTGGGGAGCACCGGCGTTGGGACGTGGTCCAGCTCCTTGCCCTCCGGACTGTACACGTAGATACCTGGACGGCTGAGGGCCCGGATAGCCACATAGAGATTCCCGTCGGTATCAACGACCAGACCATCCGGTCCGTCCTCCGGAGAATAGTCGACCAGCGTCTGGCGGAATTTTGCCGTTCCGTCGGAATACAGATTGTAGGCCAGCAGGGTCATGGCGCCTTTGCGCAAGGGGGTCTCTGGGGGGATTCGAAACATGCCCGTTGTGCCATTGTCATTGGACACGACGTAAAGAGTTCTCTGATCGGGTGACACGCAAACCCCGTTGGGCTTTCCTGCGTCAGTGATGATGCGATGAATGGAGCGATCAGGATCAATGCGATAAACAGCCATAACGGGCTGTTCGATGGGCTCATCCCCCAAATAGCGAGGATCGCTAAAGTAGATCCGCCCCTTCTCATCAATCGTCAGGTCATTGGGAGAATTCAGAGGTTTTCCCTCAAAGAGCCCAGCCAGTATTTCACTTTTACCCGTGGCCATGTCTGTGCGTGTCACTCGGCGGCCACCATAATCCGCACCCTCTGCCACAATCATTCGTCCTTGGGCATCGAACTTGATCCCATTGGACATGCCACTCGGAGAACGGAACACCGTTGTCTTACCAGTCTTGGGATCGTATTTCATGATGTGCCCCGCCTGCATCCCCGAGGTGTAGGTAAAGGTGATGTCACTGAAATAAAT
>QHZP01000464.1 GCA_003224715.1 Acidobacteriota bacterium | reverse complement strand
GCGGTCAACGGCATCGGGACGCGCGACAACTTCTTCGACCTCGGTGGTCACTCCCTGCTCGCCGCGCGGATCTTCGCGCGGTTGGAAAAATGTCTACAGATAAGGTTACCGCTCGCCACACTGTTCCAGGCTCCTACCATTGAAGGACTCGCCGCCGCTATCCTTGCCTTGCTCCATGAAGCCAAGCGGGCAGGATATTTGACGGGGCCGGCCCTTCAGGCTGTCTCAAGAGATCGTGATCTACCTCTTTCATTTGCTCAACAACGGCTATGGTTTTTGGATCAACTGAAACCGAACAGCGCCATTTACAACTTGAGCGACGCACTACGGTTAAGCGGTCCCCTGAACATTGAAGCCCTGCAAGAGGCCTTGACTGCTATGGTGGCTCGTCACGAGGTCCTACGCACCACTTTTGCGGTTGTGGATGGAGTGCCGGTGCAGGTCATTTCCAGGGATCGGCGCACGGAGCTGAGAACGTGCGATCTGAGTCGGATGTCGGCTTGCGAGCGCGAAAGGCAGGTTCAACGGTTGCTGCAGGAAGAAGCCGACCGACCCTTTAACCTATCGACTGATTTGATGCTGCGGGCCAGCTTGCTGAAGCTAGAGCCGGAGGAGCATATTCTGCTTCTGGTGATGCATCACATAGCGTCGGATGGGTGGTCGAGGGGAGTGCTCTTTCGCGAGCTAGCCGTTCTCTACGAAGCCTTCTCCAACGGGAAGCCGTCCCCGCTTCCCGCCCTACCCATTCAGTACGCGGACTTTGCCAGCTGGCAGCGCCAGTGGTTGCAGGGAGAGGTTCTGGAGAGCCAGCTTTCATACTGGAAGCAACAGCTGAACGGTGCTCCTCACTTACTGGAGCTACCCACAGACCGACCCCGGCCGGCGGCGCAAAGTTACCGGGGTGGGCAGCAATCTTTTTTACTGTCGGAGGCGCTAAGCGGGGCGCTCAAGGAACTGAGCCGTCAGGAGGGAGTGACCTTGTTCATGACCCTGCTGGCGGCCTTCAAGGTATTGCTTCACCGCTACACAGGTCAGGACGACATCGTGGTGGGCTCTCCGATTGCGAGTCGCAGTCGGGTGGAGACCGAGGGGTTGATAGGGTTTTTTGTTAACGATCTGGTTTTGCGCACAGACCTTTCTGGCGATCCCACTTTTCGAGAGGTTTTGGGTGGAGTGCGGGAGACGGCGTTGGGAGCCTATGCTCACCAGGACTTGCCGTTTGAGAAGCTGGTAGAGGAGCTGCAACCGAAGCGAGAACTGGCTTACCATCCTCTGTTTCAAGTGGTGTTTGCCCTTCAGAATTTCCCGACCCAGGCTCTGAGACTGTCCGGTCTTACCATGTCTCCACGAGAGATTGAGAATGACACGGCGAAGTTTGATCTGAGCTTGACCGTAGTTGAGAGGAGAGAAGGGCTTAGAGCTGGGTTGGAGTATAGCAGCGACCTCTTTGATGAGGCCACCATCAAGCGGATGGCCACTCACTTCCAGAGGCTTGTGGAAGGTATTGTAGCCGATCCCGATCAACGGCTCTCGAAACTGCCGCTTTTAACGCCAGCGGAACGTTGTCAACTGTTGGTTGAGTGGAATGATACCAAGAAGGATTATCCCCACGACCGGGGAATCCATCAGCTCTTTGAAGCCCAAGTCGAGAGGAGTCCGGGCTCGGTGGCGGTGACCTTGGGGGACCAGGAGTTGACCTATCGGGAATTGAACGCTCGAGCTAACCAACTGGCACATTATCTGAAAAAGCACGGTGTGAATCCCGACGTACTGGTAGGCCTCTGCGTTGAGCGCTCTTTGGAGATGGTGGTCGGGCTGCTCGGGATTCTAAAAGCCGGTGGAGCCTACCTGCCCTTGGATCCGGATTACCCGAAGGAGCGTTTGGCCTTCATGCTCGAGGATGCGCGGGTATCGGTTTTATTGACCGAGCAGCGGTTTTGGAAACAGTTGCCCGGGCAGGAAGCTCAGGTGATCTGCCTTGATTCAGACTGGCAACACATTGCCCAAGAGAGTAATGGGAGCGTGCACAGCGGGGCGGGCGCAGACAGCCTCGCTTACGTCATGTACACTTCAGGGTCTACGGGCCGGCCGAAAGGCCTAGAAGTCTGTCACCGTGGCGTCCTGCGGCTGCTGTTTGGAATCGATTACGTTGAGTTGGATTCACGGCAGTCTATCCTGCAGATGGCACCGATCTCTTTTGATGCGTCAACGTTTGAGTTATGGGGGGCCTTGTTACATGGCGCCCGATGTGTGCTTTTCCCGGATCGCGTTCCCACCGTAACGACGTTGGGTATGGCGCTGCGGAAGCACAGGATCAGCATCCTTTGGCTGACGGCCTCGCTCTACAACATGGTGATAGATGAGGCGCCGGAAATCCTGTCTGGTGTCCGGCAGTTGTTAATTGGCGGAGAAGCGCTCTCTTTGAGCCATGTTCGTCGGGGTTTGGACCTGCTGCCTTCCACGCAAATCATTAACGGATATGGACCCACGGAAAGTACGACATTCACGTGTTGTTATCGTATTCCCCGACGCCTGGCGGAGTCTGTTCGCTCGGTTCCAATCGGGAGACCCATCGGAAATACCGAAGTTTATCTCCTGGACCGCGACCTTCAGCTGGTGCCGATCGGAGTTTCAGGCGAGCTATTCATCGGTGGTGCGGGTCTAGTCCGCGGCTACCTGAATCGGCCTGAGCTGACGGCGGAGAAGTTCATTCCCAACCCCTTCAGTGATGCCTCCGGAGCCAGGCTCTATGAGACCGGGGACTTAGCCCGCTACCTGCCAGATGGCAATATCGAGTTTCTCGGTCGCCTAGACCACCAAGTCAAGATCCGTGGCTTTCGCATCGAACTGGGTGAGATTGAGGCCGTGCTCGGTCAGCATCCGAACGTGCGAAACACTGTGGTTGCAACGTGGGAACCTGTTCCAGGCCACAAGCAGCTGATTGCCTATGTCGTCCCGTTACAGGAGTCGTCTCCCACGCCCACCGAACTGCGAGGCTTTCTGCAGGAGAAGATACCTGACTACCTGATTCCGTCTGCGTTCCTCTTCTTGAAATCTCTGCCTTTAACGCCCAATGGAAAGATAGATCGACGGGCTCTACCAGCGCCGGACCGTAGCAAGGAGCTGACCTCTACATTCACCGAGCCCCGAAACGAGGTGGAGCGACAGCTCGTCGGGATCTGGGAGGAGGTGCTCGCGGTCAACGGCATCGGGACGCGCGACAACTTCTTCGACCTCGGTGGTCACTCCCTGCTCGCCGCGCGGATCTTCGCGCGGTTGGAAAAATGTCTACAGATAAGGTTACCGCTCGCCACACTGTTCCAGGCTCCTACCATTGAAGGACTCGCCGCAGTCATTCGCAACAGGACCCGATCGACGTCATGGCGCTCGCTGGTTGCGATCCAGCCAGCAGGGAACCGATCTCCCATATTCGCCGTGCCGGGGGTTGGGGGTAACGTGCTTGGCTACAACGACCTCGCTCGGCTCATGGGGCCCGAGCAGCCATTCTACGGCCTGCAATCGCGCGGACTTGATGGGACGGAGAAGCCACACACGAGCATTGAGGACATCGCAGCCGCATTTCTAAAGGAGATCCGTGAGGTGCAG
>QHZP01000463.1 GCA_003224715.1 Acidobacteriota bacterium | reverse complement strand
ACGCACCATCGGCAAGAGGTCGAAGCCGGCCAGCGCCACTGCCCCAACTTTCAGGAAATGGCGACGTGTCAGGGCAGGGAAATTTAACGCGGGATAACTCATGGCAACTCCTTTTCTCCGAAAATCAGTCTCTAATGTTCGATGACCTTGGGACTCTCACAGCTCTCGTTCCCTTACCGGCCTCGTAAAGGGCGAAGGAGCTACCTCCGTGTCACCTTTACGAAAGGGAGGCCGGCTGTGAAAAAAACGTGTGACAACTTCGATTGGTCCCCCACTCGTATCGAAAAGCAAACGACCTCATTACTACAAACGCGTCATGCCTTCAATTGAGAGTCTTTCACAGCCTTCGCGGATGGAGTTCATGGTTAATAGTTCAAAACAAACTCCGGCTTGTTGAGCAACACCCAGAGCAAGTCCTCCGCGCCCTGGGCATTATGTTCAGCCAGCAAACGTGCGCCAAACTCCA
>QHZP01000462.1 GCA_003224715.1 Acidobacteriota bacterium | reverse complement strand
AGGCGATCGTCGAGACCGAAACTGGCGAGAGCATCAAAAAGCTTGGGGCCGAGATCTTCGGGTGAGACGGTCTGCATGACGTACTTTACCTTTTCACCGAAGTCGCCACGGTTCATTTCGTTAAACACACCGGTGCCTTGGCAGACTGCGTCCCAGACCTGCTCTGCGGGCAACCGGCGGATGAAGCGGCGTGCAAAGTACGAACCGTATTCCGGCTTCCAGGGACCTTCAATGCGATGGGAAAGCTGGTAGGCAGACGAGGTCACCAGCAAGCGGATCAGATAGCGCAGGTCGAAGTCGTGCGCCTGAAAATCTTTCGCCAGGGCGTCCAACAGCTCCGGATGAATTGTCTGCGGCATCCACGGCGCGGGCGGTTTAACGTCAGCTCCGTAGCGGGCCAGGTCAAAATCAAGTGGCGGGTCGACGATCCCGACGCCAAACAATTCTGCCCAGATTGCGTTGACGGTCGCCCGCGCGAATTGGATGTGGCTGGTAATCATCCGGGCGTAAGCTTCGCGCAGGTCTTCACCCGGCCTGGGCTTTTCTCCTGTCAGTAGGAAGCTGGGGGTGATGTCGGCTTGCTGACGTGGCAGCCGGAGTACGCTTTGACTGGAGAGGTCGTATCCTTTGCCTTGGTTATTCAGAACAAATTCATCCCACTTGTCGCCATACGGGCGGTACATCCGCACTTTCCCAAAAAAAGCAGCCTGCTTCCAGAAATCGGCCCGTTCGCGCGAAGTTAACCAAAGGTTGATCTTCTCCAAATGATGTGCGCCGCCGTGGCAGGAGATGCACTCCAAATTAATCCCCAGAAACATCCGGGTGGTACGGATAGCCAGCTCGTCATAAGTGTCTTCGTGATTGACGATAGTGTTGTCCTGCTCATCCACATAAAAGTGAATCAGGAAATTGGTGGGAGCTGAGTTGAAATTGGAGTCCGCAGTGGCAGTCAGCAAACCGCGCACAAATTGGTCATAAGGCTGATTGACCGTCAGAAAGTTATAGATATGGTTATAGAAGAGAGTTCTGCCGCGAGACATAAACGAGTTGAGACGGAACAGATCCGCGAAAAAGTAGGCCCATCGATCGAGAAAAGGTGTGGAAGGCTTCTTGGTGACGCCCTTGGTGCTGGTGGTCATAATAGCATCCACCAGCTTTTCGCGTTTTTGGGGATCCGTGTCTTTGACAAATTTGCGGATTTGCTCAGGTTCTGGCAACCTGCCCGTCAAGTCCAAGGAAATACGCCGCAGGAACTCTGTGTCCGAGCAAAGCAGGGCATGGGGGACCTTATCCTGTTCGATCTTGCGAAAGAGGTATTCGTCGATGAAGTTTTTCCGGGCGACGGGGACGGCCGGCGAGGCAGGAAGTGTCTTGCTCACACTCTCCGTCAGGCGTTCGAGTTCCTCAGCTTTGCTTTTCTCTTCCTCAGGGTGTTGTCCCATCGAGGCAGAGGGGCGTTTCCTTCCCTCTTTAGCAGTATCCACTGTCAGTCCAACCGAAAGCAAAACGGCAAGTGACCAAGTACAACGGCAGCTAAGACGTCCTATCAACGACCACCATAGCTTGGCGCCGACCTGTCTCTCCTGAAGGTAAGAAAAAGTTGATTTCATCGCCGCTTCATGTCCGACCTTTTGTTGTTGGGAGTTGGTTTCTCTCTTTGAGATCACCGGTTCAGAGGGAGACGAAACTAAGCTTTTTTTACACTTTCCATTCTAGCCAAATCGCAACGTATAGAAAACCCTGAACTCATCTATTTTTTGGCCGAGATCATCACACTGGAGTGAATCCGGTTGATGATCTCGCTGTGAGAAATTATGGAGGTTTCTCCTTGGCTAGATGGGGGCGGCAAAACTTCGAAGTTTCCGTAATCATCTCGACCCCGCACTAGCATGGCCAGTGGACGCCCCGGACTGTCTTGGACCACCTCTGGGGTAACGAAGCGGATGGCGATCCCGATCCGTGGCGTTGACGAGGTGTTAGCATGGGAGCCATGCACGATCCAGAGGTGATGCAATGACATCTCCCCCGGCTGCAACACCAGATCAACAGCTTGTGTCTCGTCAATTTCGACATCGATCTCTTGCCCGCGGGACAGGGCGTTTTCTGGAGCGTACGTTTCACGCTGCGGCAATGCGGGTTGCTTGTGTGTTCCCGGAATTACCCTCATGCATCCATTGCTTGGGGTGCTGGGCGAAAGCGCCACCCATGCGGTCACGACATTAGGCGGTGTCAGGTTCCAATACGTTCCGTCCTGATGCATGCTGACATAGGTCTTTTCCCCAGGCATTTTTACGAACCAATCCGTGGCCCATACCAGTAAGTTAGGTCCCAGTAAACTTTCCATCGCATCTAGTACCTTAGGATGCGACACGATCTCGTAAACCCAGTGCAACACATAGTGCGTCTCGGAGAACACTTGGTATTTATCCTTTGGAGACAGTGCCTCCAAACGGGCTTGGTTTTGAGATTGGTAATCCGTA
>QHZP01000053.1:38742-39157 GCA_003224715.1 Acidobacteriota bacterium | reverse complement strand
TATTGTGCGAATCTATTCTGAAATGGACCAAGCAGAAATACGGTTGTCATAGCTTGCCACGATTCTAGATGGACTAAAGAGAACGAAATAATAGTGATTAGCAAGAGAAAAAGCCAGTTTTTCTTCGCCGAGCAGACAAGCCTGACGCTTAGCCCAGGCCCCTAAACGTCTTAAGAATTTCGTTAGGTCAAAGATAGATGTAAATTGACTAAGCCAGATCTCAAAGATATATTGCTTCAGACATAGGTTGAGGAAATGACAGACTAGTTACCAGCCGGGCGGGAAGCCTTAGGACCGTGCGGTTGTTGACAGAGAATTGAAATCCAGAATTCAGGTTGCAGGATATTATGAAAATTATGCTCATAGCCGGTGCGCGGCCAAATTTCATGAAAATCGCATCCATTATCGACGCGAT
>QHZP01000053.1:32393-38702 GCA_003224715.1 Acidobacteriota bacterium | reverse complement strand
CGGCCAGCATTACGACGGGCAGATGTCACAAGCCTTCTTCGAGGATTTGGCGTTACCACAACCAGATGTCGATCTTGAAGTTGGCTCTTCCTCTCATGCCGTTCAGACGGCGGAAATCATGAAGAGGTTTGAGCCGGTTTTAATTAGAGAGCAACCGCATGTTGTCATAGTGGTGGGTGATGTCAATTCTACCATTGCTTGCTCGTTGGTGGCCTCAAAGATGATCTATCCGCGATCAACTTCAAGCCTGTGCACTCTTCGACCGCTGGTGGTCCATGTTGAAGGTGGCTTAAGAAGTTTTGACAGGTGTATGCCCGAAGAAATCAATAGAATCCTCACTGATGCCATTTCGGATTTAATTTTCGTTACTGAAGAGAGCGCTGTGGAGAATCTGCTCAGAGAGGGTATCCCAAGAGAAAGAGTACATTTTGTCGGTAACACCATGGTCGATACTTTGATAAAGCACAAAGAAAGGTGTCAAAGCTCTAAGATCTTAGGTCGGCTGGGGCTAGGGACTGATCGCAACAACCCATTGGAGACCAAAAAGCAAGGAAAAGAAGTTATGAGTTACGCCTTAATCACTTTACACCGGCCCAGTAATGTTGACAAACTGGAAACCTTTCAGGAGATTCTAGAGGCATTATCGACCATTGCAGAGTACATTCCAGTCATCTTTCCGGTTCATCCCCGCACTATGAACCGCATCAAAGAATTCCGACTGGAAAAGTACTTTGCTTTTGTGACTACTGAAGAGGGAAAACTTGAAACAGGCGTACCCTGTGTCAACTGCGTGGAGCCACTGGGTTACCTCGACTTTCTTTGCCTTATGTCCAACGCCAAACTCGTTTTGACTGATTCTGGTGGCATTCAGGAAGAAACCAGCGTATTAGGCATTCCCTGCCTAACGCTGAGGCAGAATACGGAGCGTCCCATTACGATCACTCACGGGACCAATGTGCTCGTTGGCACGAAAAAAGAAGATATTATTCGCCACGCCTTAGGCAAAATCAATCAACCGCCTGAGGCCAAGCAACCAAGATTTTGGGATGGGAAGGCGGGTCAGCGCATTATAAAAGTGCTGACCGAGAAGTTCCGAACAATCAATGAACAATAAAAGGAGCCATCGTCCCAGTCCCTTTCCCTGTTTCTGTTCTTTCCGGCCTCTTTTCTCAGGCAACCAAACTTACTTTACAGTCACGTTGGTAGGTGGAGGCAGTAACGTATTAGCGGTGAAGTCTGCCGAAGTGGCCAGATTCCCCGCTGCGTCACGACTCTTCACGCGGAAGTGATACATGGTAGAGGATTGCAAACCTGACAACTGAACTATATGACTGCTGACAAGCGTGGGAACCACTGGCGTAGAACTGCCATAGGCAGTGGTTGCACCATATTCAACCTGTGTGTCGGAGTTTTCGTTGGTCGTCCAACTAATGGTCATGCTAAGGTTGGAAATATCGTCGGCGAGGACGTTCGAGATTGAAGGTGGAGTCGTATCCGGTGACCCAGATATCGCCTTAGACACTTCATTTGAAAATCCACTTTCGTTGCCAGAGGTATCATAAGCCGTGACCGAAAAATAGTAGGTCCCATTACTCAGCCCGATCACTGTATAACTCGTCTGAAGGCCGATAACAACTGGATTGCCGTAAGTGTGGGAGGCCGCACCGTAGTAGACCTTATATCCGGCCAGGTCGGGTTCAGTATTGGAAGACCACGAAAGGGTAACATCGGCGGCAAGAACCCTGGTCGAGCAGCTTATGATGGTCAGAGCAAGCATACAAAGCATTCCAATGAATTTATCTTTTCCTAACAAAGGTCTCATGATACTACTGTGCCTCCAAATATCTAAGTCGTAGCCTTATTCCAAAGTAAGGCAACTATCATGCCACTACTGGGATCTTCGGAATTATTTTGTTATCAAATGGTTAGATAGTTAGGTCCGCTCAAATTGGCAAATACCGAACAATTCTCGTTTCCTCTGCATTCAGACAGGAGGAGAGCTCCAAGCAGCATTGAAGAATAGGGTTATGACTGCCCCAAGCAGTAGGTCCCTATTGCGCGACAGGTTGGCACATCGCATCACCTCCCCCAGCAACGAACCCGTGTGAAGAAGCCTGGGGCTTGTCATGGCTGCAAGATCGCATTGACTCAATGGGCCTTTCCGCGTTAGAGTAATCTTGCCAGTTGTCGGTTACGATCGGATATGAGTCCAGATCTTGGCGGTTCCTTCCCCACCTACCATCTTTTTGGAACAGAAGTGAAAGGAACTACCCTTTAACGGAAAGATATTTCAAATTGGTGGAAAAGAACCGGAAGTAAACGCCATATCTTGTTGAAATATAAGCATCTGGAATGAGCTCAAATGGCATTGAAGATGCTTTCAAAAGACGAAGCAGTTTCGGAACGAGAGGTGTTGATTAGCTAAGATGCGTTGAGTAGTAAGCAGACTTATTGGTGAGGTATGAACATATATTTCAGACTGCATACACCGAAAGATTATATCGAGTTTCTGCGCAAGCGGATTTGGTGGATAGCCTTCCCAGCTTTGCTCGTTGGACCTTTGGGCTCGGTCTTAATTTACAAACTGCCAAACGTTTATGTTTCTACGACGGTAATCCTAATCGAGCCCCAAAAAATCGATCCTAACTTTGTCCGTAACCCTGTTTCCATTAGTGTACAGGACCGATTGAACCAAATACGAAATAAGATCACCAGCAGCACGAACCTTGAATTGATCGTAAGAAAGTTCAACCTCTTTGAGGACCAATTGATTCGCCTGACCGAACAGCAAAAAGTTGATCTGCTCAGGAAGAGAATCCAGATCTACGTTGACCGCCCCAGTGGTGGTTATGAACAATCGCAGGTCTCTTATTTCTCCATATCGTATGAGGACAAGAGCCCGCATTTAGCACAGAACGTAACCGCGGAAGTGGCCTCTCAGTTTCTGTCTGAGGAGGAAAGGCAAAGCAAGGAGAAGATCGTTAAGACATCGAACTTTATTGACAGTCAGATTGCAGAAATGCTGACTGCGTTAGAAGTCAAGAAAAAGGAACTCAGCCAGATTCGTTTGCAGAACCTCGTGAATATGCCTTTTGATGCTGCCACTTACGCAAAACAATTGGAGGCATTAGAAACTGACATCAGTGGAGTAAGAGAAGGAGTAGATCGTTGGCAGGACAAGCTTGTGAGCCTCGAGCGGGATCTAAGCTCAACGCCGCAGACCGTCACACGCCAAGTGGAAGTTAGCAACGAAAGCGACACGAGCGAACCAGATGGTAGTGTTAGCACTCCACAAACGATCTCACCTTCGGCGTCGGGTGACATTATCAGCCTCCAAGCGGAAATTGATCGGCTGAAGCGTACGCGAGGGTATACGGACGAGCACCCCGATGTCCGGAAGTTAACAAAACAACTCGAAAACCTAAAATCCCAAATGCAACAAGCTTCCCAGACGGCAGTCGACGGATCAACACCTCGGCTAGCGGCCGAACCTGTTTTCAAGACTGTCACATCACCCAACCCTTTATACCGCCGCCTGACGGCCCAAGTAGCCCAAGTTAGAAGGTCAATTGAAAGCCAGCAAAGCAAGCTTGCAGGTCTTGAAAAGCAAAAATCTGGCTTGCAGGAACGTCTCACTCGATGGCCCCGGATCACCCAGATCGTCTCCGATAAGACCGATGAGATTAACCGTCTTGAAGCCCAGTACAATGCTCTGAAGGGGAAGCAGCAAGAGGCACGGCTGTCTGTGGAACTCGTTAACCGCGCCCAGACAGAGCAATTTCGAATTCAAGATCCTGCCAACCTTCCTGAACGCTCAGAAAAACCGGACCGCGCCAAGCTTTACCTACTCACTTGGTTCATGGCCCTGTCCGCAGGGGTTGCATTGGGATTGGCTCGAGACCTCACGGACCAGAGCATCCGTACTCCCTCTGATCTCATGATGATGCATCCTGTTCCTCTCCTGGTGTCCATTCCGACAATCCATACCGAGGCCGAAACGGAGTCTGCAAGGCGTCGCCACCGCTATCTCCTTGGACTCTACGCATTTTCAGGCGTGTCCTTAGTAGCACTATTTCTTTTTACCGCCCTGAACGAAAGAATAATTCGTTGGATCTTAGACTATATTAACGTATATTTCGCCTGAATTTCTGTCGCGTCTAACACGGGTGGTGGGATTCAATAAGACCCAGTATCAATTCGTTCACCGACTATACTCTCGATTTATCTCTTTCAGAAGCCGTTGTGCTCTGACTGCTTTTCCAGGATTGCAGGGACGAAAAGGTTATCCTTTCGGCTATGCCTCAGACTTTCTCCCCATAAGATCATCCGATCGAAATCGAAGAAAATTCGAGGTCGCTCTTGGACTGTTGGTTGGCTTGATTGCCTGGCCGCACAAAGTGCTGGCGGAAACCTGCGAGATCCGGGCAGGTCAGAGTTTCAAACTGGCCCTGGAAAAGTTGAGGCCTGGCGACACCCTTATCGTTCATCAGGGGACTTACTCTGAGAGCGGAAGAGTAAGCATTACAGTGAGAGGCACCGCAAGCGCACCGGTCATGATCACTGGAGCCGAGGGGGAAGCCACTCCGCTCATAACTCGCCCGGCTTCAGCAGAAGAGCAAAGCACAATTCACATCGAGGGAGCTACTCACCTAACGATCAAAGGCTTGGAGATTACTGGCAACGGTGGCGACGGCGTCCGTCTTCTCAAAGCTCCTTCTTTTATCACTCTGGAAGACCTGACCATTCACAATATTGATGTCGGTATCAACTTTCGAAGTAGCATGCACCACATAACAGTAAGGAGAAATCACATCTATCAAACCGGTGCTCTGGGCGGAACCGGGGAAGCAATGTATGTAGGCTGCAATTATGCTGAATGCGCCGTAAGCAACTCGATAATCGAAGGCAATTGGATACACGACACCTTGCAAGCTAGTCAAGGTGACGGTATTGAGATCAAGCGAGGCTCGCATTCGAACGTCATACGGGATAACACACTTTACAACACCAATTATCCTTGCATCGTCCTATATGGAACTGAGGGAAATGAGCGAAACTTAGTGGAAAAGAACGTAATGTGGGACTGTGGGGAAGCAGGGATTCAAGCAGCCGCAGACGCCGTCATTCAAAATAATATTATTTTTGGGGGACCCGGAGTCGGTTTTCTTTCTCAGGATCATCAAGAAGTTACACCGAATAACCTTGAATTTGTACACAATACG
This sequence comes from Acidobacteriota bacterium, assembly GCA_003224715.1. GTDB lineage: Bacteria > Acidobacteriota > Terriglobia > Versatilivoradales > Versatilivoraceae > QHZQ01. Next base: position 33,480 of record QHZP01000053.1, on the reverse strand, counting down.
GTGGTCGGTGGTTCGCCTTGCATAAGGCTGTCCGACTGGAATCACAAGCTGGGCTTGATTTTTGCGAATAATGCAGTTTATTGCGAATCACCCTTGAGGATTTTTGGCCTTGAGGGAGTTTCTTTTTCTGGGAACGTTGTATATCCGACCCCTTCTGGATTGCCGGCAGAGGGATATGTGGTGGGGCACTCTCCACTCTTAGATTTTGCCGATGCTTGGGACAGAAACGTATATCCCAGCGAAAACTCTGCACTCATCGGTGCTGGTGACACGTTATATGTGACGGAAAGGGATTTTAATGGAGTTGCTAGGCGGGAAGTTCCTGATGCAGGCGCCTACACCTGGATTGGCAGAAATAATACGGGATGGAAGATAGGCCCCGGTTTTAAAGAGAAGAGACCAGAAAAGGCGAGCCGCTTACTGTCAAAGCCAAGGACGAGGGAATTCGAAAGATAAGAATTCTCGACCTTGAATTCTGCATTTTTTGCAAAGTTCTGAGAAACTCGGAAGACTCCGACTTGAAATGTGGATCAACAGGTCCCGAGTTAGTTAACTGGAGACTTTGTTGCCTTCTTATTTTTAGGTCGTTTGACGGAAACCATTTGTCCGGGGTAATTGACAGGAATAGTCGTGATGATCCGGAGATTTGGGTCAAAGACACGAATGAGATGTTCCCAACGGCAGCTGACAAAAGCAAATCGACCATCGGGCCAAAAGCCGACTCCCTCCGGTCGCAGACCAGCCTCTGAGACTTTGAGAATTTGATTGAACTTGGGGCTGGCTGGATCTGTATCAATGAGGATCACCTTGCCTCTTATCCCGCTGTCGTCCTTTATCGTATCTCGTTGACAAACAAGGAGGCGTCCTCCATCAGGACTGAAGGCAAGTGCAGTGGGGAGTATGCCGGGTAGAGTAATTGCGCTAGTACCTTCAGCCTCTCCAGGGGTGGTAGTGGTGCGATCGTTGTCTACGTCAACAGGGAGAAGGGTAGCGGAATCAAAAACGGGAATAGTGTTACCAGCCCCATAACCCGCCGAAACCTTTCCTGTATTCAAGATGTAACCGTATCCAAAAGGTCCCACACGAA
>QHZP01000053.1:7338-32333 GCA_003224715.1 Acidobacteriota bacterium | reverse complement strand
TGGTCTTCACCAGTGTCCACAACAAAAAGATTTCCAGGTGGCCCCTCTTCGCAAATCACGAATAGCTGATCCGCACCCGGTGAAAAGTCCATGTCGAAAACGTAGCGTGGGAGGGTTATGGTCTTTACGATGCTGTTGTATGTGTGGCTGTCGGGGTCAGTGTCCAAGACATGAATGTCCCTCCCTGCCCCCACCGCCACGTAAGCCTTTAGGCCATCAGGATGAATCCTAATTCTGAGTGGAGAACCCGCTGTTCTGATAACAGTTTCTTTGCGATAATCTGGACTTTGGGGATCTACCACAATCATAGAAATACTCGTCTCGCCATTGTTCGTGGCATAGAGCCTGGTGTTGTCGGGAGTAATATCTACAGAACTTATAGAACGGCCTGAAATCGGGATGTCGTCGACAATCTGAAAGTTCTTGATCACAACCACAGCGTGACGCCAATAGTCGCTCACGTAAGTATAGACGTCGTAGCTTCCCTGACCTGAGGTCAAATGAAAAGGTATCAGAAGGACACCACTCATGAACGCAACAGTCTTGAGCCACTGAAAAATGGAGCGAGCTTTCTCGCGGCGCATGATCATTTCACCTTTTCTGAGAGGATTACAACCGGGTCAATGCTGGAAACTAATGACGCATTGAAGACAGAATTAACTATCTCAGGCTGGTATTGATTCCATGCCTTAATTTCCAGATCAGCCATTTTTTTTCTGCCCAGGGCTTCCACAAATCGCTGGGCAAGCTGAATGTTGGTGATTAGGGGGATACCAAAATCTACGGCTTGGCGACGGATGATGTAATCATTGGTCAGTTCTTCCTCTTGGTAGTTCTTGGGGACATTAATCACCAGATCGAGTGCCCCCTTCCTAAGGTACTCTCTGACATTGGGCCTTTCGTTCTCCAGGGGCCAATGCAAAACAGTTGTCTCAATGCCATCTGCTCGCAGGAAATCGGCAGTCCCCTTTGTGGCAAAAAGGTTTACGTTGAGTGCTGTCAGGATTTTGGCACATCTCAGAAAAGCCGCTTTGGCTTCCACTGGACCCGTTGAAAGAAGGATGTTTTGCACGGGCATTTGATAGCCCACCGATAACAAGGCCTTTAGAAAGGCTTCCTCGAAATCGTCCCCCAAGCACGCCACTTCTCCGGTTGAAGTCATTTCCACACCGAGGGTCGGGTCCGCGCCATCAAGCCGGGTAAAGGAGAAGTGCGGCGCTTTCACTCCTACGTAATCAATGCCGAACATCAGTTCATTGACCTTCGGAACCTCGTGTCCCATCATGACTCGGGTAGCTATCTCGATGAAGTTTACTTTCAGGATTTTCGACACAAAAGGAAAACTCCGAGAAGCTCGCAGGTTGCATTCAATTACTCTGGCCTCATTGCCTTTGGCTATGAACTGAATATTGAACGGGCCATTAATATCGAGAGAGCGGGCGATTCTTTCAGTGATCTTTCGGATCTGGCGCATTGTTTCAATGTAGGTGCGTTGGGCTGGGAAAACAAGGGTTGCGTCCCCAGAATGCACGCCTGCGTTCTCAACATGCTCGGAAATGGCTGAGACAATCAACTCGCCATGATGCGCGACGGCATCGATTTCCAGTTCCTTGGCGTTCTCGACAAATTTACTGATGACCACGGGGTGCTTTTGAGACACCTCAGTTGCCTTTTGCAAGAACTTGACCAATTCGCTATCGTTGGAGGCAACGCCCATCGCGGCGCCACTTAGCACATAGGAGGGCCGCACGATGACGGGGTATCCAATGCTGTGAGCGAAGCTCACAGTTTCCTGGAGAGTTACCAGCTCTCTCCATTCAGGTTGCCCAATAGCTAGCCGATCGAGAAGTTGAGAGAATTTGTGTCGATTTTCAGCGATATCGATGCTCAACGGAGAAGTGCCGAGAACCTTGAGTCCAGCTTCGTGAAGCAGAATCGCCAGATTGTTTGGAATTTGTCCTCCCATAGAGATGACGACGCCTATGGGGTCTTCCTTGCGATAAATTTCCATTACGGTTTCAAGACTCAACTCCTCGAAGTAGAGCTTGTCGCACTCGTTATAATCCGTACTCACGGTCTCGGGGTTATAATTGATGATAATCGTCTTGTAATTTAGTTTTCTCAGAGTCAAGACGGTATTCACGCTACACCAGTCGAATTCCACTGAACTGCCAATGCGGTAGGCTCCGGAACCCAGGACAATCACGGCGTCCTGAGGTTCTTGCGCTATGTCGTCCTCCTGACCGTTGTATGTCAGGTAGAGATAATTCGTTTGCGCTGGATACTCCGCTGCCAAGGTATCAATCTGCTTGACACAAGGAAGGATGCCCCAACCGTATCGCAGTTCTCTTACCCGAGATTCGGTTGAATCGATAAGATTGGCAATCTGGCGATCCGCAAAGCCGGCCTGCTTGGCTTCAAGAAGCAGTTCCCGAGAGCTGAATGATCCGGCCTGCTGGCGAATCATTTGTTCCACAGAGACGATATTCTGAATCTTATGCAGAAACCACTTATCAATATGACAAAGCCGGTGAATCCGCTCGATGGAGTAACCTTGCTTAATGGCTTCAGGGATCGCAAAGATTCGTTCAGGAGTGGGCTCGCCCAACTCCGTTTCCAGATCGGTAAACCGAAGATTTTCATTGCCAACAAGCCCACAAACTCCGATCTCCAGCATGCGGAGCGCCTTTTGAAGGGCTTCTTCAAACTTACGACCGATGGCCATGACTTCACCTACTGACTTCATTCCGGAACCAATCTTCTTGGAGACCCTGCGGAACTTTTGCAGATCCCAGCGCGGAATCTTAACAACAACGTAGTCGAGGGCTGGCTCGAAACAGGCCATGGTCACTCCCGTAATGGAGTTCCTCAGATTGGTCAGGCTATGACCTATTGCAAGCTTTGCGGCTATAAAAGCCAAGGGGTATCCAGTGGCTTTGGAAGCCAGGGCCGAGCTCCGCGAGAGACGTGCGTTAACCTCGATTACCCGATAGTCCTGCGAGTTCGGGTCTAAGGCGTACTGAATATTGCATTCGCCGACAATGCCGAGGTGTCGTATGACTTGGATGGCTATCTTTCGCAGCAGGTGATACTCACTATTGGTAAGAGTTTGGCTCGGAGCCACAACAATGCTTTCACCTGTGTGAATTCCCATCGGATCAAGGTTTTCCATGTTACAGACGGTCACGCAATTGTCGAAGCGGTCCCGCACAACCTCGTATTCTATTTCTTTCCAACCGGTCAAATATTCTTCGATAAGCAACTGCGGACTGTGGGCTAGAGCTTTAGTGGCTCTCTCCCGTACCTCATCTTCGGTGGCACATAGACCTGAACCAAGTCCTCCCAATGCAAAAGCGACGCGCAACATTACCGGGTAGCCGATTTCCCGGGCAACTGCGACGGCCTCCTCAACGCAAGTGGCGGCTGAACTGATGGGAACCTTAACCCCAATCTCCTTCAGTTTACGAACAAAAAGGTCTCTATCTTCTGTTTCGCGGATTGCTTGGATGCGCGTGCCGAGGACCTCGACATCGTACCGCTTTAAAACACATCTTTGCTCGAGTTCCAACCCACAGTTCAGCGCGGTTTGGCCCCCAAACCCAAGTAGAATGCCGTCGGGCCTTTCCTTCTCAATAATCTTCTCCACAAAAAATGGATTAACAGGAAGGAAATAGACCTGGTCGGCTAAAAAGTCGGAGGTTTGAATCGTGGCAATGTTCGGATTCACCAGAACTGACGAGATCCCTTCGTCTTTCAGTGCCTTGATGGCTTGACTGCCGGAATAATCAAATTCACCGGCTTCACCGATCTTTAAAGCGCCACTACCCAGAACAAGAACTTTTTTAAGTTGTCTGTCGCTCATACGTGAAATCAGCAGAAGTCCTAATCAGGCAAAATCCATTCGATCAGACCTCATCCTCGACTCATCATATCGAATGGTCGGAAAAGTAACGAATTTTTTCTGAGCCAGCGACGTAAGCATCAGCCGAGAAGTGCAGAAACGCCTCGAAACTGGGCCATTGACCGTTCATAACATCTGCACGAATTCATCGAAGAGGAGATTTGTATCCACCGGACCTGGCGCTGCTTCGGGATGAAACTGCACGCTCATAAAGGGTCTTGATTTATGTCGAATGCCCTCATTAGTCCCATCATTGGCATTAATGAACCACGGGCTCCATCCCTCGGGCAGGGTCTCGTGGCGAATCGCGTAACCATGGTTTTGGGAAGTGATATAACATCGCTTGCTTCCGACTTCAGTGCAGGGCTGGTTTTGACTCCGGTGCCCGAATTTCAGCTTATAGGAATCGGCTCCTGAAGCCAGGGCCAGAATCTGATGACCCAGGCAGATTCCGAAAATTGGGGAATTTCTTTCCATTACTTCTTTGACATGGGTAATCACAGCGGAGCACATTTTGGGATCGCCTGGTCCGTTGGAAATCACCACGCCATCATATTCTTCGTCGAGAAAGTTATAATCCCAGGGCACCCTTGTCACAGTAATGTCGCGAGCCAGTAGACTCCGAATAATGCTGTTCTTGCATCCGCAATCAACGAGCAGGACCTTTTTGCTCCCAGCAGAGTAAACTAAAGGGGCCTGCACACTCACCTGGCAAACTAAATTGTCCAGGTTGGGGTCGTGAAACTCCACGTCTTCGTCACCAATTAGTATTTTTCCCAGCATAGTTCCCTTCTCACGTATGTATTTGGTGAGGGCCCTGGTATCGATCCCTGTCAACGCAGGAACCTTTTCTTCCTGGAGCCATTGGGAAAGGCTTCGAGCAGCATTCCAGTGACTGTAGTTAAAGGAGGATTCCGAGACAATCAGTCCGGCAATTTGGATTCTATCGGATTCGAAGGCAACAGCCAGGTTATTTGAAAAATTCTGCCTCGGCACACCATAGTTTCCTATGAGGGGATAGGTGAGCACCAGGATCTGTCCTCTGTAAGAAGGGTCTGTGAGAGCCTCAGGATAACCCACCATGCCGGTATTGAACACAACCTCACCGGAAACGGATCGGAGAAAGCCAAAAGCCCCGCCTTCGAACACAGAGCCATCTCCAAGCACTAATTTCCCTTTGTTTATGGAGTCCTTCATTTTTTTGGAACTCAGATCTTCGCAGCAGAAATCAAGACCAGCAATGGTTTCACGCCAAGGATGGACAGATATCAGTGAACCAGCCAGACAGTCTGCACTGTCAAACAAGGAAAGCCTCTATCCTCGTACGGAATCAGAACAAAGTGTATATAAAGGGAGCCAAGGCTGATCCCTGGGTTAGAAAGAGCAGGGTTCCGAAAAGAACAAGGACAACAATGATCGGGAGCAGCCAAAATTTCTTACGCTCCCTCAGGAACGCCCAAAGTTCCACCACAAATTCAACCACCTGAGTTACCTCCCGATTTCAGAATTGTTGTTTTAAATGGGATCCGGGCCGTGGATGACGATTGACTCGATAAGTGTCGGCAGCCGGTTCAGAACCACGACGCATGGGATCCTTGCCAAACAGGCGCATAATCAGCCCCGAGGGCGTAAATACGATGTAGAAAACCACGCTCAGGATGATACGAGTGTTGATCCAACCTAAGACATGGCCAGCGGCCATCCAGACTCGATAGATCGGTTTCAGAGTTTTCGGCAGCACCACTGCAGGTAAAACCAGCAGACCGGCCGCGAGGAGTGCCCAACCCCTGAGTGTCTGACCCCGAAACACGACAGGCCAAAGGCCTATGAGCACAAAGACCCCACCCACTAGTAGCCCGAAGGATCGCAACTGCTTTAACGTGACTCGATCTTGCATTGGTCTCCCCCTGCTAATCCAGCTCAAATTCCTTTCTCCAGTCGGTGTCCGCCTCCAACCGTTTTTGATCCGCCTTGTTGAGAACGCAGTTCTCCAACACAAGGACGTCCATTTCAGTGCGCATGAAGCACCGATAGGCGTCTTCCGGTGTGCATACGATAGGCTCTCCGCGAACATTAAACGAGGTGTTAACAATGACACCACAGCCGGTCTTCGCTTCAAAAGCCTTAATCAACCTATAGTAGCGCGGATTTGTCTCTTCGTGGACGGTTTGAATTCGAGCAGAGAAATCTACGTGCGTGATGGCGGGCACATCGGACTTCGGCACATTCAAGAGATTAATCCCCCACAGGGCTTCTTGTTCTTTGGTCATTTTAGTGCGACGTTTCTCCACCACGGGAGCTACCAGGAGCATGTAGGGACTATCCGTTTCCATTTGGAAGTACTCGGAAACGCGCTCTCGCAACACGGAAGGCGCGAAAGGCCGGAAGGACTCCCGGAACTTGATCTTAAGGTTCATGCATTTTGGGTCTTCGAGCGTCCCCGAGGATGCTGCGTCTTCCCAGAGCCCGCGTTCCAAACTCCATTCTCCCCTGCAGCCATCCTATCACCTTCTCGGACGCCATTTCATCTGCAATACGTGCAAACAATTCTTCATCGCTTAGACGAACATATGGGGCATTCTTCTCCTTGAGAAACTGCTCGATCTCCTCATTGGAAAATGAAGGTCCCAAGTAACTGCCCCTCATATCATCGCCTGAGGTACAAACCTTCCGAGGTTTGTTCTCAAATAGGTGCCAACCAGCCAAAGCAGCCCCGAGGGCCCCTCCGGCATCTCCAGCCGCGGGTTGAATCCAAATCCTCTTGAATGGCCCTTCGCGAAGAATCCTGCCGTTCGCCACGCAATTCAACGCTACACCGCCGGCCAGGCAAAGGTTCTCAGCATTTGTCTCGCGATGAAGAGTTCTACCTAACCGTAACATCACTTCTTCGGTAACTTCCTGAATTGATCGGGCCAAATCCATTTCACGTTGTGTTAATGGGGATTCCGGTTTCCTCAACGGACCATCAAAAAGCGAATCGAACTTACCATTCGTCATTGTCAGGCCGGTACAATAATTGAAGAATTCCATGTCAAGGCGGAACGTCCCGTCTGACTTGAGCTCTATCAGATTTTCAAAGATTGTCTTCACGTACTTGGGCCTCCCATAGGGTGCAAGACCCATCACCTTATATTCCCCCGAGTTGACCTTGAAGCCAGTGAAGTAGGTGAAGGCAGAATACAAGAGCCCTAACGAGTGAGGAAAGGTGATTTCCCAGAGGGGGGTGACACGATTCCCCTCGCCTAACCAGGCTGAAGTGGTCGCCCACTCTCCGACGCCGTCCACGCAGAGGACTGCGGCCCTTTCAAAGGGTGAAGGGTAAAAGGCTGATGCTGCGTGCGACTCATGGTGCTCGGTGAAAAGTAAAGGTGGAAGCTCAGATTTTTTGAACCCCTCATACAGCCCGACCAATTCCTTTTTCAGAAGATCCTTCAACAACAACTTTTCTTTAAGCCAGACCGGCATAGCGGCTAGGAAGGACGTAATTCCCCTAGGGGCAAAGGCAAGATAGGTTTCCAACAAACGCTCAAACTTGACGAGAGGTTTGTCATAAAAAACAATATATGAGAGGTCCGACAAAGACACCTTACCTTCTCGAAGACAGTATTGGACTGCATTTCGAGGAAACCCAGGGTCATGCTTCTTGCGGGTAAAACGTTCCTCTTGGGCGGCCGCTATGATGCGACCAGCTTGCAAGAGACAGGCAGCACTATCGTGATAGAAAGCGGAAATGCCTAGTATCCAATTTGAACTTCGTTTCTCTGTCATCATAAAGGACCCCTCCGGCCCCCAAGGGTTTTGCTAGCAGGTGCTAATGAAAAAGTAGGCTACTGGACCTCCAAAACTCAGCTCTGCTCTTTAGTTCAGAATCGTAAAAGGGTGACTAGCAGCCCGGGAGGTGTTGCGTCCGAAGGTGGAAAAGGCGGTATACGCCCACTTTTTGTGTGGACCGATCATCGCTGGGCTAGTTCTAAGCTGGCCGATGACAAAGGGAGGTAGTCTCACAGAACTTCCCGACCTCCAGGGCCAGGGATTATTCCCCTCTGCTTATACTCCCTCATGCGAGGCCTACGAGTATAACCCAACAGAGGTCTCCCTTCAAGACGGCCCCGCCGGAAGGTCGGACGGCACCGAGGTGGGTTAGCAGGAAAAAAAGTAGGAGAAGCGAGGATGGTCGTTCGCAGGAAGGCAGCGGAGCGCTTCCTCAGAGTACGGAAATCATGAACTCACCTGTTTTCGGTTTCATTTGCGCGTTGCCCTCCGCAGGGCAGCCGAGTAGCGTACAACTAATCATGAGACGGTACGCTACTTGGCTGTCAGGTTAGTTGGTGGCGCTGGAGGGTCTGTGTCGGATGGAGAGGCACTGGGGTTCTCAAAAAGAAGATAAGTATATTGAAGTTCGCCCTTGTTATAAGCCAGATATTTATTTCCCATGGAGGAGTCGAAGATGGTGTCCACGAAATGATGCACCACATTATCCGCTGCGACACGCTGGGTAGGCGAGCCATACACACCTTTTGTTCCTCGATTGAAAAAGTATTTCGCACGGTTGTAGAAGGAGATGTCTCCTGTGTGTTTGTACCCCCATACAAGCGTATTCACTAGATCGGTTGTGTACACAGGGTCCCAGAAAGTAACGGGCTGAGTTGCAGAATAGCTGTGCCATACTTTTCCGTTTACAACTCCAAAATAACTCGCAGTGTACTGGTAGGTAGGGTCGAGGCCATACTGATCTACAAAATGGGCTATAGCAATCATGCGATTTTTAATGTCCTGACGTCCAGTCGTGCGGTAGGCGTGGGCAAATGCTTCAGTGAGCACTCCAATGTGGAACGTAGATTGAATGCGCGCCCCGGCAGCATACGCGCCCACACCGATCTTTTCATCGGTCTGGGATCCACCTACAAAATACATCCCACGAGTTGCGTCCCAATTTGGGTTATTGATCAGAAGATTAATTATCTTGTCACGCAGTGTTATCCAACGACTTTTGCCCGTAATTTCGGCAAGACGCGTCATGAACAAAAGGTGTCGGCCAGGCAGGCGAAGTCCCCAACTAGTACAGGCTTCAGATGGCAGACAACTAAAAGAACTGTCCGGAGCCCAGAGATTTTCTATATCGGCCGCAATGTTCTCAGCTTCCGTCAGTGCTGCCGCATCGGCAGAATCCTCGTAACGAGCAATCAACCCCCAGCCATACACGTGATCCAATCCAAATCCTTTGTCAAAACAATAGTTCCTGCTGGAACTACCAGTGCAGTTGCTATAGCCATTCTTGAAGTAAGTCGCCCAAGCATTAGCACGATTTTGGTAGACGGTATTCCCACTCCGGTGGAACATCATCAGGTAGGTCCAGAGATCGTCACCCTCAGTGTCGTAGTGGATATCAGGATCATTGACCGTGTAGTTTGAGATTGGGTCGGTCACGGCAGAGGGCTCTTGGTTTGCTTTCCAAGTCCATCCCCAAGACGTGTAGGTATTCTTTTCATCCTGCACCGATGGCATGTGGTATCCTGCGACACTTCCGGGCGGGGGAGATCCGCTTCCGAGTGTCGTAAACATAAAATCAGCCGAGGTGGTCAGGTTGCCAGCTGCATCCTTGGATTTGATGCGGTAGTGGTAGAGGGTGAAAGCGGCCAGGCCTGCGATGTTCACCGAGTGACTGGTGATCAAGGACGTGTTCAGTGGGGATGAACTAGTGTAGCTGCTGGTGAGGGCGTAATCAACTTGGGAGTCTGCTGGCTCATTAGTGGTCCAGGTGATAGTGGCGCTACTGCTCGTGATGCTGGCAGCACTCATCCCCGACACAATGGGTGGGATGGTGTCAGAAGGGATTGGAGTACCGGAAACAAATTCGTACGCACCTACATCAAGCCCGCCACCGCTTATTACCCTGGCCTGTTTACCGGCTGGCTCAACATATTCCCACTGGGGAGTTAAACTGAAGGTTGCGGCACTTCCTGGGTCTATCCCAGCGTCAATGGCAGAAGAGCCGGCAATCAAATGAAAATTACCGGAAGACGCGCTGACAAAACTGGTAGAAGCCAGAGTCTTGTTGCTACTTAAATCGGTACTGCCGCCACTTAAAGTGGTACCGCCCCCGGAGAAAATATTATTCTTTAAAGTAAGTGTTGGCGAACCACTGACGGCAACGAACGTTCCCGAACCGAGCCAATTGTAGAAAGTATTATTGATCACATACAACGCCGGATTGGGATTGGAAGCTCCCTCTTCGCCGTAAGAAAGCATTGTTGGATTCCCAGTACCTGCACCCTGCTCAACTATATTGCCCACGAAATATAGTGTACCACCGTTTGGGAAGTCTGCTTCGTAACTGCCGTCACTGTTTTTCGTACTAAGGTAGTTGCTTATGATTTCATTTACGAGAGCACGGCTTTTTAATGGATGACCTTCTCTTGAATCGATGCTCTTGTTATGGCGAAAAATCAGTCTTCCCATGTTGCCAATGTAAAGATTGTGAGCGCACGATGTAGGACAATAACCATTGCGTTCGAAAATGGAATGTTCGATCAGAAGCGTATTACCTGCACCTCCCTGGCCCAGGATGCCATTCTCATTGTCGTGGAAATAGCTGCCCCGAACGGTCAGATCACCACCTTCATACCTAATTCCTGCCCCGTTTTCATCAACCACTTTAGCCCCAGAAAATTCAAGGTTTTCCAAAGTGATATTGCTACCACTAATCACGAAGATACCTTTCCCATTAGCAATGAGGCTCGTATTAGTCTGGTAGTTGCCAGTCCCCCATTTCAAGTGGGCATAACCGCCTACTCCGCGGAGCGTTAGGTTACTTTTGCTGATGGTTAGGGTTTCGTTTGGATAAACGCCAGCTCCAATTTCAATGATATTACCAGTTTGTGCGGCGGCGACTGCGGCGGAAATCGTTGGATACTGTTTGCCAGGGCCAACCTGCAAAGTGCCGCTAGGAGGTACGAGTGGGGGTGGGGTGACAGCTCCCCCTCCAGCGTGCTTGTAGAGCCGCACAACACAGCTACTTTGGGTTTGGCAATCTACAAAGAGATCGACTCCATAGGTGCTGATGGGACTGGCGACGAGCCCGTGAACAGGAGTCTCATTAACTGGAGGCTGAAAGATTGGAGGGGTTCCAGCTTGTTGAATCCAAGTGTCGGTCTGAACCTTGTAGACCCAAAAACTGCTATTGGTATTGGAGAAGACAAGGTAGTCGCCACTTGCGGGATCGACAGTAAATAAGGAGGACTGCACTCCTACATCTACTGGTGCGTCCTGCAGAGCCGTAATCATGCCATTGCTTGACATTTTGTAGAGCTTGCGACTGCCGTTTCCGCCGCCGAAAACAACAACCTTGTAAACTGGATTGTACTCGGCAAAGTTGTGATAATCTCCCATAACGTAGGTGCTTCCTATCCTCACCCAGTTGCTTGCCGAGTCTCCGAAAAAGGAAACTCCGTCACCTCCCTGTACCCAGACAACCCCGCCGCCATTGAGTTCAGGGAAATAATCGAGTCCACCACAACATCCAGCGTAGTTCCAAACATTATTCGTTGGCAAACTAGTCCAGGTCTTGGTATCTATTTGATATCGATAAGAAGCCCTACCGATGAAGGTTGACCGGATCAAGGGCCATGTGGTCATAACCGTGGCTGGGCGTGGCGCCAGTATGCATCCACGACGTTGAAGGCAAGATCTGCCAGGTATTATTACTATCACTGTAACTCACAAAGCGCTGTGTTTGCGACGGGTTGGCCTGGTTATGGTCCATACCCACATAGAATAACTGTCGTGTCACAGGATCCCATTTAATTGATTCGGTATATCCAAAAATGAATCCGCTAGCCCCTCCAGTATTGGTCAAGGTAGGATCGATATTATTGGTCGTAATGGTCGTCCATTGCCCGGGTTGAAGAGCGGCGGCTGCATCACTAAGAACTGTCGCTCTTGAGGGTCTGACCAAACCAATCAACATAAACAGGATTACCCATACCTTTTTCATAGACATAATTGCCTTTCTTTTCGCCAATCCCTTCTCATTAAGCTGTAGCCTTCAAAACTAGCGCTTGCGTAGCTCAAAGTAGGCCTGGCAGCAAGAGTCCTTCCAAACTAAATGCAATTTCTCGTGCGTTCTAAAGGTCAGTTTCTTCATCATACTTTGAAAAGGACAGACCTAAGAGTAGGGATGTAACTCACAAGAATTGGGATGCCAATTACAAAATCGTAACCTCACCGGTCGGGGCCATTCGGGATCATGCCACACTTCTGCCGGCCAACACGGAGTCGTAGACCGACAGGTAACCGTTAACCATCGCCTCTATAGCAAACTGAGCTTGGACCCTTCTACGACCCGATTGCCCATGACGCACTAGCTTCGCCTTATCGTTGAGGTAGGCTTCAATGGCTTCGGCCATCGCTGCCGGGCTGTCTGATGGAACAAGCGTACCGGTCTGTGCTTCTTCAACTAATTCCGGATTGCCGCCCACTCGTGTCGCAACTACTGGGAGTCCAGTGGCCATAGCCTCGAGAATGGTATTGGAGATTCCCTCTGCAATAGACGGCAATACAAACAAGTCCAGTGTCCGCATAATCCTGGGGATATCGGCACATTCGCCCGGAAGCCAGGCCAGAGATGTGGCACTGGCTTCACGTAATAGCTGGAGAGCCTCTTGTCGCAAGGGTCCATCACCAACCATAACCAGACGCAGACGCGATCGTGCCTGCGGGATAGTGTTGAGTAGATGGAGAAAAGCTTGCACCAGGGTTAGAGAGCCTTTGACCACTTGCATTCGGCCGACAGTCCCGATAACAAAAGTCCCGAGAGGGGCAAAGCCTTCTGGCCACAGAGGCGGTTCGTACCCGTTGCGAGGATAGAAACGATTCAGATCCACACCATTGTAGACTTGTGTAACGCGCTCCCTCGAAATGCCAACGGTTTCAGTCAGCCATTGAGCCAAGTCCGAGCTGACTGCGATATAGCGATGCACAAAGGGTTGCATGGCTTTGCGTAACAGGTTGTATTTGAAATTGGAACCGCCTAAATCGTAGATATCCCGCCCGTGCTCGCCATGAATTCGACCCGGCACTCCGGCCAGTGTTGCCGGAATTAAGTACTCCAAACCCGATAGATTCCGAGTGTGAACGATGGCAGGACGTAGTCTGCGGAGCACTTTCCATAAACGGCGGTAGATTCCCAGGTCATGGCCTTCGCGCTTGTATAGGGGTATTACGGGCACATCGGCTCGACGAATGCGATAGCGAAAATCGTTGTAGTGGGTTAGGCAAATAACCCCGTGGCGGTAACGTTCGGGCGGCGTATGGTTAATCAAATTCACTAGGCCATTCTCCAGGCCACCCACAATGAGGTGATTTATTACATGTAACACTATCGGTGGACCCGTTTCCACTTTCTCCTCAACAGGCATTTCTTTGAATTCCGTCCGTCAGGACGATCTGGAATTGGGCCAGAGCTTCTTCCATCCCATTTTGAGGGCGCCCAAGGAGAGGCCCTCAATCTCCATCAGCAAATCAAGTGGCCTGTGAACCTCACTCACCCCCATCCGACATAAGTTGAATGGGTCTGAGCTTCCCGTAACGTAGCCGCCGTGGGCTGAAAACATGGTTTGATAGCCGGCTTGTCTGACTAGCTCAGGGACCTTCTCACGGATATTGTTCTTCCTGCCGAAGGGGAAGGAGAACATCAGAACCGGTCTGGCCAATATCGTCTCTAGATCGTGCTTGCTTTGCACCAATTCTCTATAGGCTTCCTCGTCTCCACATTGTCCCAAGTCCACATGATTGACAGTGTGCGACCCAATTTCAAAACCACGCTTCGTCAAGCCAGACAAGTCCTCAGGCCGAAGGTTTTCCATTCGAATGGGATACTTGTCCGCGTCGTGCTGAAATATCCTTTCTGTCCCTATGAAGCCAGAAGAAACAAAGGCAGAGGCAGGAACCTTGAGTTGGACCAGGATGGGAGAGGCTTGTGTGTAAACATCTCGATAACAATCGTCAAAATGAATTGCGACTGAGTGATCCGGCAGCTTTTCCCCCAACCTCACCTTCTCAGCAATAACCGAACTCGGAATGACCGTATAGTATTTTTTTAGGGTTAGTAGATGTTCCGTAAAACGCTGGAGGCTCACTGTCAACACATCGTCAGCCAGGTCGTTGACGCGGTGATAGAGGAGTATACAGCCTCGACTCTTGGGTAAGATCTTGCGTAGCCCGCGTACCACGTGAAAGAAGCCTGTGTAGAAAATTGTCAAGTAAAAGAAGGTCTTCAGCATGCGAATCCATTGCTCTTGTCTCACGGACGAAAGACCCAATCCTTTCTCAAGTTCCTCTTGCTGGTGGCGAGTCGGAGAAGTTCTGGTCTTGTGGCTGGTTGCAGGTTGGGGCCTTCGCACTGCCTGTCCCTTCGCCAAATCGAGAACGCATCGCACCAACAACTCATTACCTTTCTGGTCAAGCTTTCTTCTTAACGTCCTAGGAGAGTCCTTGGGGCGAATCAGAACAGAGTCTTCGCCCACAATGTCGCCCGTGTCCAATCCATCATCCACAAAATGAACGGTAACCCCGGCGCTGCTCCGGCCATCGTACAGTTCCCAAAACCCAGGGGGCATACCCCTGTACTCAGGGACCTTCCCTTTATGCAGATTGATACAGCCCATTCGCGGTATCGAAAATGTGGATCGCTTCAGGATCCTTGTCCCCAAAACAATTCCCAAATCCACCTCAAGTTTCCGCAACGTTTCAGCGGCTAAAAGACCATTCAGGTTCCCGACTTCCAGAACCGGTATATGATTCAGCTTTTCAAATTGACCCAACGTAAACGCTCGACCCGGAAACGATTGGCGCAACGTCTCGAAGACATCGCCTCGAGAAATCTGGCGAGACGACAGACTTTCAAGAAAGTCCAAGAGAAACTCACGCAGCCAGAAATACAAATAAGACCAACCCTCCCGACGCACATTTTTCTTCAAATTGCGCAGCCGACGGGCAATAGACAGTCGCTCTGAATCAATTAGAATGGCAAGAATCTGGACTTGGGGTAACCCGGCAATCATCGAGATTGCCGAGCAGGTTGTAGGTGTGTCCCGTCCCACTAACATCGCTAGCTTTAGTTTGTCTGTCGACATGTTCAATGAGATTGCTCTAAACGTGGAGATAAGCCATTCTCTCACTCAAGAGAAGAAGCGCGGGGATTCACTAAGCCCTCATTTGGCTCACCTGGCCAAGGGTGTGAAGGTCTTTTCAACAAAGGATTTTCCGACTAACTCTCGAAGGACAATGTCAGCGGCGACAGAATGACCTTCCTCTGTCCAATGTCCATCGTGTTTTAGAACCAGCGGCCGCCTGTCATGGGCCTGAAATTCCCTGAATCCCGGAAGCAAATCAACTATCTCAATTCCTTCTGTCCTTCCAAACTCCCTCATAAGCTGCTGGGGTCTTTCGAGGCACACCGAACTCTTGGATAGGTGGTGATCCATATAAAACTTGTCGAGCTTTTCATCGTCTAGTTGAATGGACATCGGAATGAGAAAAATCAGTGTTTTGGCACCCATGTCGGTGCCACAGCACTTGACTTTCTTCAGTAGCTCGAACGTGAGACGCCACCCTCTGTTGATTCTTTCAGTCGGTTCTTTGCGAAGTTGGTCGGCCACATGAGCGCTCAATTGCTGCCCCCCCACCTCTATCTCCTTGGAATGCCAGCCCAGCCGAATCAGTTGGTACAGATGCGAGTGTGACCCGAGAAATGCCTTGACTTGCCAAAACCTGTATTCGGTGGCGGAGAACTCATGCACCGGCTTCTCGTGCAATTGATTGTTGTTTAGAGTATGAAATGTCTCTGCCAAATTGTCGCTAACATCGTTGGTCAGGGTCATGGCGATCAAAATGAGGTCGGGTTTCAACCTAATTCCATATCGCGACAGATAAGTGAGCTGATCGTCCGTACCCCATCCGCTTACGCCGGCATTGATCACTTCAATGGGCCTCCCAGAGACGCCATTCAGTCTCCTTTCAAGGAGATGAGGAAAAGAACGCTCGAAAGGAACCTGGAGAGCTTCCATAAAGGAGTCCCCCAGAATTAAGAGTCGATAATTCCCTTCAGGCTTTTCTACCCGGTGCTCACGATCTCTCATTCCCAAGGAATTGATCTTATAGGGCTCGACCGTGTCGGCGCTTTTATAGATGCCACTGTGATTGGGCCTGAGAATTCGAAGACCGTCTCTGCTCTGGTAGGAGAGTGTGAGATTCTGCGGATGGAACATCCTCAATCCAAGCTCAATCAGCAAGAGACAGAGGGACACCGACACGGACAGGAGAACGAAATTGAGCGCAACTTTTTTCATTCTGGTCTCACCTGCAACCAAGAAATTGCTTATTTGCCGGCAGAAGCATACGCTGGTGGCATTACCAACGCTGCGCTTACCCTGATGGTATTGCAGACCAAAAGAGCTGTGGAGACGGCGCTGGTTACACTTCACATGTGAGGATCCACTTGGCTCAACTGCTGCCGTCCCTTTGCTCGATACCACGCCAGGAAGGTCTCGGCGGCTATCTCGTGGCCTAATGCGTTAGGGTGGGTGCTATCTTCCGACGTAATTTGCAGCTTGCGATATGGAAAGCTGGAGAATTTTGCTAACAAATCGATAGTCGAAAAATCTCTCTTTTGCGCTTGGTCCTTGACCCATTGGTGGATGGATTGGAACCTATAAGTATCGTAGCTGGTAAGGAGTGGCCAAATGATTACAAGAACATCAAAACCATTCTCTTTCTGCAGGGCGGCTAATTGATCAAACCCAGTTGTGATCTTTTTCCGGTTTTCTTGTTTCTCCCAAATCTCGCTGTAGTAGTCAGTCTTAGGAATTCCTCTGAACCTTCCAATAAGATCTTCCAAATTCTGTTTGACAAAATATAAGAAGGCAGATGACTTAAGAACGCGTTTGACTCCAGGATCCACTGACAGCCCTATCAGATCAATCCTCGAATCTTTCAGGGCCGCATATTTCTGTCCGCTCTTAAAGTTGGAATAGAAATCACAATCATTGAGAACAAAGTTTAGAACTAACAATTCCGGCCGGTATTGAAGTCCCGTCTGAGAGAAAAGATGAATCTCCTGCGGGGTATTTAATCCACTCGCCGCGATATTGATGACTTCAAAACCATCGCCCAGCCGAGATTGAATATAAGGAGCAAAAACTGACCGCCACTCCACTCCGTACCCTTCTGTGATAGAATCGCCCAATACAACAATCCTTTGTTTATGCGCGGGCGTGAGGAATGTATGGTCTATGTCACGAAATCCGAAGGTATTGTATTTGTAATCAATTGGCCCCTCAGTGTATTCAGAATTCGGTAACCTTCGCCAATCAAGAATAGGGTCATCGACGAAGTATACATTACGAATGAGCGACTGGGGAGAGCCACGATAGCCTAGCAATCTTAATATACCCTCGCATACGACAAAGGAAAACAGCAGGGATAAGGCAAGCAATATTGTGGAATAGAGAAACCTCCTGGCTCTGGGTGGAATGAGCAGAGTCATGCGATAGCCTTCTCGGTGGCATTACCAGCATATGCCATGGTAATTAGCAGGTTGTGCAGAGTTATGGATGATCCTTGCCAAGTCAATGACGGTGAACTGGTCGCTAGTATACCTCTGCAAAGCTTCTGCAAACTCCGGGGCCCTGTTTCCGACGACGATCACTTCCGTTCTTTGAAACAGTTCTTCAAGCGAACTGACCATCAAGCGCGACAAGTGAGGGATTTCATGTTCGATATAACGTTTGTTGGCGCCTATGAGTTTCGCCAACGACACATTGCTGTCGTAAATCTTTAGCTCAAGCCCCTTTCCCAACAATCGCTCGGCCAGCACAACCAGCGGGCTTTCCCGCAGATCGTCGGTGCCGGGCTTAAAGCTTAAGCCCATCATCCCCACCCTACGCTTGCCCGTATCCAGGACCATCTCAACTGCCCTTTCGATCTGCAACGCATTGCTCGGTAGTATGGCTCGAATCACCGGCAGTGCCTGGGCGAGCATCGTGGCCTGGTATTCCAGGGCCCGTAGATCCTTGGGCAAACAAGAGCCACCAAAGGCAAAACCAGGCTTCAAATAGGTCGGAGAGATGTTCAGTTTGCTATCCGAGCAGAAGATTCTCATGACCTCGTGACTATCGATATTCATTGCTTTGCAGAGGTTGCCGATCTCGTTGGCAAAGGCAATCTTGAGAGCATGGAATGTATTGCAGGTACATTTAATCATCTCGGCCGTTTCTACAGTGGTCGTGAGAAATGGCGCCTGAACCCGCTGGTAGAGGGGTTGTACTCTCGATGCGACTTGCGGCTGGCGAGCGCCCACCACTGTGAACGGTGGATTGTAAAAGTCCTTCAGTGATGTCCCCTCACGCAGAAATTCAGGATTGAAGCAGACATCAAAATCCGCATCCACGTGTTTGCCAGACGCGCCGTGTAACAAGGGGACAATTGTATTATTGACAGTGCCGGGCAACATGGTGCTGCGCACAATGACCAGGTGGGGAGTCTTTTTTTCTTTCAAAGCAGAGCCAATCTGTGTGGCCACCTGGCAAACCACCGAAGTGTCAAGGCTGCCATTCCGCCGGCTGGGGGTGCCCACACAGACCAGCGAGGCTTCAGTTTCGTGAACGGCCGTGGTGCCATCCTGAGTAACACGCAACCGCCCACTTTGAACCGCTTGGACGATGAGTTCAGAAAGACCATCCTCAATAATGGGGCTCTGCCCTGCTTTCAGCATGGCCAGTTTGGACGGATCAATATCGATACCTACTACCTGGTGACCATCCTGGGCGAAGCAAGCGGCCGTTACGGCTCCTACATATCCCATCCCGAAAATGCTAATTCTCACGGACAGAATCCTTCCTTGACCTCAGTTGTTTCGTCTTGCTTCCGGGCCGACAATCGCGACTGATATGTCCGGAATAGTTTGATGGACCTCGGCAATATCTCTCGCGTGAACCCCGACCATGGTGTCTTCATGGCCAACCGATGCATCGATCCGTTGAAAACCAGTTGATCGAGAAGCAGCTAAGATCGGCTCCAGTTCGACGGGTTCAACGGGGTGGGCAGCTCTCGCGGTGAACCTAAGAGCATACCGAGACGGAACTTCCTGCTTTCCCTTGTCCCATCGCTCTTAGAGTCAGGGGTTCCAATAGACTATCCAAAACTTGCAAGCAGGCTTCCCAACTGTAACACGATTCAATCCGCTTTCGGCCCGCTTCTGCTATTTGCTGACGCAGGGACGGGTTCTTCATCAGAGAAAGAACTTTGGTTGCAAATCCGTCGGCTGAATCGTCTACCAATAAATGCTCTCCTTCCAAGGCATTGACACCTTGAAACGCTGGAGAGGAAGCAACCACCGGAACCTTCATCGCCATAGATTCCAGCACTTTGTTTTGAATGCCGCTGGCAACTCGCAATGGGACTACACTGACAGCAGCCCTTTGCAAATAAGGACGCACATCCGGCACTGCGCCTGTGACGGTCACGCCAGGCAGCCGGGTTAAATTGCGAACGCGGCGAACCGGATTGCTCCCAAGGATTACGAGTTGGGCCTCTGGAATTTCACGTTGGATCCGTGGCAGGACATGTCGACAAAAATAACTGACCGCGTCAATATTCGGATAGTAATTCATCCGACCGAGAAAAATCAGAGATCTGGAATCATACCCCTCCCGGGTGTTGGTAAAGAAGTCCAGATCAACGCCGTTGGGGACGACCGTCACGGGAACCTGTAGCCCATAAGACTCCAGTGTTTTCCTCTCACCAGGAGATATCACTGTGCATTCATTGAAGGCGATTGCGAGTTTCTTCTCATAGCGCCGCAGCTTCAAGGCCTCGAGGAGATAAAGTAACGAGATGGGAAATGTGCGGTGTCGAGCATATTGGAACCACTTTTCAGAGTCCATATCCGTGAAATCCATTACCCGAGGGCAATCTGCAAAGTCGAAAACGTACTGGGCTACAGAAGAGCAATGGACCCAGATTAGATCGAACTGCTCGTTCTTCAGAAGACCCTGAATTTTTTTGTGAAGTTGGGGCACGTAGAAATAACCTAATGAAGATGGTTTGCTGCTTAAGGTGCAGCCGAGGGCTTGCAGCCATGCTCTTATGGGCGATATCAATTCAACTTCATACCCCTGGCAAAATTGGCTAATGCCTTTCCCTTTAGCAAGTTCCTGCGGTGATCGGGCAACCGAGGCGACAGTAACCTGATGCTTAGTGCTGAGCCACCGGATCATATTGAAGGGACGGATCCTTGCACCGCATTCGGGCGGATAGGGGAAACGATGACAGATGAATAAAATTTTCATAGTTGCGACCTTTGCCTAAAGAAGCTTTGAGACGAGTGGAGCACCATAGTCTTCGTAGAGGTAAACAACTCTTTCGGTGTCACTTGCAGCTCTTGAGGGGGCTGCACCTCCGCAACTCGCACAGCAGTGCAGCACCTGATGGTTGTGAATCTCTCTCCGCTAACAAACCACCTGGAGAGTGTCCTATTGATCGGTTGAAGCCCGCCGGACAAATCGGCAATGCTCAACCGTTACATTTCGCTGGACGTCGTCTAATCCAGGCCGCCATCGTCCAGTGGAATTGAGATTGATCCATCCGTAGATGCCGTACACCCTTTGGAACTCCGTTTTTTGCTCCCGATTCGCCCGGTCGGAGTGACTTCAGGTTTGCTCGCCGGGTAAACGTCCTGTACCTGCACTTTTGGCCGCTGCGGGAGTAGCCCTTCCAGAGATGCCGCGAGTTGCTGCGCCTGCTTACGCCGGTCATAACGCTGGACTTTCTCAGGGTCCGGCAAGGGATGCTGGCCTTGGCGCACGCATTCCAGAGAGCCCGGTAATCTCTGAACAATGGCCTCGACGTTTGACAGGTCGATGATCGTTCCGCCACCTACCTCTTGCAGCAGGCCGGCGGTATCCCCTTCCTGGGGTGTAAGCGCCAGAATCGGCCTCCCGACGCGAAGGTATTCGTAAGCCTTGGCGGGGATCTGATGGTTGCACCAGGCTGCCTGCAGAAGAAGCAGGCCATCGGCTGCAGCGTCGTCTTGCAGAGATTGACTGTAAGGAAGCGGCGGCAACAGGCGCACCAGATCCTCGATGTCGAAATCCTTCAAGAGCTGGGAATGGTAGGACTCGGAGCCAGGTGCCCGCAAATCAATCTGGAGAGTTGCAGC
This sequence comes from Acidobacteriota bacterium, assembly GCA_003224715.1. Lineage (GTDB taxonomy): Bacteria > Acidobacteriota > Terriglobia > Versatilivoradales > Versatilivoraceae > QHZQ01. The sequence goes on along the minus strand of QHZP01000053.1, from coordinate 11,217 downwards.
GCTGATGCTTCCTGCACTCTTCAATTGTGAGAGCGCACTGAAGAAGGCGCGAGGATCCCGTTCTTCTGGGTAAACCAGCCCGGAGTGCACTAGCCGCAAGGGACGGCTTTCTGGAACCGCAGTGGGCTGCGACCGCATTAGGTGCTGGAAGTCAGGCTCATCATAACCGTTCGGAATGACCAGGCATCGCTGGGGTTCGAGCCTCGGATAGCGGTTCAAGTACATCTGACGGGCTGCCGGCGCCGTAAAAATGAAAAGGGAAGCATGCTCAATCGCCTGCCGCTCGATCCAGCGCCAGACTCGCCAGGTCAGGCGGTCTCGGGGATACCCCTCCTCGGTCATCGAATCGCGAAAGTCCACGACCCAGGGCTTGCCCGTCAAACGATGGAGAACCCATCCGATCAACACGGCAGTTGCGATCGGAAAGGTGGTGAAGATAACGCTGATACGGTGCCGTCGGATTTCTCGCAGCGCCACCGGAATTGCACCCAGGCACCAGCTCGCCCACCGGTCTGGAAGCGTCAGGCAACGCAGGTAGCGTCCGCGCCACGCAAGATGACGTTGGGTATCGAGTGCGAAGGCTCTAATTACTCTGACTTCCGGCAGCACCTCCCCCAACTGGCGCTCGTCAAGACGCTCATAGGCTCTTGGATTCACTGTAAGAACGAACGATTGCCAGCCAAAATCAAGAAGATGCCTCGAAAATTTCAGAGAGCGCAGCAGGCCGCTGCTGCCGCTTTGCGGCGGAAAGTGGTAGGCAACAATGAGTAGTCTTTCACTTTTCAGACAGCAGGTCTCCTAAGTCGCCTCCCGAAGGGTTGCGGTCTGGACTTGGCGGGCTCTCTCACAACCCCACGATGATTCGGATTCCTTGACGTCCCGTGCCAATGTCCTCGGTATTTCCGGACACCCTGTATCTCTTCGTGGCTTCCTCGCTTCCGAATCAGGAAGTCCTTACTGGCTTCGACCGGCTCAGGCAACCCACCCAAGGGGCTGGCAGCGTGGTCGTTTATAAATCCTGCAGGTGAGTGGCTCCCACTCTTGAAGGGCAGGAAGCAAGCCAATCACTTCATTCCTTTCGACCTGGACGAACTGCCGCAAAGGCTGAGGCTGGTATAGAGAGATAGAATCATTCGACCGCCATAAACGCGAGGAGGAAAGACTCTAAGCTCGGTCAAGAGAGAGCTGAACCAGGTCTTGCAAGTAATCTTCATAGCATCCACGGCGACGGATCAGATAATCCTGTCCCGCTTCAACCCAGACTTCTGGGGGTAACGGATGGCTCAAGAAGCCCAGGGGGCTTGCCGAGCGGGCGTAGGCTCCGGACTGAAAGACTCCGATCAAATCTCCCACTTCCGCCTTTGGCAAATGCACCGATCTGGCCAACACATCGAGCGGCGTACAGAGAGGCCCGGCGACGTCCACGGTCTCTGCTGGCTCAGAGTCCAGCCGGCACAGCAGAGCAACTGGATAGTTTCGCTTGATAGTCTGCCCGAGGTTTCCCGAAGCGGCCAGGTGGTGATGCATGCCCCCATCGGTGATAAGGAACTTCCTGCCTCGCGAGACCTTGATGTCATTGACTCGGGCGATGTAGACGCCAGCTTCACCCACCAGGAAACGGCCTGGCTCCACCATCGGCTGAGTTCCCTTCAAGAGCGGCTCGCTCCTGAGCTCCTCCATTAGCTCGATTAGGCCCTGTCGCAGACCCGCCATGTCAAGCGGTTGATCATTGCTGAAGTAGGGGATGCCCAGCCCTCCCCCAAAGTCGAGCGTGTAGAGCGGCCGCTTCAGCCGTCCAGCGACCTTACGGGCAATCTCCAGACCTTTGCGGTACTGGTCGAGCAGAAGGGTGTAGTCGAGAATTTGCGTGCCGGCGAAAAGATGAATGCCGCGGAAATCCAACCAGGACGAAGAAAGCAGTCGGTCCAATACCGCTTCTAGAATTTCCTCATCAATACCAAAGGGGACCGGTTTACCTCCCATCCGCATGGCCCCACCTTGGGCTTCTCCACTCGGGTTGACCCGAAGGGCAACTCTGGCGCGTACGCCCAGCTTTTCGGAAATGTTCGCAACTCGGTCTGCCTCCAGCAACGATTCCAAATGGATCTCGCCGATTCCTTCTTTGAGCACATATTCCAGCTCAGGCTCAGTCTTGCCAGGTCCGGCAAAGATGATTTTCCGGGGAGAACAGCCTGCCGCCAAGGCTTGATAAAATTCTCCGCCGGAGGCTACTTCCAGTCCGCAGCCTTTGGAGAGGAAATAACGCAGCAAGGTTCCGTTTGGGTTGGCTTTGACTGAATAGCTGATGGCAAATTCGGTCGGCAGGGCACCCCGTAAGGCAGACCACTTGTGATCCAAAACCTGTCGGTCATAGACGAAAAACGGCGTCCCGTATCGTGCAGCCAGAATGCTCACTGGCATTCCACCAATACGAAGTTCTCCTCCCGTCGCGCTGAAATAACGTTCAACCAGAGCAAGAGCGGAATTCATGATTAGGTTAGAGCCTTTCTCGGCGCCTCAATGCCGGATAGTCCACTTTTCCGCTACTGGTTTTCGGCAGTTCGGCAAGAACTTCCACTGTCCTGGGCACCATGTAGCGAGGCATTTTTTCAGCACAGAAGGTAACTATGGCCTCGGGCGATAAAGGAGCTCCATCCTTGGGCACCACAAAGGCCTTAATGTGCTGACCCAGCACTTCGTCAGGAATACCAATAACCGCAGCTCCACGGACTTTGCCACTTTGGAAAATTGTTTCTTCGACTTCGGTGGGACTGATCCGGAATCCGGAGGACTTAATCATGGTGTCGCGTCTGCCAACGAAATAGAGGAAGCCGTCTTCATCCATTTTCACCAGATCGCCCGAATAGCATACTTTCTCCCCGTCCCGCAATTCGGGCGGCAGCAGCGGGTGAGGCCGCAACACTTTGTCGGTCAGCTCAGGTTGTCCCCAATATCCCAGCGAGACGGTAGGGCCGCGATGAACGAGTTCCCCTACTTCGCCCGGCCCGCAGAGTTGGCCGCGTTCGTTGATGACCAGGATTTCCGTGTTGGGGATGGCCCTCCCCATCGACGTGGGCCGACGGTCCAACTCCTCGGGAGGCAAGTAGGTAGAGCGGAACGCCTCCGTCAGCCCATACATCAGGAAGACTTTGGTCGTCGGCAGAGCTTGGCGAAGGGTGGCCAGGACGGTCTGCGGCATGGCACCTCCGGTGTTGGTGATGTAGCGCAGGTGGGGGAACTGGTTCTTTTGCAAAGTTGAGCTAGGCTGAGCGATCAGGCTCCAGAGAGTTGGGACCCCCGCCAGTCCTGTAATTCGCTCCTTCAGCAACATCTGAACAATTTCCTTGGCAAAGACAAAGGTCATGAGGACCAACGTACTGCCCTGCTGAAAAGCGGTCATGAGCTGGTTCATTCCTGCGTCGAAGCTGAAGGGCAGAATCGCCAGGATCCGCTCTGCTTCTGTAATCTCAAGGTAGGTTGACACGATCGACGCGCCAGCCATGATCTGTTCGTGGGTGAGCATGACTCCCTTAGGTTTCCCCGTTGAACCCGAGGTGTACAAGATGGCCGCCAGATCTTTTTCGATGGACAGCTCACGCCATTTCGGGGGCTGGGGGATGTCACCGAGCGCCTCAAGACTATGCGTAGGCAGAGAAATAGCAGTTATGTCGCCCTCCCCAGTGAGTACCACAAATTCCAAGGAAGACATTTCATGGATGGCAGGAGCCAAGGTAGCCAGCTTGGATTTCGTCGTAATCAAACCCTTCATCCGGCAGTCGTTCGCGATATGAACGACCTGTTCCGGAAACAGAAGATTATTTATGGGGACGAAGGCCCCTCCCGCTTGAGCGACCCCAAATATAGAGAGCACTTGGGGAA
>QHZP01000053.1:559-7297 GCA_003224715.1 Acidobacteriota bacterium | reverse complement strand
TCGCCGTGCAACTTCCCCATAAGGCAATCGCTCATTTTCACAGATCAGAGCCTCTTTTTCAGGAAAGCGAGCAGCGCTTGTCTTTAGCATATGATGAATCAAGAAATCCATCGTCTATTCCTCCAAGATTTTTTCGTCGAGAAGAAACCGGATAATCATTGTCGCCAAAAACGATAGGAGCAGCTTATGCCAATATATCGGCGTGATTGAAAAACCACTTAGGATCTCTATCAAAAAGAGTCCTTGTCAGAGAACCCGGACGGCTGTAGGCGACAATGCGTGCTGCCAGAGAACGATAACTGAAGTGGGTCTTCCGGACAAGGTCCGACAAGCAGTTCCCAGTGTTAATAAGCCAATGTAACGACTGCACCGGTCCCTTCTTTAGATCGTCCACGACCGCTGCCAGCAGTTCAAGACCTACCTCGACAGAAATTTTTCCAAACAAATCGATTAGATAAGCATCTTGACCTGAGATGGAGTATATGGCAAAAGCAAGCAGTTCCCCATTACGGCGAGCGGTTTGCACCCTATATTGGCGCAATGGATCCTGTCGATAACCCTCAGTTCCCCCCACGCTCTGGTCCAGAGCTGAGAATTCTTCTCCGAAGCCGCCCGCATAAGGAGAAAGCTCAAGATTGCGAACTCTGTATCTTCGATAGGTCCAAAGGTCAAGCAGGATATTTCCAAGTCGACCTAGTGAAGCACTGAGCCTACCCTGACCGATCCTTTTGATGATTTGCCTGTTGACTCGAAGTGGTCGGGTGTAACGCTGCATTTGAGAGATCGAACCAATCCCGAGTCGGCGGAATGTCGACATCCCTTGGTCATGTGGTGGGCAATCGTAACAAAATGCCAGAACCCCTTGATCGACCGGTTCGAACGTGGCACGCTGCAACATGAGAGCTGGACCCAGGCTGCGGTAACCTCCGTCAATGGCAAAATCACCGACTTGCCCGCAGAGTTTGACTTCTCCACCAACCCACATGGCCCGAGGGAAGACTGAAGCAATTCCCACCATTTTCCGAGTTTCCCTCTCTACTGCAAACCAGGACCAAGCGGTACCCACAGGATTGTTTTGGTAAAGCCAACTGAAGCGAACTGAGTGAGCCAAATCTGTCAGATTTCTTTCCAAGATTCCAACCAGTTTGTCCCTTTCAGTATTGAGATTCACCGAACGTACCAATACCGTCATATGAGACCCTTTAGTTAGTCCGGGTTTTCTGCTGAACAAAAGCTGCTATTCGTTCGATGGACTGAAAGTTATCGGGGAGCAAGTCCTCATCGGTCACCGAAATCCTAAATTCCCCTTCGATGAACTCAACCAGTTCCAAAACCCCCATCGAATCTAAAATGCCAGTTTCCAACAGCGAATCGGTGTGGTTAAGGCCCCGTTTCTTGGCCAATGGAAATTTTTCCACGATATAGCGCCTAATTGTTTCACCTGCAGTATTGTCGGCCATGTAAACAACCTCTCTGAATTCTAGCTGTCACGGTCCCCATCGACCAACGACCAATTGGCACTTTCAACCAGGACGGACTTTGATAGTTGGGAAGATGGCAAATAGATTACGACTGGACTCGCTTCTCGTTTCCGGAAGCCGAGATCTTGGAGAACACCGACCCACGGGTGAGAATCCATCATTGGCGCACTCAGGGTAACTACTCCGCGTTGGCGAAGAAGATCCACTAATTTGCCCGCGAGATCACGAATGATTGAAGCGTCGATGCCGAATAAGTCAACCAGAAATGCGTCTCTGTCGGTTTCGGAAAATGCCGCATAGGCTTGCAAAGTGCCCGCACGGCGAGCTGTTACCAGCTCATAAGAATAAAGTGGATGGGCAAGATAACGCCAATTCAAGTAGTCCGCAGATCGCTGAACACACGCACCGTAGCGGCTGCCAACCTCCTGAGCCAGACTGGTGAATTCCTCTCCGCAAACGCCCTGGTGAAGCCCTATCGTCGAGGCAGAACTGCTTTGCTTGAAGCGCCGATCAAGCAAAGAGAGAACCGCGTTGCCCGCCTCAGTCAATGGCTGATAAAGTGCGTTTACTTTCACAGTTTTCTTAACTTTTCTGTCTACCCGGAGTGGCTTGGCAAGACGAACCATCTGTCCAGCCGCTTTGACGTTAAGTCGTTTGTAGACAGAAATCATACTTTGGCTGGGAAAATCGTAACCAAAAGTCTTATTCTTCCCATCAACTGAGGTAAGGCAAGCGCGCTGAAGCTGCAACGCCGGACCGAGACTGCGGTACTGGTCACTGATACAAAAATCTCCCAGGACTACACCTCGTTCTTCCTTGCCGCCAATGTAGAAACGGCGCGGAAAGGCACTTGCCATTCCAACGATTATCTCTTTTTCCCGGTCTGTGGCGATCCAAGCTTGAGCAGCGCCGTGCGGATTATTTCGGTAGAGCCAGTCGAAACGGCGGTGGTCCGACTGCTTTGTCAAGTGTTGCTGGAGAAACCAAATCAGAATCTGCTGGTCTTTTTCCAGATCAGCCTCTCGGACCACAATGGACATCGACTGCCTCTCTGTCCCTAGGGCTTAAAATCTCGGTGAGAATCAGACCGCCGGTTGGGAATGGGAACCACCTGCTGAAACAGACTCTCCTGCTTGGCTGACACTTGATCCCAGCTAAAGCCCGTGGCATAGTGGACCAGTTTCTCCGTGACCCAAGACTTGTTTAAAGCGGTGTGGATGACTGCAGCAAAGCTCTCACCATGCGGAGGATCGACCAGTAGACCATAGTCGGCTGAGACCACGATTTCCGGAATTCCCCCCACTCGGCTGGCAACCACTGGTTTACCGCAAGCCAAAGCCTCCAAAAGAACGTTAGGCCAACCCTCTCGCGCACTGCCAAGGCAAAAGAGATCACAGGCGTTATACCAACCACGCAATGCACCGTGGGGTTGAGAACCGAAGAAGTGAACGGCGCCGGCCAAATTTGCCTGGGCAACTTGCCTTTCGAGAGCCTTCAAATAGGCTGAGTCCTCGCAATTTCCCACGAGCAGTAACTGAACCTCGGGACGCTGCCGACGGACCCGAGCCACTGCGTCGATGAGGTGATGAATTCCTTTGACTTCCGCAATACGCGCCACGGACAAGATCAGAGTCTTGTCTAGAGGCAAACCCAGCCGGCGCCGGGCCGCCAGCCGATCGCCTGGATAGAACTGGCGAAGATCGATGCCATTCCCAATGACCCTAATCTTCTCCTCTGGTATACCTAATTCAAGAATCATGTCTTTTAGCTTCTGACAAACGGTGATCACTGCCGCAGCCCGGTGGAGCACAAAACGCAACAACGGCTTTATTCCGAGCAATCGAGTATACAGATGAACATCAGTCCCACGGGCGCTGACAATGACGGGTCTTTTGGTAACCAGGCCCAGAAGAATAGCCGCAAAGGCATCGGGGTAGAGAAAGTGCGCATCAATCACCGCAAAATCAAAACAACGTTGAAGTCGCTTGACGCTCGCCAGCGAGCCGAGAAACATATGCCACCCATAAAGCATCATCCCTACTTTGGGGGTAGCCAGATAACGCGGGTGGAGAACTGTGATCCCCTGCTGCTTCTCTTGTCGGGGTATCTGCGAGTATCTGGACCAACGAGCAAATATGGGCACGTTGGGAAAATAAGGGACGGGAGCAACCACCTGCAGTTCGTGCCCGTAACGCTGCACATAATGCAACATCCGGTTCCGAACAAAAATTCCATGGTTACTGTCGGTGGCATTGGGAAAGAGTGAGGTGTAAGTCAGAATTCTCATGCGGTCCTTTGTGAGTTTGAGAGGAATCTCCACTGCCACAATTCAAACATCAGCAGAGCGCACAGGGGAGAACTATCGATCGGGCAGCGCCGATCGCTGCTCATGCTGAAGGCACCGAACTTGTTTGCCCAGCAAATCGTGGTCCCTCACCGAGTTCCTGGGCTCCCCGATAGACCAACGTGAGTCCCATCTGCCCAAGCAAGGCCCCCGTGGTTGTTATCACCGTAATAGGTCCGGACGGTTCCACCCATGATTTTTTCACTAGGTCTTATTACCCGTTTGTCTCGCATTTCGGAGAATCTTACCTTGTCGCATCGAAGGGCCGCCGAACGACCCTAAGCGGACAGCCAAGGGAGACATTGGTCCGGTCAGGACGGGCTCTTCAACCAGACCTTCCTTCAATGCCTGGCGAGCCAGAACTTTGAGACTGGCTGTAACCCCGACCCAATGATAGACAAGATCAAAATACTCCATGTTGTTGAAAGCACCGTTTACAAGAAATCCGATATAGCTTACTTGCACGATATTGGAATAATTGGCCAGCCATTTCAAATCCTCCCGACCTCCGACCGCCCTTTTGATACCTCTCAAACTCACAAGCGTCAAAGCAAGCATGAGCGAGAAAATGAGTAGGCCTGGGAAGCCATGGGCAGCAAGCATCCCGAAATAAATGCTGTGGGCGTTCCAGTAAGTTCCAAATTTACTGAGAAATTCGGGGAAATATTTGGCGTAAGTCTCCACGGTATAGAACTCAAACCCACCCCCCGTGAGAGGGCGATCTAAGGCCAAACGCCAACAAAATTCCCATTCTCCCAACCGAGACATTGCCGACGTGTCCTGCTCGTATGTGAGAGTGGTTTGCTGGCGGTGCAGCCACTTCTCAGGAACAAAACTGATGGTCAGCATGCCCGCAACTAGCAAAATCGCCAGGGCCAGAACCTTTCCCTTGCCCTTGAGAATTATGGCTAGAATCACTGCTCCAAGACCAAGAGCACTGGCACGAGAGTATGTGAACATGATCGCTGGTATCGTTAAGAAAAAGCAAGCAAGCAAAACTTTCAAATACCAGAATATTGGCAGGCACATATTCAACCCCACGCCGAGCGCATTATTTGCGCCAATGATGGACTCGCCGGGCCCCCAGACCGTTTCTTGGCCACCGGTTGCAAGACCAAAGAGGCCTCCCTTGACGCCGTAAAAGCCCAAGGAGAATCCAACAACCAGGAAGAAATAGCGGAGTCTTTTCCGATCTGTAAGTAGCGTTGAGGTTACGAGGGCCATCAGGATGATCTTCCCCATACCGAACCATTCTGGCCAAGCGCGATTCGGATAAATGGAAAAAGCACTTGATAAGGTGAAGATTAAGAACAGTACGATCATCAGGATATTCTCGGGCTCGCGCAAGGGGCGAGAATCAGTGTCCTGTTGGACCATTGCGCCGATGAAAGTGCTGATCCCGCTAATCTTGGCGACAGGCCAGGTGCGGACAAAGGACCAGGCTAACAAATGTGGGTTCATGTAGCTAATCCAGGCGTAAATCAGCGCTCCGTAAAAGGGTCGGAAAATGCCAATCGGTAAACTGGCGATGATAATAATGGCAAGTAAAAAGTCACGCATGAGGGCAAAGTTACTCGAGTGGCTGCTGGAAAAGGCTACGCGCCTGGTGACCGTCCCAAATCCGCCTCCTTGACGCTGGCGGGTATGAATTGTTCGGTTGCGGCCATTGCGTGCCTCACCAATGAGCTCCAACCAGGGTCTTCTTCCACAACCGGCCTAGCCTCTTCAGACCGCATGATCTCAACCTTGACGGCATCGACATCCACACCACACAATCGAGTGCCCTTCCCGAGCAAAACAGATGGGCCTCACTGCGTCAATAGAGACAAGGCCAAGAAGGCTAATTTTCATTTGCAAGCACCTTGCTGCCTTAACGTGGTCTTGCGGCAAATCTCAGCGAACTGCCGAGAGACGATGCTCCAGTCATTGTTTTCCGTGACAAGCGACTTGGCCGCGGCCGCCATCCGCTGGGCTGTTGCAGGGCTTTCCAGCAATCTCGTAACCGCCTCTGCAAACGCTGCTGGTGTGTCAGCCAACAGGATGTTGTGACCGTGTTCGACCTGCAGGCCCTCGGCGCCAATCGAGGTGGAAACCACCGGAATGCCGCTGGCCATGGCTTCAAAAACCTTGATACGTGTCCCGCCGCCGATGCGCAATGGAACGATGAAAACAGCGCCTTCGGCCAGAAAGGGTCGGACATCTTCCACGCGACCCGTAACAAGAATCTGCGGCCAAGAGTGGCCAAGTTGTACCACCTTGCGCCCCGGTCGGCGCCCCACGATGGCCAGTGAGACATCGGGAACCCGATGGTGAATCAGCGGCAAAATTTACACCAGCCGATGTGGTTTTCGAACGGCGCGCTGATCGGCAAAGTAGTTCACATCTACCCCGGTGCCAATCACAGACACATTGGTGAGCCCATAATCCCGCTGGAACGTTTGCTTGTCGACGTCTGAGACTGCGATGCAGCAATCGACTCGCCGGGAGACATACTCCTCGTAGCGTTGCATCTTCTTCCATTGGTAAAACCAGAACAGCTTGCCGATCCAATTCTTCTGCTGCAGGTAATGGCGGCGAAAGATCTCACCTTCGACGTTGTGCTCAAACAAAACGATCGGCAGGGAGTTCACACCGCGCAGATTAATTGAGGCATGGAGAAAATCGCAGACCAGCACGTCAAACCGCTCGGCGGCAATTAGCTGATGGAGTTGGCGAACCAAGGCTGACGAGTAATCCTTGGCAATGCTGAACGGATAAGGCGAAACAAAGCTCGCCACCAGTTTGAGATAGTAGCGCCAGGAATTGCGGTCCCATTGCGGCTGGCGGACGACAATAAACTTAGGGCAGACCTGGCGCATCTCGTCCAGCACGCTTTCTTCAACGTTCAAGTCAACGGAGCAAACAAAGGTGAGA
>QHZP01000053.1:0-511 GCA_003224715.1 Acidobacteriota bacterium | reverse complement strand
GGCAATTGAGTGCCAAGAAAAAGGATCTTCATCAGGAGGCGGCTCCGAACTGAAGTGAAATGTTCTGTGATGATGCTGGAATTCATCCTTTTTGCATCCTGACGGGGATTCATACCAGTGCCACCATTTCCACTTCATGCCCCAATTGACAGAATGCCCAGACCGTCTCGAGGATGCGGACAGCGTCCTTCAGAGTTTGGTGATGACAGAGAACCATCATGCTTGGTCAAATCAGGTTCCGGGAATTGATCGTAACTAATGAGGTCAAAGCAAGTTGCGTGGCGGCGGAGTCCATTAAACCAAGAGCGAGTTTGTAGACCTTACTGTAAACCTCAGTAGTTAGTTTCCATTCCCTTTCCCGACACACCCAGTGATAGGCCTGGTGTGTCAGCCGACCAATCAAAGTCTTATCGTCTAAGGCACGCTGCAATGATTCCTTCAAAGACTTGCCGTTGCCCGCCTTGAAAAGAATACCTGTCTCACCGTCTCGAATCAGTTCACGATGGCCACC
>QHZP01000477.1 GCA_003224715.1 Acidobacteriota bacterium | reverse complement strand
CTTGGCGTAATGAATCTCCGCGAACCGGTTGTCGACAAATACTGCTTTGGTTTTTTCCTCGTCGTGCAAATAGCCGAGTCCCAGGCAGATTCCTGATAGGTAAAGCTCTCCGGCAACTCCAACCGGAACAGGATTCATGTTTCGATCCAAGATCAATACATGCACATTTGAGATCGGCTTTCCGATAGGGATCTTGCCGCCTTCTCTACCGGTCACCTCGTAGCAGACGCATCCGATCGAAGCTTCTGTCGGACCGTACAGGTTGACAATGCGCACCTGCGAGAAGTGCTCCATGAAGATGTAGATGGTGCCAGGTGTGATCTCCTCACCTCCAACAATGATGCAGCGTAAGGAGTTCAATTTCCGTCGCATGCCGTCAGCCGTGACCAGCTGAGGAACGATCGTGTTCAAGACTGACGGAACAAAGTCCGTCATCGTAACGGCCTGCCGCGCAATCAAGTTAGAGAGATAGTTTGCGTCAATCTCCATGCCCGGGGATGGAATGACGGTCTTTCCGCCGTTGATCAGCGGCCAGAATAACTGCCAAACCGCGCTGTCGTACATATGCGGCGTGGTTTGCAGACCCGCCGCGGCGGTCTCGGAGCCAAAAAATTCATTCATCCATAGGAAGCGATTAGTGATCCCCTGATGGGGAACAACAACTGCTTTGGGCGTTCCTGTCGAGCCGGACGTATAAATCGCATAGATGGGCTGCCGTGAGTCCACAGTAATATTCAGATTCGGCGCCGATTCGCTGGCCGCCTGCTGATCCACAAACAGGAAAGAACGACCCAATTCCGCTTTGTCAAATGGCGTGGTCTTATTTACGAGGATGACCTGGCTATTCAGATCCTCGAGGACCTGTTTGATTCTCTCTGTCGGCCACTTGATATCCATGGGAACAAAGGCCGCACCAGCTTTCATAGCGGCAAGCATTGCGATGGCCACGTCGATGTTTCTGTCCATCAAAATTGGGACGTACGAACCCCTCCCAAGGCCTCTTTTGGCCAACCGGAATCCGACCTCATTGGCTATCTCATTCAGCTGCCGATACGTCATTTGCCGGTCTTCGAAGATTACAGCGATAGTGTCAGGGCTTCGCTCCGCCTGCGCCTCGAACAGTTCATGGATACACTCGTCCGTCGGGTAGTCTCTCTTGGTGTCATTCCACTCCACTAGCAGTTGATGTCTTTCCGCTTCAGTCATTATCGGTAAGTCAGAGAGTCGCTGCTCTAAGTTTGCTACGATGCCTTGTAGCAGGATGTGGAAATGACCGATCATCCGGCGCCTGGTGTCGGTCGTAAAGCGTCCAGTGTCGTACTTCATCTCGATCGCGAGATTGGACTCTCCATAAGCAGCTACGGTGAGTGGATAGTTGGTGCGCTGGATTCCGCTCACGCCGCTCATTGAAACGCCGCTGGGCCGCAGATTCCATCCCTTCTTGACGGGGTAGTTCTCAAAGACGAAGAGGTTCTCGAAGTGCGGCTGGCCCCGCGGGATCTCGCTCCAACCCTTCACCTGCACGAGGGGGGGCATGCTGGAATTGCTGGAGCTCGGCTTGCAACTGTCCCACCTCCTGCAGCCATGCATTCACGAATGTTCCGGTCCGAAATGCAACCGCACCGGCAGGGTGTTGATGAACAACCCGACCATTGATTCAACGTTCTCGATAGGCGCGGAGCGGCCAGAAATCGTAACCCAGTTCACTGCTGTAGCGGTTCAGGAGCAAGCCCCACGCCGCCTGCACGACCGTATTGAGCGTCATTTTCCGAGCGCGAGCGAACGCCTTCAGCTGTGAAGTTCCGGCAGCGGAGAGGGTGGCTTCTTCGGTGCGAGCCTCGCGCGTGGTCGGACCGGTGCTTCCAGAAAAGCGATCAACGACCATGGGGGTGGGCGCCTTCATACCGCTAAGGTGAGTCCGGAAGAACTTCTCGACATCTGCCCAATCCTGCTTCAGCAGCCATTCGACATAGCTCCGGAAGACAAGGGACTTTCCGGCCGGCGCCGCTTCGCCACGAGCCAGTCTGTCATAAACATCGAAAACTTCGTTGAGGACCAATTGAGATGACCACCCATCGACGAGCAGATGGTGGCTGCCCCAAACGAAGCGATGGTGTTCTGGGCCAATACGCATCAATGCGAAGCGCATGAGTGGGCCTAGAGCCAGATCGTAGCCATCCAGGCGGTCGTTTTGCACGAATTCGCGGAATTTCGCCTCCTGCTCTTCCGTGCCAAGCGCCGTCCAGTCCATCCCCTCCCACGGCAGGTCGATGTTCCTTCGCACGACCTGGAGCGGGCGTTCACGCCTTTCGGAGACGAAGATCGCCTGGAGGCTAGGATGCCTTGCCACCACCTCCTCCCAGGCGCGATGGAAGAGTTCTACGTTAAGATTTCCGCGAATCGCACACGTGAATTGCTTCCAATACAGATCCGAACCCGGATCCAGGAGGCAATGAAAAAGGATGCCTCCTGTAACGGGGTCAGCGGGTAGATATCTTGGATATTCGCCTTGCTCATCCAGTCAAAAACTCACTTTCGTCCGTCCAATTCCGAGATAAGATCGTCAAGATCGTCTTGCGACGGGGCAGCGAGGGCAAAATCTGATGGCGTGTATCCTCGTGCCTCCGGCGAGAGACAATGAGTAATCAACTCGCACAGCGCCGAAACGTAATGCTGAACGATCTGCTCGATCGTCTCTTTTCGATGTAGGTTGCAGCTGAACAGCCAACGAATCTGCAATTGTTCACCAATGACAAGCGAGACGAGATCGAGCACATGAGTCCGCTGGGCGTCAGGGCTCTGAGACGGACCTGCGGATTCGCTAGCCAAGCTGATGAACTGCGAACGAGTCAGGACCTGGTCGAACTGGCCGACGTAGTTGAACGAAAGCTCCGGCTGTGGAGGCGATCGCAGCTTGCTCGGCCTCGGCGATCCCCGAGGGGTAGCCGACTAGGCCGTATCCCAAACCTTTGCCTGGAACTCGGCGAAGCTGTTACTTGACCGACTCTAGTGACTCGCCGGGGCCGGAGTCATCGTTGATCTCCAGATGCACGGGGAATAGAGAGGTGAACCATGCTAGACCGGGAGACTACGATGGTCGTCAACATGTGTCATGGCCAGGGTCAGATCGCGATGAAGTTGCCCGGATTCGATCGGGTGTTACCGGGCCCGGCGGTCTGCTGGCGGCGGTAGCCACTCCCGCTCACGGAACGGCTCTAGACCTTGCCGGAGGAGGCGTTGCAGAATGGGCGCGATGAAAGAGGCCTTGCGATCGCGTGCCGAACGGGCTTCACGGACCTGCGTTCATTCCCAGTGACCATGGTCAAACGCTTTCAACCCACATCATATCATTGTTCGAGACCCAACAGCGAATTCCCTGCATAGGCTGCGAGACTTTGGAACTTCTAAACCAACTCAACTAGTCAAATCGAAACAGGTGAGATTCCACGCCGGGTCCTCGACCGCGACCGCTGCCACGTAGTCCTGTCCACCCGAAAAACCTCGTAGCCTTTGATTTCTAAAAAGTTAGAAAAGTTGTGAAGCCGGTACTGTCAACTTGGCGTCGTTGGGGTGAGGTTGGGACGGTCTGCGGCAGACCTCCGGATTCATGAGGCTCAGGTTACCTCATGCCAAATGAGCAGGGAATGAGCTCGTAACATGCGGTGGTTGACAGACCGCAACAAGTGGCGTCCGGCTCGGAAAAGATTCTGAATGACTCCTTGCACCGACCAGAATCGTTGCGCTTGAGCCACGGATTTGAACCCTCGCATTTGTCGCTCGCCTGGAAGGATCGAAGTGTCGGAAAAGGGTCTCTGGTTTACGCAGACGGCCATCTCTACTGCCTCAGCGAAAAGGGGTGGTCGGCCTGGTAGAGGCCACTCCTGAG
>QHZP01000476.1 GCA_003224715.1 Acidobacteriota bacterium | reverse complement strand
AGCTTAAGGCCTTACAGCGAAAGGTAGGGCTCACATTTGTGTTTGTGACTCATGATCAGGAGGAAGCCTTGAGTCTTTCCGACCGCATCGTGGTCCTCAATCAGGGTCGCTTGGAACAATTGGGCTCCCCGCAAGAAATCTATGATCGTCCCAAAAGCCGTTTTGTGGCGGATTTCATGGGAATGCAAAACATTTTTCCTCTGGCTTCGTTACAGGAAAATGGCGAGATCTATCGATGTTGGACCCAAGGGGGGCAAGAGATCCATGTTCCCAAGGCCAATCATCCAAACAGCGAGGTTCATTTCTTTGGGATTCATCCCGCCAAGATCCTGTTGAAAAGAAAACCGCCTGAGAAACATTTTGACAACATACTTAAGGGGATCATTCGAGAGGGCTCATACCTTGGGTCTGCTCAAACTTGGTCAGTGGAAGTAGGAAAGCATGAGACCTGGCTGGTGGCCCAGTCGCTCCATCAGAATGATTACTCCGATGATGGGTTTTCGCTTGAGGACGAAGTCTACCTTTGCTGGGATGGAAGCAATGGAGTTTTGTTTTCGTAATTGTTGGCTCTCACTCGTTAGCCGTTATGGACGTTACAGCGAGAATTGTGTCCTCGTTTTGCGGAGGTCTGCGAGCCCGAAGCGCAAGCGAGGGTCAGTGGCGATGACCCTCGCTTGCGCTTCGGGCTCTCGAAGAACAAACCATCTAAGGAGTCCCCGCGCACGGGGTTATTGAAAATGCAGACAAAACGATTTAGTGCATTGATTTTGTGTTGTCTACTTAGTTACTGATTGGTTGCTCCTTCATCAAACTGCGACGGCATGAACCATTGACCGCTGGCAACTGACAACGACAACTCTCCAATCAAGAGGAGGAGATGATTCAAAAACAGCAGACGAATCATAGTCCAGGCCATCCGGTCCTTTGGGTCATGCCTGCCTTTGTCTGGCTGATCCTCAGCATCGGATTACCTTTGCTCATCATTTTGATTTTCAGTTTATCACGCCGCCAAACTTATGGGGGTATCGATCTCCACCTTACCATCTCCAACTACTTGCGATCTCTTGAAGTTCTCTATGGTCTCATCTATTTTCGCTCACTGGGTTTGGCTGCGGCTACCACTCTCCTATGCCTCGTCCTGGCCTTCCCGGTCGCTTATTTCATAGCTCTTCAAGAGTCTACCTTCGTCAAGAATTTCCTTTTATTCCTGGTCACTTTGCCTTTCTGGACCAGTTTTCTCATTCGGACCTATGCGTGGATCATTATTCTTCGCACAGAGGGTCTTATTAATAACCGCTTGATCGAATGGGGAGTCATTAATACCCCTCTCAACCTGCTCTACAATAATTTCGCCATCCTGGTGGGCCTGGTGTATGGCGAACTGCCTTTTATGATCCTGCCGCTTTACACTGTTTTGGAAAGGATGGAGAAATCGCTGTTGGAGGCGTCTGCGGACCTGGGCTGTTCCCCGTGGAAGACCTTTTTCAGGGTGCTGGTCCCGCTGAGTCAATCCGGCATTTGGGCCGGAGTGATTTTAGTCTTTATCCCTTCTTTAGGTGCGTTTATAACTCCCGATCTCCTGGGAGGAGCAAAAACCATGATGGTGGGAAACCTTATCCAGAGCCAATTTGCAGTGGTTCGCGATCAACCCTTCGGCTCCGCCGTTGCCTTTTTATTGACTGTGGTGGTTCTGGCCCTTTTAGCCATAAGCTACAGGACCACCAGGCGGAGTGCTGAGCTGCGGATTCTTTGAGGGCGTTCTTGAAGAAAATTCATCATCCTCAACTTTTTCTTGCTACCTTAACGGTCTTTGCTTTCCTTTACGTTCCTCTCCTGGTGCTGGTTCTCTTCTCCTTCAATCGATCGCGTTTGATGGTGGACTGGGAGGGTTTCACCACTATCTGGTTTCGGATCCTGAGGACTGATACCCGCATGCTGGACTCGCTGGCCAACAGTCTTTGGGTAGCTTTCTGGACAACGCTTGCCAGCCTGATGATTGGCATCCCTGCCGGCGTCGGACTCTCACGTGGGATTAAAAGGATTGGTACGTTGTTCGAACTCCTGGTCCTGCTCCCTCTGCTGGTTCCGGAAATCGTCCTGGCTGTGGCCTTTGCCGCCTTTTACGGATTGGCCCGAATCCGTTTGAGCTTCTTGACGGTTGTGATGACGCACGTGGCGTTTAGCCTCTCCTATGTGATTTTGCTGATTCGATCGCGTATGGCGCGGCTGGACAAAAGCCTGGTGGAAGCCGCCATGGATCTGCAGGCTTCAGGTCGGACGGTTTTTTTCCGTGTCATACTGCCACACCTTGTCCCAGCCATCATCTCTTCCGCCTTGATGGTGTTTATCATTTCTTTGGACGATTATGTGATCACTTCCTTCGTGGCGGGAGTCGGCAACACCACTTTGCCCCTACAAATTTATTCGATGGTGAAGGAAGGCATCACGCCTGAGATTAACGCTGTCTGCACGGTTTTGTTGATGGTGACCTTGATGGCCGTTCTTCTAACGCATTTTTTCCAAGCCTCTACGCTTCGCCTGCGCAAGGCTCTGCTAGGTTTCTGTCTTATCCTCGCTGTGATAAGCAGTCCGCTGTGGTGGCCCAGGTTGAGTTCCGGCCAGGAGCACCGCCAGACTTTGAACTTGTTCATCTGGTCTGCTTACCTGGCGCCTGACACCCTCAAGGTTTTCGAACAGCGCTTTAACGCTCGGGTGCAATTCGACCTCTATGATTCCATCGAAGCCTTACTCGCCAAATTGCTAGCGGGGAACACAGGTTATGATGTGGTTGTCCCCAGCGACTATGCGGTCCACATCGCCATCAATCGAGGGCTGCTGAGCCCAATCGACAAAAACAAATTACCCAACTTTGAGCAAAATCTGGACCCTCAATTTCTCAACAAATCCTTCGATCCCGGAAACCGCCACTCCGTGCCTTATATTTGGGGCACGACTGGGATCGGCTATCGCAAAGACTTCATCCAGGAGCCCGTGGGAAGTTGGAGGATTTTATGGAAAGAAAAATACAAGAACAAGATAGTGATGCTGGATGATATGCGGGAGAATTTTGGGGTAGCCTTGAAAATGGCCGGATTTTCACTGAACAGCCGAGACGTTTCCGAAATACAAAAAGCTAAGAAGCTGCTCGAACAACAAAAACCGCTGGTTCGAGCTTACAACAGTTCGAACTTTCAGGAGATTTTGGCTTCCGGTGATGCCTGGTTGATCCTGGGTTGGAACGGCCAGATTCTCAAGATGGCCCGGGACAATCCAAATATTGGATATTGCATTCCTCAAGAGGGGACCACACTATTCATTGATAACTTTTGCATTCCGGCCGATGCTCCCCACAAGGAACTGGCTCACCAGTTCATCAACTACATGCTGGAGCCCGATACAGCGGCCGCCATCGTAAATTACACAGGTTACGCAGTGGCCAACCGCGCTGCCGCTCCGTACATTGCCAAGTGGCTGATCAATAACCGCGCCCTTTTCCCAGACAGCAGGGATTTAGAAAAATGCGAAACAATCGAAGATCTGGGAGAAGTCCTGCTCCTCTATGATCGTTATTGGACGGAGATCAAATCGAAATAATCCCATTATCCTGAAAAACTGAGGCTAAGTCTGTGGCCGCCCAAAAAATAACCCCAGAGGCGCGGAGGACGCAGAGAAAACTCTTGAACGCAGACGAAAGCTGATAAACGCAGGTCGAGGGTGCACCGGCATACTCGAAGTTTCAGCCTATGAAGCCAGGAGATCCCAAGCCAATGGAGGCTTTTCAGTCACTGCGCCAAGTATGTCGTCAACCAAGAAAATCCTTTCAAAAAACAAGAAGTTAAGGCCCAGAAAGAACAGCGAGCCGACAGGATTCGAGCTTGCCCCAATCGCACGATCGACAGCAGCCAATGAAAAGTGACCTGGAAGAAGAGGCCTCCTTTTTT
>QHZP01000450.1 GCA_003224715.1 Acidobacteriota bacterium | reverse complement strand
CGCTGAAGACCCTCGCTCCGTCGGCTACAACCCCCTCACCCGGCCTACGGCCACCCTCTCCCCATGGGAGAAGGAGTAATAAATTACAGTTTACTCTCCCCTCGCACTCCGTCGGGTGAGGGCGCAGCCGTTTGACGGATCCTGCAATTTACAGCTACTTGTCAGATAGCACTACCGAGTCCTAGAGACTTAGTTCTTTCTCCTCACGTCTCAAGTTTGGACATTTTTTATTCCCCGAAGGGGATGCGTAAATCAGCCCAGGATTCCAAACGAAGTATCTATTTCGAGTGTGCGACCAGAACAAGTCCCGAGAAAATCAAGAAATGTGTTGAGTTGCATCGAATCGAAAATGTCCAAACTCCAACTCACCTCAACTTCGCACGACTCCTTCTAACGGACTGCTCGCGGTTGCATAGAGCTTCTTGGGAATTCTTCCTGCCAGATAAGCCAGACGCCCGGCGCGGGTCGCGTAATTCATGGCTTCAGCCATGACAATTGGATCCTGGGCCAGGGCAATACCCGTATTCATGAGGACCCCGTCGGCTCCCAATTCCATGGCTATGGCTGCATCCGAGGCGGTGCCGACGCCGGCGTCCACAATCAGGGGAACTTCGGTGATCATTTCACGAAGAATCTTGATGTTGGCTACGTTTTGGATCCCCATACCGGATCCGATGGGTGCACCCAGCGGCATAACGGCAGCCGCACCCGCATTGATGAGTCTTCGTGCCATCACGATGTCGTCATTGGTATAAGGCAAAACCACAAATCCCTCCCGCGCCAGAATCTCGGTGGCTTCCAGCAATCCGATGTTATCGGGAAAGAGTGTCTTCTCCTCGCCGATCACTTCCAGCTTTACCCACTCTGACAACCCTGCTTCGCGACCGAGCCGGGCGACCCGCACAGCCTCGTCAACACTGTAGCAACCCGCTGTGTTGGGCAAAACAAAATATTTCTTGGTATCGATCCAGTCCAGCAGCGATTCTTTGTTACGGTCTGTGACATTAACTCGCCGTACTGCCACTGTGACGACCTCAGCTCCCGATTTTTCCAGGGCCTCTGCCATCTGTCGAAAGCTCTGATATTTTCCCGTTCCAACGAGTAGGCGTGAAGAAAACTCTCGTCCTGCGATCTTTAACTTGTGATCACTCATAATGACCTCATTCCATGTCCTACGGGCACGTTTTCACAAAAACCATGTCTATTTTAGTGCAGATGTGTAACCTTGTCATTGAGGATTTCCATTAACGTCATTATGGTCCTCGCCAGAAGCTTCCCCAACTTGACCTCACTGTTGAACCACGATATTGTTTGATTGTTAGGTTGAAGTAACGCTGATTCGTTCTTTCCGAGCCGTCGCACTCGAGGGCCAGCTTTATCAAAGCTGGTTACAATTCAAGCACTTCAAGCACACTCAATTTAGGAGATCCGAATTCATCCTCCCTTTTGCCTAATGCTGAAAACCGGTCTGTTCGGCTTTTTCATTTTCCTCTCAGGGTGCTCTGTTTTCGGAAATAAACAAGAAAAGGATAAACCTATGGATTCGTCGCAGCAGGAAGCCAACGTAACTCAGCTTAAGTTCACAAACCGGTTGATTCACGAAACGAGTCCGTATCTCAAGCAGCATGCTCATAATCCGGTCGACTGGTACCCCTGGGGAGCTGAGGCCTTGGAAAAAGCCAAAAAAGAAGACAAGCCCATTCTGCTGAGCATCGGCTATTCCGCCTGCCATTGGTGCCACGTCATGGAGCACGAGTCCTTTGAGAATGAAGAGATCGCCAAGGTCATGAACGAGCACTTTGTTAACATCAAGGTAGACCGTGAGGAGCGGCCGGATCTGGACGCCATTTATATGAACTACGTGCAGATGAGCACTGGCAGCGGTGGCTGGCCTATGACGGTATTTCTAACTCCAGGTCAGATTCCCTTTTTTGGAGGAACCTATTTCCCCCCCGACGACCGCCTGGGCCGACCGGGCTTTCCCAGACTCTGCCTGGCGGTAGCAGATGCTTACAAGACCAAAAAGAAAGAAATTGAGGAGCGTGGCCCGGAAGTCTTAAAGAGCCTGCGAGAGATGAATGATCTTTCGTTGCCTGCCGGAAAGCTGAGTCTGGAGACGCTAGACTCGGCCTATGAAAATCTAGCTCAACGATTTGATATGACGCGGGGCGGTTTCGCCGGAGCTCCCAAATTCCCAGGCTCGATGAGTCTCTCCTTCTTGCTGCGGTATTATCTGCGCACTGGCCAGCGCCACGCGCTGGACTTTGTTGAATTGAGCCTGGAGAAAATGGCTCGTGGGGGCATGTACGACCAGTTGGGAGGAGGATTTCATCGGTACTCGGTCGACGACCACTGGCTCGTTCCGCACTTCGAAAAGATGCTTTATGACAATGCGCTGCTCAGCCGTCTCTACCTGGATGCTTTCCAGGTTACCGGAAAACCTCTTTACCGCAGAGTTGGGGAAGAAATCCTGGATTATGTCAAAAGGGAGATGACTGACCCGGAGGGCGGTTTTTATTCAACTCAAGATGCTGATAGCGAAGGCGAGGAAGGAAAATTTTTTGTCTGGAGTCTCGCTGAAGTGAAAAAAATTCTGGGCGAAAAAGACGGTAATTGGTTCTCCCGCTATTACGACGTCACTCCGCAGGGAAACTTCGAGGGTAAGAATATTTTGAACGTGCCACGCTCACTCAATGAGGTGGCCAAAGAAGCAGGCATTGATCCTGACGAACTCTCTAAAGGTTTGGCGCTCGGACGTCAGCGACTTTTCCAGGAAAGAGAAAAAAGGATCAAGCCACATCGCGACGAAAAAATACTGACCACTTGGAACGGATTGATGCTGATCAGCTTTGTGAAAGCAGCCAGCATTTTAGACAGGCCGGATTATCTGGAAGTCGCCCGCAGAAATGCCCAATTCATCTTGAAGCATCTCACCAGGGATAAGAGGCTTCTGCGAACGTACAAAGATGGGCAGCCTAAATTAAATGGCTACCTGGAGGATTACTCCAATTTTGCCGAGGGGCTCATCGCTCTTTACGAGGCTACCGGGGAAAAATCCTGGCTGGATCAAGCGGTCGCCTTTAGCGACACCATGCTGGAACAGTTCTGGGATGAGACGGCAGGGGGATTCTATTTGACCGGAAAAGACCACGAAGCGCTGATTACACGTGTCAAAGATTTTTACGACAACGCCACTCCCGCCGGGAGCTCGGTAGCAGTTTTTAATTTGCTCAAACTGGCCATCCTCACCGGAAAACAAACTTACCGCGCCAAAGCCGAGGCCAATCTGGAGCGTATGAGCTCGCCTTTACGCCGTTTCCCCACTGGATTTGGCTATCTGCTCGAAGCCGCCGATTTTTATTTGGGTCCTGTTCGTGAGATTGCGGTTGTCGGCCCCAAAGCAGATCCACAAACCCTTAGCCTGGTGAAAGCTATTTATCGGCAGTACCTGCCCAACAAAATTGTTGCTTTACTTGATCCTGAAGACCAAGGCCCAAGTTCCCAACTGCCCCTGCTGGAAGGCAAAAGCCTCGTGCATGGCAAGCCAGCAGTCTACGTCTGCCAGAACTACACCTGCAAAGCCCCGATAACCACTGAACTGGAATTGGAAAAATCTCTGCGGAATTAACCTGGTGGACGAGAAGGGGATCGAACCCTCGACCTCGGCGTTGCGAACGCCGCGCTCTCCCAACTGAGCTACTCGCCCATCGATGGTGACCTTTTACCATTTTAAGGCAGCACCGGTCAAGCCAGTATGTCTTGACAGGTGTG
>QHZP01000003.1:21966-27718 GCA_003224715.1 Acidobacteriota bacterium | reverse complement strand
GGAGAAGACATATTCTGCTTGCCCACCTTGACATTGCCGCCGCCGAGATGCTTTTTCCAAAGAACAATTCCTTTAGCCTTCTCAACACACCAGAGATACAAGTCATTACCGTCGGCGACATTGAGGAAGATGCGATCTCCCCAGATGATGGGCGTGGAACCGCTCCAACTGGGCAAAGCCAGCTGCCAGGCGATATTCTCCGTGGTGCTCCAGCGGAGCGGAAGGTTCTTCTCGCTGCTTACCCCGTTGAGATTGGGTCCGCGCCACTGGGGCCAGTTTTCCCCCTGGCTTGTTGAGATGGGGAGTGCGGCCAAAACCAACGTAAGAAAGATCCTTTTGCACATGTTTTGCTCCTTGTCAGAATGGGACGAGTGTAGACCATTTCGGCGGAGAGTGTCCAGCATTGCGAATTTCGCTTAACTGATTATAATGGCGGGAAAGGCCGGCCAGAGCTGCTTATACCTAGTTGCATTCACATGGTCATTGAAGGTCTTAGAAATGCAGGCCCCTCACCCCCAAGCTCCTCTCCTGATGGGAGTGTATAGTTCGGGGACATGGTAAACACTTTTTTGCGGAGAGAATAATGTCTGGCTACAGGCTTGGACTGGAAGGCGAGAATATTTCTGGTTGTTAACCGCCTTCTCCGTGGAGATTGGACATTTGCGTCACCGAAAAACGTGGTTGACCCTCGCCCGTCGCTTCGCGCCACCCTCTCCCACAAGGAGAGGGAAAACAATTAAGTGGGGGGTGCTCAAACAGACTTTCATGCAGGAAACGTCTGTTTGGAGCCTTGAGGTCAGCGCCCTAATGTGTGGATTTCTCCCTCGCGCTCGGGGAGAAGGGTGGTCCGGACGGCGGACCGGGTGAGGGTTTACCCACGGGAATTGGTCCTCAAAATGTCCAAACTCGAGCCCAAGGAGAGAGTGAACAAAACGACGGCGGTCATTGAGGCCGGGTGAGGGGATCGCTCGATTTAATCTGCCATGATGAAACGTTTCGAAATGGGCTTGTCTTTTATAAGTCTCGCCTGTCGGCCGAGAGCCTTTCGGTCTAGGCGGACTTTTCTGGCCATCATCTGGGTGGCGAGTAGTGGCTGGACCGTGGATGTTTCATTCACTTCGGCCGAAGACTGGCCACAGTGGCGCGGTGTAGGTCGGCGAGGAATGTGGGCTGAATCAGGCATTGTTTCAAATTTTCCCAAAGAAGGGCTTCCAGTCCGATGGAAGGCTCAAGTCGGTCCTGGTTTTTCAGGACCGGTCGTGGCTGACGGGAGAGTCTTCGTCAGCGACCGACAGCGCGACCGCAATGCCGAACGAGTGCTCTGTTTTGATGAGCACAAGGGCCAGCTTCTTTGGGTGTATGAGTACAAAGCTGTCTATCGAGGCGTCGATTACGACAGTGGCCCCCGGGCCTCCCCGACTGTCGATGGGCAAATGGTATACACCGTCGGCACGATGGGGCATCTCTTTTGTTTCAAAGTGGCTGATGGGCGTCTGGTCTGGAAAAAAGATTATGTTGCCGATTACGGTACCGAGGTTCCCATTTGGGGAATGGCCGCAGCGCCGCTGGTGGAAGGTGATTTGCTCATCGCTAACCTAGGAGGGCGGCCGAATGCCTGCCTGGTGGCTTTCAACAAATATTCGGGCCAGGAGGTCTGGAAGGCCCTGACGGATCGGCCGGGTTATAGTGCGCCAATTGTCATCGAGGCCGGGGGCAGACGGCAGCTTATCTTCTGGTCTGCCCAGGCGCTTCATTCGCTGAATCCAAAGACAGGAAAGATTTATTGGAGCATCCCTTACCGGTGCAAGGCCGACTTGAGTGTTGCCACCCCGGTACACTATCGCGATTTTCTCTTTATCTCTTCCTTCTACGACGGGGCCATGATGCTGAAACTGGACCGGACGCAGGCCAAGGCCAGCATTCTGTGGAAGGAACCTCCCACCAGCGAACTCGAGACCACGATCGTCCACTGCCTCATGAGCACGCCCTATTTCAGCGGCGATCATTTCTACGCAGTGGATAGCTATGGAGAGTTGCGCTGTTTGGAAATCGCCACCGGCAAGCGGATCTGGGAGACTTTGGAAGCCACCGGCAAGGAGCGCTGGTCGAGCGCCCATCTCACGCCCAATGGTGAGCGCACCTTTTTGTTCAATGAACACGGCGAACTCATCCTGGCTGAACTCACTCCGCAAGGCTACCACGAGATCAGCCGTACCCGGTTGCTGCGTCCCATCCAAGCAGTGCAGGGATTGCGGCCTGTGACCTGGGCACACCCGGCGTATGCCAATCGCCACCTCTTTGTTCGGAACGACGAGGAGATGATCTCCGTCTCTCTAGAGGCGAGAGGCAAACAGACCGAGGAGAACCGCCGCCCGTGAGGCGTCTTCAAGGTTTCATCACCCCAACGGGTCGCCAATGTCACACTTCTGCCCGATCTCGGCACAGACACCCGCCGGGTCTTTCGTGCTCGTGCTCCTGCTCTTACTCGCCCCCTGTAGTAATGAATCGAGCAAGAGCACGATGAGGTTTTCGCACAGAATTTGGGATGGTGCTGGGTTCCTTGGCTGGCTATGTCGACTTATGTGATTGGCGACATCCATGGTTGTTTTCAGACGTTACAAAATCTTCTGGAGCGGATTGGGTTCATTGCCGGCCAGGATCGACTCTGGCTCGTGGGAGACCTGGTCAATCGAGGACCTCGCTCTCTGGAAGTGTTGCGATGGGTCAGAGAGAGGGAAGATCAGGTCCTGGCAGTGCTCGGAAATCACGACCTTCACCTGCTGGCCTGTGCTTTTGAGGTGGCTTCTCCGAAGGAAAAGGACAGTCTGAAAGCCGTGTTGCAGGCCGACGATAAAGAAGAGTTGCTGGAATGGTTACGCCGCCGTCCCCTCATCCATCACGAAAGCGAGCGCCTGCTGGTGCATGCAGGCTTGCTGCCCCAATGGGGATTAGAACAGGCCTTGGCCCTTGGTCGTGAAGTCGAAGATGCTCTGCAAGGGCCACAACTCACAACAGTTCTCCAGAGCCTCTACTGGAAGACAGTTCCTGTGTGGGGCGAGACCCTCACCGGGACAACACGGTTGGGCTGCGCCCTCAACGGTTTCACGCGATTGCGAACTTGCAATAGCGACGGGAGCATGCGTGTTGACTTTACGGGACCACTGTGGGAGACGCCACCAGGTTGCTTCCCCTGGTTCTCATTTCCGGCACGCAAGCCCTGCTCCAGCACCGTATATTTCGGACACTGGGCAGCGCTTGGCTTTTACCAGGCCCCTGGAGTCATGGCCCTGGATACGAACTGCGTGAGAGGCGGAGAGCTGACCGCGGTTCGGCTGGAGGATGGAACTCTCTTTCAGGAACCCAGCGCCGACTTATCACCGGTTACGCCTGACAGGGAGTAAGGCTAGTGGACGTTTTGTGTTTTTTGTGCCTTTGTGGTTAATTTCATCGATGATCGGGTTAATTTTTTTCAATTTTCCCGATTTCTTCTTAACGCATATACTGTCTGAGGAAGGCCAGCATCCGCGGCCAGGCTTGCTGCGAGGCCTTCAGATTGGCTCCGTCCCTCCCACTCTGCGCGCGCAGGAAGCCATGACCTGCGCCCTTATAGATCTCCATTTCATAAGTCTTCCCTAGTTTCTTCATCTCGGCAGCGGTTACATCAATCGTCGCGTTTACACGCGCGTCATCCTCACCATACAGGCCGAGAACGGGAGCTCGAATCCCGGCCAGTTTTGGAATTTCGGGAGCCGACCCGTAATAAGCCACGGCAGCGTTCAAACCGGGTTGCGCCGTCGCATAGGCAAAACTCGTGGCCCCGCCCCAACAAAAACCGATCGTAGCAATCTTTCCGTTTGCGGCAGGAAGCGCAAGAGCGTAGTCGCGAACGGCATCTAACCGCGCTTTGACCTCGTCGGGCGTGAGGCTCCGAACCAGCTTGACCACGTCATCGCGGCTCGCCACCGAGTCGGTATTACCGCCTCCCGGACCTTTTCCGGAAATGAGGTCCGGTGCCACCGCAATAAAACCATCGGCTGCCAATTGATCGGCTACGCTTCGAATCCAATCGCTGAGGCCAAAGATTTCATGAATGACCAGAATAACCGGAGCTTTGTCCTTCCGCTCCGGATAGACCACCCAGGTTCGAATGGTTTGCTGGCTGCCGGGAACTTTTACATCTGCGTATTCTCCGTGACGCGGAGGCTTCTCGAGAACAGCCTTGGCCTCTTCTTCGCCGGGTGGAAGCTTTCGTTCCACGGGCGCGGCCAGAGCTAATGCCGCCCCATGGATCAACAGGGTGGGCTGCAGATAGGCAAAGACTGCCGCTGCAGGCATGGGGACGCACGAAAGAACCAAAGCGACGACTCCCAAAAGCATGATGTAAGGCTTCATCTGATCGACTCCTTTCTCTTACCCAATTGAATCAACCGCAGACGCTGAGCCTGCAAGGTATCCATTTCAACCAGTCGAGGATGGAGGATAGACGATCGTACGATCGAAGACTGCAATCGATTCTCTAACCTCAACCCTCAGTTTTTTCCTTCCCTGCGGTGGGTTCAAACCTTGAGACAGATAAAAATAGTACGGTCCAAATTACTTCCTTTCCCGAATATCAAAAGAATAGAGCGTATCCTGATCGCGGAGATAAAGACGACCGCCGGCCACGACAGGGTGACTCCAGGTGGGTAGAGATTCCTGTGGAATGCTGAAGCGCCCTTTTTCTCGATATCCCTCAGGAGTGGCCTCCACCAGGCCAGCGACGCCTTTTTCGCTGAAGCAGTAGAGATGTCCGTCAGCATAAACCAGAGACCCTTTCCCGACACTTCGATCCTTCCAGGCGACTTGCCCGTCCTCAAAACGAAGTGCGGTGAGAATGCTGCTGGAAAACCCGTAAAGCGTATCACCGACTAACACACAACTGCTGTGGTGGTTTTTCATGTTCCGGTTGAAATAGATTTCCTGGGCGGCGATTCCCTTGCCGTTCGGCTTTAATTCCAGCAAGGCACAACCCGTGCCGTAATCCGAAGAGAGAAAGACACGATTACCACGAACAATCGGTGTAGCGATGTCTGCCACATTGTTGGCTACCTGGGAGTATTCCCACAGCAGCCTTCCGTCTCGAATGTCGAGGCCCAGAGCCCGCCTCCCGGTAAAGAAAATGGCCTGGGGAATGCCACCGACTTCGAGGGGCACGGCCGAGGAGTAGCCTGCCGGATCGCTCTGACTCTTCCAGATGAGCGAACCATCATTCTTGTTCAGCGCCACAATTGAAGCACCTGGTCCCCCTGCGTTGACCAAGACTCGATCACCCACCACTAAAGGGGATTCGCTCAGGCCCCAGTGGATATTAGACGCGCTAAACTTCTCGATAACATTGATGGTCCAAACGCTCTTCCCCGTGCGGGTTTCGAGGCAGGAAAGATCTCCGTTGCCGCCCAAAGCGTAGAGTCGGTCTCCATCCAGGGTCGGGGTTCCGCGGGGGCCATCACCCCGGTCGCTTTTGAAGCGGGCGCCATGCGGCGTGACCCAGAGCGGCCTTCCGCTGGCCACATCAAAAGCAATAATAAATTCCCGCTCGCCCCGGGTGCCCATGGTGAACAGACGACCTTGAGAAATGGATAGCGAAGAATAGCCCTGCCCAGTGCCGTTGGTCTTCCAGACCAAGGGAGGCCCTCCTGGCGGCCACTCCTTCATCAGCCCCGTCTCTGGAGAGATTCCATCGCGGTGGGGGCCTCGCCACTGAGGCCACTCT
>QHZP01000003.1:15550-21941 GCA_003224715.1 Acidobacteriota bacterium | reverse complement strand
GCGCTGTTAAAAGGACGGACTGTCTCAGCTTAATCTGCAGGCTAGGATTTTTCACCTCTCACTCTCCTTTCCTGGGTTCTATTTCCTCAAGTTGACACATACCAATGTCCTTTGATTTCGAGCATAGAGATACCCATCAGCAATGGCTGGATAGGAACGAACGGTACCCGGCAACACCCGGGCATGGGCACTCGGCCGAAACTCTTTCGGCGAGGCAAGAGCAAGGACCAGTTCGCCATCCTCTTTGAGGACCAGCAAAGTATTGCCGGCCAGGGTTACCGTCCCGGCTTTGAATTGGTCGATGCTCCATTGAACTTTACCGGTCTTAAGCTCGATGCAGCGAAAACTAGGGCCGAATTCCTGACGACCATGAAAGCCGTACAGATAGCCGTTATGATACACGCTGGTAGCGTAGTGGTTGGACATCACTTCGTCAGAAGACCACACTTGCTTCACCTGATTCCCTTTGACCTGAAGAAGCACAGCTCCTGTCTCATAGCTGGCAGAAAGGAAAACCAGGTCGCCCACGACCAAAGGAGTCGCTGCATTGACCGAGGCTCGGATCCGGGCACGCCACGGGAATTGGAAACGGACCTGGCCGGTGGTTGGGTCGACGTCGGCGAGGCCACTGCGAGTGAAAAAGAAGGCATGGCGCGCACCCTCTATTATGGCGACCAGGGGAGAAGAATAGCTGGCCTCGTCATTGGTGGCGGTCCAGAGGACCTTGCCGTTCTCGCGATCGAAAGCGACCAGCCCTGCCTGGCTTGTTCCGCCAACATTCAGCAAGACACGACCTCCATCGACCAGCGGAGAGCAAGCAGCCCCAAAGAATCCTTTGCTGACGGCGAACCTCTGATGGGTGTCGACACCCCAGATTTTCTTGCCCGTGGCCAGGTCGAGGCAGTGTAACACACCTTCCGCTCCAAAAGTGTAGACTTGACCATTATCGACGGCCGGAGTGGCGCGAGGTCCCTCGTCAAAGCCGAAGTCATCGCGGTAATGGGTGGGGTAATCGTAAGACCACATTGGCCGGCCCGTTTTGGCCTCGAGGCACTCGACTCGTTCCTGATTACCAACGCGATGAAAAAGGATGAGCCTTCCTTGCGCAACCACGCAGCCGCTGAACCCCTGGCCCACCTCTTTTTCCCAGACGACGGGCGGTCTGGCCTTCGGCCATGAATCTGCCAGAATCGGGCCGCGATACTGGCCATTGCGAGTCGGTCCAAGAAATTGTGGCCAGTCTTCGGCCTCCAGTGTGACGTGCCAGAGCAGGACCATTAGCGGGACCGCTATCATGAGTCGAGATTGGGTGACTGGCTTGGACCAGGCGGCCACTCCTGTGAAAATCCCCTGGAGGCGTAAAAGAATTCGAACGACCCCCTCACCCACCCCCTCACCCGCCCTGCGGGCACCCTCTCCCCCAGCGGAGGCGAGGGAGTTAAATTTAATGTTTACTTTCCCCTCGCCCCAACGGGGAGAGGGGCCAGGGCTGGGGCCAGGGGTGAGGGGGTGGTCCCTGCCCCCTCGATCGCTAAATTTTTCACATCTGTCCTCTCGGGAGGGACAGAGGATGTAACCTGCGGGGTTAGTCCTTCCGCTTCGAGACAACCAGCAGTGCCTTCTCCTCTGGTAACTTTGGTAAGGGCGAATCGAGCTGTCATGAATGGCTCTCTTAACGGGCATCTTGCAGGCGTCTCCTATTCAGTCCCTCTCAAATCATAGCAGAGCAGCCGAGGCGGCTCCCGGTGGATCAATCCGGGAGAATTCTGAGTGACGTAGAGCAGACCGTGGCTCAACACCGGCGGCGCCCAGGTCTCACGGGCAGCAAACAACCAGGTGCGGGCCAGCTCCCTGTAGCCATGAGGTGTAAGATCCAACCACAGGAGATGACCTAACTCCCCGAGGCAGAGGAAGTGTCCGTCGGCCCAGAGCAAGGAGCCTCGGAAGGTGCTGACAGTAGTCTTCTGCGCTCGGCCGTCAAACTCGATAGTCTCTTCCCACTCCGGGGCTACGCGCCACATCTGCTTGCCGCTCTTCAGTTCCAGGCAAACCAAGGCGGTGTCTGGCTCGTTGCGCCCGTCGAACCCATAAAGATAACCGTCCTTGTGCACGGCGGTGTTCCAGTGCGTTCCCAGGCTTTGGGTCGTCCAGCCAATCTGGTGACTGCCATTGGGAAGAACATTGATGAGGGCTCCTCCGGTCTTGTAGCTGGCCGAAATAAACACTTGATTTCCGACGACCACGGGACAGGAGGCGTTGACTGACTCATAGCTGCGACTGCGCCAGGGGAACTGGAAATCTACGTGTCCATTCGACGGATCGATACTCAACAAGCCCCCACTGGGGGGACGGCTTTCGCCCCCGGCAAAAACGAAGACCCGTCCGTGACCGTGAACCATCCCTGGAATGGGAGAAGCATAGCTGGGTCCCCACCAATCGCCGGCGCCCCAGACCATTCGACCGGTGCGCTTATCGAAAGCCGCCACGCACGGTCCTCCCGGAGCACCCACGTTAATGATCAAGAGGTCGCCCTCGATCAGGGGCGTCGAAGCGACACCGAAAAAGTCTTGCGGTACATGGAATTCGGTTCGCAGGTCCCGTCTCCAGTACAACTGCCCCGTTTGGAGCTTCAGGCAGTGCAGTTTCCCTTCGGCCCCGTAGGTGTAGACACGATCTCCGTCGATGACCGGACTGGCCCGCGGCCCGTTGTTGTAACCATAACGGTCTTCAAACTGGGTTGCATAGCTGAATTTCCAGTAACCCCAGCCCGTCTCGGCCTGCAAGCATTCGACGATTTCTTCATTACCGAGACGATGAAAAAAAACCAGTCGACCTCCTTGAATAGCCGGTGAGGTATAGCTCTTCCCTTTCTTCAGCTCCCAGACCAGTGAGGGCCCGGAGGCAGGCCATTTCTTAAGCAGTTTGGTCTCGGAGGAGATGGCGTTGTGCGTCGGGCCCAGAAAGGACGACCAGTCATGCGCGACTGCACCGGTCGGTGACGACTTTGGTTTCGCGTGAAAGCGGCCGTTGGGATGGGGCTTTGGCGACGGTGGTTCGATGTCGGGCAACGTCTGCAGGGTCGGAATGGCCGGATCAGCGAAGTTCTTTTTGTCATTTAAGCGGCCGCCGGGATAACTCGGCTGAATCTCTTGCCAGCTGCAAATCGTCACAACAGCTAATAACAATGAACCCGTTTCGAAGGATAGCTTCATGATTTCATAGGTCTCATACACCGCCAGGACCGATACTATTTTGGAGTGCGGTGGCTGGACACCGCTTTGTTCGGTGGCGGCTTGACGCCACCGTTGGCCGACACAGTCAGCCTTTGCCTGCGTCAAGCCGCAGGCTGCTCCAAAGCGCTGTCAAGCCGGCGCACTCCAAAGAGTTGTCCCGCGGCTCACGAAGGGAGAGCCTCTCGTGCAACTCTCAGTCGAGGCTCCAGAGAGCCAGGCTCGACGTGTCCTTGATCAGAATCTGACGACCCAGGATAATCGGATGGGCCCAGGTCGGACTTTGGGCCACCGAATAACGCCGGATAGGCTCAAACTTCCTACCGTCTTTCCTGGCGACGATCAACTCAGCGTCGTTGGTCAAAAGAAACAAGACGCCACCGGCAATGAGAATAGCCGCATTCTCGCCCTGGCGGCCTTGACTGGTCCAGAGTGTTGCTCCTGTGCGACCATCCAGACAAAAGAATTGGCCCTTGTTACGATGGGAGAACCCGAATAGCAAGTCACCGCTCACAACAGGGGAATTCATATACATGGAAACTTCCGGATTCTCCCAAACCTTTTCGGTGGACCAGGTATTGCCGTTTCGGTTGATCCGGATTGCGCTGGTCGGTTGGAAGACTCCAGAGTAAATCAGTATATGGTGATACAGCAAGGGGGTGACAATATTCTGGTCGTATTCTGTCTTGAACGGGCGACTCCAGAGCAACTGACCATTGGTCACATCGACGCCGACCAGGAAACTTTGTGTTAGGGTCACCACCTGGCGCGTCCCGCTGAGATCCACAATGATGGGGGAAGAGTGGCCCGGGCCATCCCCCTTCCAACTCCACCTCACTTCTCCGGTCTCAGCATTGAAAGCGGTCAAGGCTCCCTGGTCATGCCCGCCGACGTGGGCAATCAGTCGGCCGGCCTCGACCACAGGAGACATGGAGGTGCCGTACAGCGGCGAGGTTTCTTTGAACTCTTTGGAAAATTCTTTGCGCCAGCAGAGTTTTCCCGTCTTAATCTCAAAGCAGGAAAGAATGCCACTGATGCCTAGAGTATAAAGCTTCCCATCGGAGATGACGGGAGTTGATTTCGGTCCTTTCCCGTGCTGAACCGCGGCGGGATTCATTGTATAAGGGACCACATAAGCTTCCTGCCACACTGGTTTTCCGGTTTCCAGATCGTAGCAAGAAACGACTTCTCGTTCCTCCTGTCGAGTGTGAAGATAAACGCGTCCAGCGGCGACCACCGGAGACGAATGACCGGTGCCAACGGGGATTTTCCATTTTAGCTTTAACACCTCCGGCCAAACCTTCGGTTCGGTGAAAGCGGTCAAGACACCGTCACGATGAGGTCCGCGCCACTGAAGCCAGTCTTCGGCCTGGCACGTGGCCACGGCTGTGATGACGACCAGACCAGCCATCCACATCTTTATCCCGATTCCCTTGAAGATCTCCTCTCGGGAAGGGAGCCGTGAAAAAATTGGGAGGGCGAGCCTCCTGGCGAGCCATCGTCCTAGCAAGTCCTTGCCCCTTGAGGCCCGGCGGAACCCTCGCCCTCCCCATCTCGGCCGGTTTTGAATTTTTTCACAGTTCCAGGGGCAGAAGACGTCAGCGTCCGGGGTGGTGGGTCCTGCCGGCTCGGGACAATTCACCCCTGAACCCCTGAAGGTTTGAAGAAATTGGTGTTGCTGCTGGAAGCGGCTGCTCCCTGACAGTCGTGATACTGATTTGGAGCGACTTGCAGTAGCCCGACCGTAAGGGAGGGTCAGCGATTTCACCTTCTTCATCCTTGTCTTCCAACGGAGGAGAATCCAGTTTTCATCGCGCGTGGTGGAAAAAAGGATCATGAATGACTCCCGTAAAAATCTCCCTGCGAGGAAAAAGCGTATCGTGCACATCGTACATTAAGTTCGAATTGTCAGCCCGGTCTTATTATTCTGATCGTAGAGCTGGGAGCAACGGCGAGCGCAGGGCGATCGCCGTTGCCAGCAGCGAAGCGGCCGCGCCGGTTGCTAGGACCGCCAGCAGCAGTGAGCCCATGGACACCATGGGAAGGATACCTCCGTGACCTGAGAAAGCTGGCACGATTGCCAGCAGCGCGCACAGGGTGCCAGTCACGATGCCAGCGCCAAGCAGCAAAATGTTTTCCGAAAGGATAATCAATCCCAGCCGGCTGGGGTTATAACCCACCGCTTGGAGCAAAGCCAATTCACGACGGCGTTCCAGTGCGTTCCGCCATAGCACGGCGGCCAGACCCATCGTGCCCAACACAAGTCCCAGCCCGCCGAGGCTTTGAAACGTAGAAAGGTAGGTATTTTCCACCCGGTGGAAACCGGCCAGGCGCTCTGAAGTGGGAATGGCATCGAAACCAAAATCTGACAAGCGATCTTCCAACAGGGCAGTCACTGCCGGTGTCTTCTCAGGTGCTACGTCCAGGAGGAAAAAGCGATACCCTTCCTGATCAGGAAAGAGACGGAGAAAGTTTGGCTCCGACATCAGGATCTCGCTTTGAAAGAGACTATCTGCCAAGGCTCCGACCAACTTCAAACCGACGGGGTGCTCACTTCCCTGGTTCAGAATCAACTCTTCTCCGAGCCTGAGATGGAGCGCGTACGCCATGGAATTGCTATCAGCAATCACCGGGATCTTACCGTCTCCTATTTGTTTCTCCAGAAGTAACCAGGGATTCCTTTTCTCCTCCGGCGAGCGAGCCAGCGAGTCCCGAAAAGCAAAGCGACCGCTTCTTATAAACTCCTCAGTGGGGGCGAGGATCTTGGGATTTCTTGGCTGGTAAAGGTTGAGGCAACTGGTATCATCTCCGGCTCGAACACGAAAGCGTGAAAAGGCGACGTCTTTGAGCACGGAGTCGTCTGCCAGGTTCAACGCCAGCTTACCTTCAGTGCTGTTGGGGTCATAATATAGGGGAAGAACAGATTCAGCCAGCAATGGGTACCCACCGCTGCCTGACTCCTTGTCTTGCGCGGAACTGGCCTCTCCCCACCGGAAGGCATCCAGGGCCACGATGATGAAGCTGGCCGAGGCGATAAGCGCCACACAAAGGATGCTCCTCCCCGGACGATAGGTCGCATTTCGGATCCCCAGTCGAGATAGAGCCCACCAGCCCTTGCCTTGAAGCAGCGTTCGCTTGTTGCCGCTGAGCCAGACGGCCTG
>QHZP01000003.1:1876-15544 GCA_003224715.1 Acidobacteriota bacterium | reverse complement strand
CCATGACCTGATTGATCCATTTCTGCTGCGCGCATAGGATCAGGACCGAGCCACTGAAAGTGAAAGCCCACGCCGCGGTTGGCGCCAGCGGGCGTGGCCCAAAAAGCCGGTTGTGTCGGCCCTTGGCCGGCTTGAAATGTCTGGCCACTGCGGCAGTCTCTCTATTCCCTGCCAACAGGCTGCGAGGTGTAATGGGGTTGAGCGATCTTAATGTCCAGGCAATATAGCCCAATGCTGCCAACACTCCGCCCACCGCGCCCCAAAACAAAGAAATTGCGGAAACATGCAAATGCAAGTAGGTCGTGCCGACCGCGCCAGACCACCAGGTGCGCAGTCCCACCATCATCAAAGCGCCATAGGCCAATGCACCGGCCAGTCCTCCGATGCTTCCTAGACCCGCAAGCAGCAGTCCTTCACTGAGAAAGAAAATCCGAATCCTGGCGGCCGAGAAACCGAGGGCCTGAAGCAGGCCAATTTCTCGGAGCCGTTGCTCAACACCGAGCTTGAAAAACAGTCCCGCCAGCATTAAAGCTGAAACGACCAGGAAAAAACTGAAGTATAGAAAGTACTCTCCGAAATCAGTCGCACCTTGAGAGGCTGCGAGACCCTGGGCTCGAACCGGGTAGACAGAGAAGACAGACTGGAACGGATCTATTGCCTCCTGCAAGCCTTTTCTGTAGTTGGCCAGGGTGGATGGAAGGTCTTTCCCAGCGGCATCAGGGAGAAAAAAGCGCAGCGAAGAAAGCTGGCCGAACCGGGAGTGCCACAATGACTGCCCCGTTTCCAAAGGAATGAAGGCCTTGGGCGTGGTGCGGTACCGCTGCCAATACTCCTCATCGCGGGGTCGAATCCGCGCCAGATCCATTGGAAATGGAGGATCCCATTCGGAGAGACTTTCAGATGCGGTGATTCCGGGGTACTCCGGAACCAAATCTCGATCTGCGGCTAGCCCTCCTATTGGTACAATAGCCTCCAGTCGGAATGTGGCAGTTTGAGTCACGAGCCGTCCCGCTGATTCCCAGACATAGTAGTCCAGTGAGACCGCTGCACCGGGCTGCACACCCAGGGCATGCGCAGCCCAGTCGTTCAGCACTATGGGAGGGGGAGTTGAATCCGACGCTAAGGGATAGGGGGAGGCATTAACAAATCGGTTTCCGTTACCAGGCCTTTGGCCACTCTCCCGCCCCGGCCTCTCACGGAGTAGCTTCTGGTACGTGTCCGGATCCACGGCGGTCACCAGTGAGTAGGGGATCTCGCCCCGGCCACTACGAATGACGTTGACAAGATAAGTGAGAAAAGGCGAAACCCGCAGACTCATGCGTTCGGCCGTTTCACGGGCCGTCTTTGCTAATGTCTCGTTAAGGAGAGCGCTTTCGCTTTCCAACGCGAGGCATTGACCGCTTTCCAGAATACGGAGTTTAATGCCCAAATCTTCCAGCCGAAAGGTCTCACGGATGAGTTTCTCAAGGAACTCTCTGGAAGCACTTCCCTCGGGTCTGGGATTGCGTTCGGATACCAGAAGCGTATTCACTTTGCCTTCTTTTTCCAACTCTTTCTGTAACCGCTGCAGCGACACGAAGAGGGCGCGGACATCACCCTGGCGCGGCCGGAGTGAAAATTCCCCCGGCCTGCCGAGCACTTCACCTACCGTCAACCGGATGGTGCGGCCCGAGTCTTCTTTCCTTCCATGCAGCGACTCAGCGGGGATTTCGGAAGGCTTCTCAAGCCGCAACAGCAAAGAATCTCCTGCCTTGCTCGCCAGTTCTCTAACCAGACCGGCGCTCACTAAGACCTCACGTTGTTTCAGGCCCGCATGGGCTTGATCACCGCCGTGAAACCTCCAGAAGCGGTCGTCCACTCCGTAGACCTGGACGTCCGAGGCTCGCCGTCCGCTTTCCTGGTGCGTGACAAATCCTTCGAGAACGATCATCGGGCAGATGGCGCGGAATTCAGACCGGAAGCGACTTTGAGACTGCAACTCATCGGCGAGCTGTTCGCGGCAATAACCATTGACCGTGATGACCTGATCGGCCTTCCCCAGCCGGACCAGGACCAGTTCTCGCAGGCTGGCACGGACTGAATCTCCGACCAGCAATGCTCCCGCCAATACGGCAACTGCCGTGGCCACGCCCAGGACCACAGCCAGATGGATACGCCAGTAATAGGTGAGATTACGCTTGAGCAGTGTCGTGGGTCGCATTCTTGGCCGACTAGTAGATCAACCAGCAACCTGGGGTCACCAGTTCGATCAGGTGATCATCAGGATCTCTGAAGTAAATACTCTGTCCACCTCGCGGCCAGTGGACTCTGCTTTCAATCGAGACGTTTTGGTCGCGCAATTTTTTTTCCCAATCGGGCAGATCTGAGGCGCAGACTGAAAATGCCAAGTGCAGACTTCCGCTTCCGCCGTGTGGCGGGATGATGCCGCCGGGTATTTGGGTGGGAAGGTGTGAAGAACCGCGTCTGAAGAGTAAAAGGACTTGATGTCCCGCCACGTTCAAGGCGCAAAATCGAGTGTCGGCGTTTAACTCCGCGAAATTGAATAGAGTGCGATAAAAATGAACCGAACGGTCCAGATCTTCCACATACAGTGAAGTCTCTAACACACTCACGAGATTCGGCATAGTTTTACCTTACTTCAAAGTCCCAGCGCTGAAACGCTGGACTAATGAGAACCTGACTGATATTCGAAGTCAGACACAACGCCCAAATACGTCATTGTGATTTCGAACCGGTGGCCTTAGATAACCCTGCCAGCTCAGGTCTTCTACGAAACTCCATTATGGGGCCGAATTTGTCCGGCCGCGAGTTGAAATCGTATGGGGAATTTTTCGGCCAGCGCAGGATTATGTGTGACGACAATCAAAATAGTTTCCTGCCGCTGGTGCAGTTGGACCAGGAGAGATGCCACCACTTCGGCTGACTGACGATCGAGATTGCCTGTCGGCTCATCACAAAGAAGCAGCAACGGATTTCGGATCAAGGCCCGGGCAAGTGCCACCCGCTGCCTTTCTCCCCCGGAAAGCTCAGCTGGCCGGTGATCCAGGCGATCCGAGAGCCGCACCTGTTCCAGCAGGGAGCGGGCTCTTTCGATGTATTGGTCCTCAGACTCGGCCACCAGCGTCGGAATCAGAACATTCTCGAGGACGGTGCATTGGGGTAAGAGACAATGCTCCTGGAAGACAAATCCAATGGTTTTGTTCCTGAAGAGTGCCAGTTCTTTTTGAGGCAGTTGAAATGGGTTCTGTCCATCCAGGCTGACGATCCCGGAGGTGGGAGATTCAAGAGTTCCCAGGATATACAACAAAGTGCTCTTGCCACTGCCTGAGGGGCCCATGATCGAGAGGGCGTCCCCGCGAGACAGAGAAAAAGTGATCCCGGAAAGGATCGTGAGTGGTCCCCGCGGTGTGGTGTATTCTTTTGTCAGGTTTGAGACTTCCAGCAATTGGCGAACTTGGGGACCTCTAGTCCCCCGGAAGTTTGAGCGGCTTCGAACGTCTCCAACGTTCGAAGCCCAACTCAAATACATTGCATTAGTCGCGACGGCAGCACTAAGAATATCGGGCCAACGCGGCGTCGCTTGGCTGCCTGGCTGGCATTTCCAGAAGGCGGCAATAAACTTCCAGGGCGCGATCAGCCATGCGGGCGGCGCTGAAATGTTCGCGGACACCTTCAACGCCTTTACGCCTCAATTCTTCCGCCAAAGATGGATTTTGCCAAATCGTGAGAAGCCCTTCCGCCAAGCTCTCGGTGTGGTCAGGCTCAACCAGAATTCCACCTGGAGCTTTCTCGAAAATCTCCGGGAAGGCCCCGTGGCGGGGTTGTACGGCGGGCACGCCGTTCGCCATGGCTTCCAACACATATAGACCCTTGGGTTCTTTATAAGAGCCGGGAACCGATAGAACGTCCAGGTTCTGCAAGAACGCGATTTTGTCTTGCCGATCCAGCGTGCCTCTATAGGAGAACTCATTGGCCAGGCCCCATGTTTTCATCTGCCGCTCAATCTCCCTCAAATATCCCTGGTACTCCGGTCCCAGATACCCGGCCGCTTCCAGGCGAGCTTGGGGTAAACCACGCTGCTGGCGCAAATGTCGATAGGCGGCACACAGGAGGTGCAACCCCTTCTCAGGTGTGATCCTGGCAAAGTACCCAATGGTGAAAAGGTTGGATCGAGAACCTGGTCTGGCCGCATAGCCCTGCAGGTTAATCCCAAGCGGGACCACGTGGATTTTGCTGTGGGGTATCCCAAGATAGTCAGACATGAACTTGGCGTAATAGGTGCTTACTGCTATGAAAGCGTCGACGTGCTCCAGGCTGGCGCCGATCAACTCTAACGCCGAGCTTCGATATGGCTCCCTCAAACCTTCCAGGAATAAGTCTTCGCCTTGCAACGTACAGAAGATCGGACGATGCAAGGTCTTCTTAATGGGTTGAGCCAACCCGATAAGCAGCGAGTTAGGCAGATTTACGATATCGGGAGGTGGCCCGTTTTGCAGCCACTGAAGCAACTTGGAGACTTCTTTACTTTGAAAGCCCTGCGTCCCCCTCAGCATTGAAAGCGTAAGCTCACCCAGCAGGCGCGGGTTGGTTTGGATGGAGCGTTGTGAGGCCAGCCTTAAGGCAAAAGCGGAGTCCCAGATCCGATCCAGTAGCCAGGGCGTTTTACGAAAGAGAGCCAGGTGTTGCTGAAGATAGACACTGATTGCCCCAAAAAAGACCCGCTGCTGGCTGACGTTGCGGTCATCTGTCAACGTCGGCGTGTACAGGGGCAGCAAAGTGACCTCGTGACCTCGGGAAATTAATTCAGCCGCCAGAGCGTTGTCTCTCAAGCAGCTGCCGCAGTACATGCCGGCTGCCCCGGCCGTGATATAAAGAATTCTCATATTTTTGAAACGTACAAGATGAACCGCCGCGTGTGTGAAAGCCCACCTCAGATGCTCAAATAGATTTCCCTAGTGGGCTGATCCCGGCTCACCAGGTTAGCCGCGTATGCCAGGCTCACGAGTTCACGTTTCTGGAAGTGTCGTCGGTCTCATCCTCGCCGTGTTCGGCCTCTGGATTTCCACGAGTTGACGGCGAGGCTCTCGAAGCGCCAAAAGCATCTTTCCTCTGAATCCAAAATCGCAACTCGACAATCGACAATCAGTACACCCCTTCGACTACCCTCGATTGGAAACGGGAAAAAGGGCGGACGTTCCGCACGCCGTCCCAGGGATACGGGCGGCAGGGAGGCTCTCGTTCCGCCTCATCACGCTCCAGAAAGCGCGGCATGAAGAATTCCCGGGTTAACGTCGTGAGCCGGACTCTCCCGGTTTCGCCATAGTTCACTACTCGGCCGGGTTCATCCGGGTCAACCACTTCGATCATGGCTCGTGGCGAAGGCGGGTAGTAGATGACGGCAAAGTGGTCCTCGGGCACCAGGGGTTTATGGACTGCCAGGCCCATCAGCGTGTTTCCGTAAGTTGGGGCAAAATAGACTCCGTCCAAGAGTTCTTCAACAGCGAAGCGGTAGAACTGCGGGGTCATTTCAGTGCCTCCGCAGAAGACGCCCTTGATACCTAGCCGTTTGAGCGAGACCTTTTCGCACAGAGCTTCTAACAACTTTGGGGTGGTGAAAAGACAGCGAATGCTATCGTGAGCGCGCAGCAGCGTCAGTGCCTGTTCGATGACGTGCTTCTTGTATTGTTCGGCCAGCTCCGTTTCCTTCATCTTGATCAGCTTGATGACCCAGCGAGGATCAAGATCCACCATGAAGCAGATTCCCCCCCGGTACTGGGCAAGATGCTCAACGGCCAGTCGCAACCGGCGCGGGCCGGTCGGACCCACGGAAAGCCAGTCTGAGCCTGGCGGAAAGGCTTCATCGGGCAAGGTGGCACTGAATGCCTCGTAGTCGAGTCGGAAGTCCTCCACGTTGATCCGGGATTTTGGAACGCCTGTGCTTCCGCCTGTCTCAAAAACATAAATTGGTCTATCCGTGTAGGCCTTGGGCACCCACCGCCGCAACGGGCCTCCACGCAGCCATTCATCCTGGAAAAACCCAAAACGGTTGAGGTCCTCATAACCTCGAATCTCGCGGCGAGGATCCCAGTCGAGAGTTTTGGCAAAATCCAGCCAGAAAGGACAGCCGGTGGCGGGATCGAAGTGCCACTGCACAATTTCGCGAACCCATGCATCCAGCGAATAGCGTGATTCTTTGATTCTGGTTTGCAAGTCAATTGCTATTTGAATTGGCAGAATTCCACCTCCGGTACCTTAGGGAACTGGCTGTAGCGAGCAAACTCAGACCGCCAAGGGTCAGGTCTCCCGAAGCAGCTCACCCCTCACCCGGTCCGCCGGATGGCGGACCACCCTCTCCCCAAGGGAGACGGGCTGGGGGTGAGGGGAGGGCAGGTTAACAAACTTGACCAAAGTTTGAACTTCGTCGCCACCAAGTAACTCTATGGCTGAGTTAATATCAGTAGCGGCGTGACGAACCCAGGCTGAGTGCCTTGTGCCTTGAGCAGTTTGTCATACTCGGCATTTGTCCGCAAGGCCTTCCGGAACCAAGCCGCGACGTTTCGGGCAAATTGAAAGTGCGTTGCTTTACGTGGGATTCACTGCAAATGTCTAAATATTTTCCTTAAAAGAGAAGGCGAGTTCTGTTGTTTCTCTGCTTTTAGCCCAAACCAAATGATCCAGCTCACCTTCAGCCTGTTCAACACCCATGCCTTTAATGGGATATGGGCAGGCATCCGCAACTCCCTAATATCAGTTGGTTTGGCAAGAACATTGCTAATTACAATTTTGTTTTTCCAAAATTGACAAAACGTGAGAAGCCATGGCTCATGTTGAGCTCTTATTTGGGCCACCATGAAAAAGCGTTACGTTTTCGCAATAACAATCTGTGCAATTGTAGGCATGCTGGAAGTATCGAAAGACTCTCGGGCAGGAGTTATTACTGCGGAACAAATACAACTGGTAAAAGAAATTCAGCAAAAACTGAATCTCTCCTTCCAATGTGACTTTTCTGTCTTCATTGGAGAAACCCGTAAGTACGCCACTGCGAACAGCTCAGGGGTTATTCTCATTGATAAATCGTTTCTCCAGAGTGCTGATCCAGGCAGTATCTTTTTTGCGATAGCCCATGAGTATGCCCATGCCTATCTGCAGCATGATATCCGCATGTATGGACATGCTCAACAGGATTCCAGAAAACTGAGTGATGTCAGACGAGCATTGGAAAAGGAGGCTGACGGAATTGCTGCTCGTAAGGCCAAGCAAATGGGCTTTGACATTGAAAGCATCATGATATTTATCCTGGGTAGTCCAGATTCGGAAAAAGGTATTCCGCCGGAGCACCGAGTCTATTCAAGGCCGCGCGAACGAGCAGATTACATACTCGCCGTTTACCAATCCAGTTAGCACTCGATTTCATAAATACGCTTGCGCGTAGTTCCGGCGCCGGCCGATTGTTTGCGCAGACATCAGCTTGCTCGTGCTTTTCCCCGGTTAGTCGTTGGAAGGCCGAGCCAGAGCAGTGCTAAAGAATAAGTGATGAAGTCAAAATCGATGGTTCAGCCTGGCTCAGCGCGCATTTCAGAATACCTCGTTCGTCGTGTCGCTATCCAGCGCTGGTTCCCGCCGCAGTCCACCTCTCCATTGTAAAGACATTGCAAAGGCAAGTTCCTGCTCCTGGGTCCGCCATTTCCCCATCTGAGTGCGGGATTGATTATTTTCCGCAAGACCGGGATTACAGGTAATTGGTACAAGTTGGTTGGGCGAGCTTCAGGAAATCCTGGACCTGCCTACTGACAGCTTACACAATTCAAAGGGTATAGCACCAGAACGAGATGACCCAGTTAGGTGGGGCATTGCTTGCGCAACATAAGTAATGTCATAGGCAAAATGGTCGATAAGGCAACGGTACTAAAATCACTTTCATCGCACTCGACAATTGCCTGTATCTAATGGTCGAGACCAAAGGAGACTTTAGAATGAGTCAAGCAGGATATTACGAAATCACCATCCAACGGGCCATTGCACGTACTTTTCTTTTCACAATGATGCTCTTCACACTCACAGCTTCAGTTGTCGCTCAATCATTGGAAGATTCACGGGAAGAAGAAAGAGGGATGGTATTCTATGAGAAATTCCAAGGCAGCTCAAACACGCTGGGCCAGGTCTTGAAGATGGATACAACGGCCGGATACAATTTCAACAAACATTTTGGTGTGGACGCCGGCGTCCCCTTTTATTTCGTGCGGTCTTCTCCAAACTCGCAGACACTTGGTTCCACTTCAAACAATGGCATTGGCAATGCCTATGTTGACTTGCGGCTGACGGTAACCAACCCTGCGATTAATTTTGCTTCTACACTCACTGGCACTGCACCCACTGGAGACACGGATACAGGATTCAGCACGGGTCGAGCCACCTTCGACTGGAATAACTACTTTGACCATACCTTCTCCCAGATTACCCCATTTGCCAACCTAGGCGTGGCCAATACTGTCTCTGACACCCACTTTTTCACCCGACCTTTTACCTCACTGGGCTTGGTCAGCCACTTTGAGGGAGGAGCTAATTTCAAAATCTCCCGTTCCTTGGGGCTGGGGGCTGCTGCTTATGCTGTCTTGCCTTCCGGCCAACAGAAGATTTACAGCAAACTAATCAAGCAGCAGGCACAAAATCCTGGGACAGAAAGCGCGGTTCCAGGCAGTCGCGATCATAAGGGAGCCTTCGAATCGGCTCATGTCACCATCGGCGGTGCCGATTTAGCTCGCGATAACGGTTACTCTGCCTGGTTTGACATCAACCCCGCGCGTTATCTGGATCTTGAGCTTGGCTACAACCGTAGTGTTCATTATGCACTCAACACATTCTCTTTCACAGTGGGCTTCAACCTCAGATATCTGGCCCAAAAGGGTGGAAGCAGCCACCCATAAGGATTCTACCTTTGCAGGAACAATAAATAGTTAAAAGGAGAAATAAAACCATGAAACGTATGACCTTGATGATCACAACCCTCGCCGCCATTTTATATCTCGGCGATTTAACCGCTATGGCCCAGCATGGTCACAGCGGTGGTGTTGGAGGCCACGGAGCAGCAAACAGCCACGGGAAAATGGATAACCCTGCCAGCGACAAAGGCATGAAATCGACAAAAAGCCACGACGTTGAGAACCATGATAGGAAGGTGGGCGATCGGCTGGCA
The DNA here is from genome assembly GCA_003224715.1 of Acidobacteriota bacterium. Lineage (GTDB taxonomy): Bacteria > Acidobacteriota > Terriglobia > Versatilivoradales > Versatilivoraceae > QHZQ01. Next base: position 6,351 of record QHZP01000003.1, on the reverse strand, counting down.
CACAACCAGGGGCTGTCTTCAAAGCTACAGCCGCTGCTACCAGCTGGCACCAATCTTCAGGATGCATCCAGTGGCTTCAAGAACCTTGGCCAGTTTGTGGCTGCTGTCCACGTCTCGCATAATCTCGATATTCCTTTTGACCAGTTAAAGGCGAAGATGACGGGCAAGCCGTCCGTGAGCCTGGGCAAAGCCATTCATGAACTTAGCCCGAATGTGAAAGCCGGAGAGGAAATCAAGAAAGCCGAGAAGGAAGCGGCACGAGACATAAAGGAATCCAAAGCCGAACCCAAGGGAACCGAAAAGCACGCCAAGGAGGGTACGGACTCCAAGGAAGTAGCTAAGACACAAGAGAAGGAACAGAGGTAGGTACAGAAACATCTTCCTTTACAAACGGAGCGAGTCTGATTGAGGAGCGCGGGCGTTGCCTGGGCTCTTCAATCAGAGGTTGCTCAGACCGCAGTGACACCATCGGATCAATCCTGGCACCCCGAGTAGCAGGCAAGAAGCACGACCACGAGCGGCGGTTCTGTTCTATGTGCCGTCGGGTCTGGGATTCTGACGGTTCCACATTGTTCTCCCTCCCGTTTGTCTTGTATGATTCAGTTATTTTAGTGAATGTCTGAAGTTTAACCTCTGGACACGAGGTGGATGCCATGGCCAGGGACAAGGAACCGACGACCCCCAAGAGCACTCTCTCCGAAAAGGCCTAACTCGAGAGTAAAAGAAGAGAGCCAACCAGGCTTCCCTCACCACCGGCGATGAAAATGTCTGGAAAGTAAATGGACGGGTCCTTGGCAACGTGCTTTCCATGTGGCGACAGGCACGTTGGGACTGGGGTAAAGAAACCTAGGGGAGATGGTATGCGCCACCTCAAAGGCTGAATCAGGTTCGACTCGCTCGTGTTTCGTCTAAAGCCTTGCGATAGGCTGCAATAGGTGTCTCCTCGCCGGAAACGACCACGTCGATCACAGCCGGCCCATCCAGTGTCAGTGCCTGACGCAGTGTCGCAGAAATATCTTGTGGCTGCTCCACACGGATGCCGAGGCAGCCAAACCCCTGGCCGATTTTCGAAAAGTCGGTGTTGCCCCAGCGAAAAGGCTCCCCCGTACCTTGAAAAGTCAATCGATGGTAGTGATCAATCCAGCGCGAGCCTTGATTATTAAAGACGATGACTTTGATGTTCAATCCATAATAGGCCGCGGTTGTCAACTCGCTGAGCGAGTAAGAAACTCCGTGGTCTCCGCAGAGAGCAATGATTCGAGATCCAGGCCGCGCGCAGGCTGCGCCAATCGCAGCCGGGATGCCGAATCCTAACCCGGCGGAGCCTCGCGGCGCCAGAATTACTTTGCCGGCCCGACGTATCTGGTAAAACAGCATCCCCCAGCCTGTCACGTAACTCGCATCGCAACAAACAATGTCGTCGTCGTTAGTCAACTGGTTCAACTCCTGCATCACTCGCTGAGGCTTGATAGGAACGGTGCTCGAGTGCAATGACTCTTCGGTCTCGCTTTCCCAAGCCGAGCGCCAGCGGGCCATGGCTTTCAGTCGTTCGTTGTTCTGGGAAGGCCCAGCGGAGGATTGATCCAGCGCCGACTTAACTGCTTCAAGCAGGGCACGCAATCCCAGCTTGGCATCTCCAACTAACCCAACCTGGGTAGGAAATACTTTACCAATTTCCGCAGGATCAAGGTCGAGGTGAATAAGAAGCTGCTCGGGTCGTGGCAGCTTCCAGGTAAACGTAGAATTTTGCCCGGATTTAAAACCGACCAGAAGGAGCAGATCAGCTGCCTCGACCGCTGCCCTGGCGCCTCCCACTCCAATATTGCCCAACACGCCGAGAGATAGAGGATGAGTATCCTCAATCGCACCCCGGCCCGAAAACGTTGTTACCACCGGCATGCTCAGCAGCTCCGATATTTCATGGACCTCAGCTGTTGCGCTTGCTAAGTGCACACCACCACCAGCCACCAGCACAGGGAACTTTGCCTCCAACAGAAGGGGCACGGCCCGTTCGACGTCGGCTGGATCGGGAGCAGAACGTGACAACGGGAAGCGGCCTAACTTTGCCTCGATCCCTTTATCCTCCGCACTGCCATCGACCGGGTTATCAAAAACATCCTGTGGCACGATCAGGGCGACCGGACCCGGTCGGCCGCTCACCGCACGTCGCAGCAAGGAGGCGAGCAGGATTGGTAATTGACCGGGTGCTTGCAGCAGGGCTACCCATTTGCAGAACTGCGCCACTAGCCTGTCTTGCTCCATTGCTTGAAGCGCGGCTCCGCGTTCATAGAGATGCCGCCAAGCCTGCGGTAGTTCGCTAATGATGCAGAGCAGCGGCACTGAGGAATAATAGGCCTCCATCAAGCCTGAAGGCAACTTGGCGCAGCCTGGCCCCACGGTGACATCACAAACGCCTACCTGGTGCGTCAACCGCGCAAAGGCATCGGCAGCAAACGTGGTATTGCACTCGTCGCGCATCACAATGTGTCGAATAGCCGGTTGGCGTTTCAAGATACCATCAAAAAGAGCACTGGTTTGGGCGCCGGGAACCCCAAAAACGTGGGTGACGCCGCATTGCATTAATAACTCTGTCAGAAGGTCACCTGTGTGCATACGGATCTCTTTCTAAAATCTTCCCTGAAGGGGGCAAGCGCCGGAAGCTCTGGGAGGTGTCTTTGTTGGTTAGCACTGTCCAGCTCGCGACAGAGACATCCGCTACACCCCCATGAAGGTGTGAAGAAATTCCCAGCGCGCTTGTGAAGCTTATCAAGCGTTCACCCCTCTCCCCGTTGGGGGAGAGGGGCCAGGGGTGAGGGGGCGGCCCCGTGGTTCTCAATTTCAATTTTTCACGGCTTCCCTTCAAATTCAAAGGGGGACTATTTTCGTTCAGTTACAACCTCTTTTGGGAGGAGACAACATGTCCCTGCGTGCCTGGCAAGTCATCAAGCCTCCGAAAGGACTTTGCAGGGATCGATAAAGAACCAGGTCAGGACTGCTCCCATCAAGATCATGCTGGCAAAGTAGAGTCCCCATGACCAACTGCTGTGAGACGCAATGAAGGGTGTCACCAGTGGAGCCAGCCCGCCGAGATTACCACCTGTGTTAAGGATGCCACAGGCCGCCCCGACTTGCTTACCTCCCAGTTCAGCTGCACAAGCCCAGTAGGGCCCGTCGGAACAGGAAGCAAATCCGAATGACAATGACAACAGGGCGACCGTGGGCAGTGTTGCGGTCATGTTGATCCCTAGGCACAGAAGGAGAGCGCCGAGAGTCAAGCCCACAATGGGAACGAGGCGCCGCCCTGTCTTTCGCCCATAGCGCTTCACGAGACCATCGGAAACCCAGCCCCCGAGAGGCGACATAACCATCCAAGTCAGGAACACCATCGTGGTAGCAGCCACCGTTTGGCGATGCCCTAGATGGCGAATCTCGCCCAGGTAGTAGTAAATCCAAAAAAAATAAATATACTCAAAGTAGCTGACGGCGAAATATCCAATGGTCAAGAGCATGAGGCTGGGATTACTGAAGAGTTGGCGCCACTGGGTTGGCTCCTCGTTTCTGCGTTTGGAGTTTGGCTGCGCTCTTTGCCAGGAGAGACGGTCTTTATGACCTATTGAAGGATGCTCAGATGGGTGATCTCGCACATACCATAGCCACCACAGGGCCAGGAGAGCAGTTGCAATGGCTGCCAGGCTAAACGACATGCGCCATCCGTAGCGACTGATCATCCAGGAGAATAACAGTGGCGAGGTGGCTCCACCCAGCCCGGCTCCTGCGGCAATGAAGCCCTGGACACGGGCATGCCCGGAGGGAGGAATCCAGTTGGCAAAGGTTCTGGCGCACGAGGGGTAGAGAGGTCCAGTGCAGATCCCCATGGCAAAGCGGATCGCCACAAAGGCAGGTACAATTCCAAGATACGATCCCAGGCCGGGCCTTCCCCCCAGCGCGGTCAAACCTGTGAACAGGCCTGCGCCCAGTCCCATGAACGTCAAGACCAGACGCGGTCCAAACCGGTCTGCCAGGTGGCCGCCAGGTAAATTCATGGCGGCATAACTCATCAGAAATGCTGTGAAGACCCACCCCATCTCGGTTTCCGAAAGCGAGAATTCCTTCATAATGCCGGGCGCCGCAATCGACATGATGGTCCGATCGAAGTAGCTCATCAGGCTAAAAGCGACCATCAGCACCACGACGTGAGCCTGCACTTGAGCCGCTCCGGTTGTTCGTGTCATTGCTGCCAGCTTGGTAGAAAGGCCCGGCAGATTTGATTCAGTCTCACTCATGATCAGAGGTCCAGATGTAAGAGCAAGGATACGAGTAATGGGAAGGAGTATGCAAACAAATTTCTCTGAGTCCGCGAATTGACAAGGGGTCACAGCGGTGGAGAAGCTTCACACACAGCAGGATGAATCCAGATAAAGACGGCGCAGCTACCCATCCATGGAAAATCAATTCCGACTCAACGCGCGGTCCTG
>QHZP01000003.1:0-1858 GCA_003224715.1 Acidobacteriota bacterium | reverse complement strand
GCGGGGGGAGTACATCGGCGTTACGTTTGATTTGATCTTCCATGCGTCTAATCAGAAAATCAACTTCGGCTCGTTGGGGCCGTAGACGCTTTCCAGCCACATCAATGTAGACTGGACCCGTGTGAGCAAAACGAACGCGTTTGTCGGGACGGTCTTCGAAACAACGAACGGCTATCCAGGAAGAAGAGTCAATCCTGAATGTTTCTTTAATCGTAGTCTCATACGTATTTGGCTTGATCAGCCTGTTTTCAGGATTCACTTTCTTCACAACTTCGCCGTTAACGATAATCTCGATTGTTTGCAGCGGGTGATAACTCATGGCCGAACCTTGAACATAGTAGTCTTCCAGCTCTGGTTTACTCTGTTTAAAAACGTGGCCGGGGTCCTGAGCATTGACACGCACAAAGAGCATGGGACCCGTAGTGACGAAGCTTCTCCCCTGGTTGAGACCACGAACCCAAGCCGCGTAGCTGAAACCGCCCGGCAGATGGACATACACGCGCCCAAAACCCAACGGAACCGGGTGGACACCGGAGGCGGTGCCAGCGGTGGGCCGCAGACGAAAGCCGCAGTTCAGCAAAGCGTAGTAGTTGCTGAACCCGTAGTGGATCCAACCCATTTCGGTCCAGCCTTGTTTGTCGCGTTCGACTTTGAGGTAATTCGGCTCCTTCTCACCAAATTCCTGGTATGCGAACTCAGTCCGCCACATATGGTTGTTGGCCAGTTCATAAAGGTCCACCTTCATGATCGGAATGAGCATCATCGACCATGGCCAATTGTGTTTGTCCAGTTCAATAAGACCACCTTCCTGGTGTGCCCGCTGGGCAATGGGTCGAACTGGTGGCACACCCATATCGAAAGCGGTCTTGTGATTGAGGGCAAAAAAAGCGCCCAGGGTATGGTTCTTCTGCCCAACCGTGAAGATCTCATACTCGGTATTGCGGGGATAGATGACGTGCCTGGAATCAACCGAAATTAACTTGGCTTCCACTTCCCTGGAAGAACGCTGGCTCACCCGAGGTGAAGTAAAGGCCTGAGTGACCCAATGTACGAGAGGAAAGGTCACGTTCAAATCTTCAGCCAGCATCACATTTGGGAGTTCTTCCAAAGGACGGTGGACATGGGTGTCACCCGAGTACCAGCCGAGGGATTCCAGGTTGATCCACCGCTTCAATTTGAACTGGAGGCTGACGGGCACGGAGCCGACTGTGATCTGCTGTGACTCTGGAAGGTATTCCTTGCCTCGCTCAACGGTGATCTTGTAGCGTCCCGGCGGGACGGTCACCGCGAAGGGATGCGGTGAGAGTGTGGTGTGCATCTCAACGGAAGTCGACCGGCCCGGATTCTGTTTTCGATAAGGAATTGCCCAGCCTGCCGGCGCCTCCGATTTCGGGAAGAACCAGTTGCCGTTTTCACCCTGGATATACACTCGACAGCGTATCGCTCTTCCGGTTTCGCTATCGATGACTTCGCCACGAAGCAGAGTGGTGTTGCTTTCATCGTTTTTGATTATTAGAGGCAGGAGAATGATTCTGCTACTGAGCAGTTGCGTCATCATCACTGCAAGCAAACACATCTTAAAATTCATGCAGCCCGCCTTTCTTCGAAATAGCTTGAACTGAAGGCTCGGTGGGTTCAACCTTTTCCCCTACGCCCGCCTCCTGAAGAGGATAAGCATCTTGCGGTCGACGACCCTCAGTCAATTGTTGTGCCACTCACAAAAGAGATGGACGGAGGCAGTAAATGGAGAGCGGAAACGCCCGTCGACAGGGCCTAACTCCTACGTCCAATGGCGTCATCACCCGGGCGCCTTGTCAAGTTTTAAATATCAAAAGTATATTGAGGATGAAAAAACTGA
>QHZP01000449.1:4576-5082 GCA_003224715.1 Acidobacteriota bacterium | reverse complement strand
CCATATCCTGGCGAGTTCGCGATCTGTTTCCCTCCGTAGTTTGGAGGCCCGCAGTCCTGCGGCGCGCTTTTCCAAAGAGGTCCTTTCGACACGGATGGTGGAGCTGCTGGAGAAGACAGAAGACAGGAGTCAGAAGTCAGAAGTCAGGAGACAGGAGTCAGGAGTCAGGAGTCAGGAGACAGGATCCAGAATATAGAGGATAGAGGATCGAGGATTGCGATGTGTGCCCGCCGCAAAACCAAATTTTTCGCTAGCGAGCTAAGACGCAATCGGCCTGGGTAGCCACGATAAACACGCAGTTGCGTTTATCGTGGGCTCTAGCCAGGTGCCAGGGCCAGGAGACGGAGTCTGCTAATCGCTCCATCACTTCTGGCTTCTGACTCCTGAATTCTGTCTCCTGTCTTTATGGTTGGCAAGCTCAATTCCATCGGAGGTAATTCATGAACAATAAGGTCAAAGTTCTAGTGACAGGCGCAGGTGGTTTTATTGGTCATCATCTGACGAAA
>QHZP01000449.1:553-4556 GCA_003224715.1 Acidobacteriota bacterium | reverse complement strand
AGTAGACATCAAAGAACCAGAGTATGAACCTAGTTCAGCTCATGAATTCCTGGAATTGAATCTCCGCCACTGGCAAAGCTGCCTCGAAGCCACACGAGGAGTTGATGAAGTGTATGCTCTCGCCGCTAATATGGGAGGCATTGGCTTCATAGAAACTCACAAGGCCGAGATCGTTCGTGACAATACTTTGATCAGCCTTCATACGCTGGAAGCGGCAAGAGCCAATGCAGTCAAAAGGTTCTTGTATACGTCGAGCGCCTGCATCTACCCAATGTATTTACAGACAACGCCTGAAGTCACTCCGTTAACTGAACAGGATGCGTATCCCGCCGATCCCGAAGATGGCTATGGCTGGGAAAAGCTCTATACCGAACGTGTTTGCCGGCACTACTCCGAGGATTTCGGTCTGCCAACAAGAATCGTGCGCTTTCATAACATCTATGGACCCCTGGGAACTTATGATGGAGGTCGGGAAAAATCGCCCGCAGCCATCTGCCGAAAAGTGGCGCTGGCAAACGATGGAGACGCGATTGAGGTTTGGGGTGACGGTAAGCAAACCCGCTCCTATTGTTATATCGCTGACTGCGTCGAAGGCCTTCACCGCCTGATGAGGTCCGATTATCCGGAGCCTTTGAACCTGGGAACGGATCGCCTGATTTCAATCAATGAACTGGTGGGCCTGGTGGCTGGAATCGCCCAGAAATCTATTTACACCAAACATGATTTAAGTAAGCCCCAGGGTGTCAGGGGTCGCAACAGCGACAATAACCGGTTGCGGCAGGTGCTCAAATGGGAGCCGAAGACCACCCTGGAGGAGGGTCTCACCAAAACCTATCAGTGGATTGCGGCTGAGCTGAATAAAGCCGGGCGCTTGCCGTCTCCACAAACCAGAGCCTCGGCAGCAATGGTGTAGGCAAACCTTGGAGACAGAATTCACCACAGAGAACACAGAGAGCGCAGAGAAAAAGCGCCGCGGATGAACGCGAATAAGAATAGGTGTCAGGTGTGAGGTGACAGGTTTTAGGTGGCTGATGGCTGATTAGCTGAATCGAGAAATCCGAGGATAGAAGATAGAGGATGGAGGATAGAAAACCGAAGAGAGAATTCACAAGTCGGATCGAATTGCTGATCGCTGATAGCTGACTGCTGATAGCTGAATTCACAAGACAGAAGTCAGAAGAGGAATTTCGAATTGCGAATTTCGAATTTGGAAAAGAAGGCACAGCAGACAGGTGAAACACAGGTTTCAGGTGCCAGGTGTCAGGAGAGGGGAATCCGAGGATAGAAGATAGAGGATGGAGGATAGAAGTCAGAAGTCAGAATCCAGAAGTCAGGAGCCCAGAAGACGCATCACGTATTACGCCTCCCCTAGCACCTGACACCTAACACCTGGCACCTGTCTTCATCACTCGCCACTAACCACTCGCCACTGTTTTCTAATCTCTCGCCACTGTTTTGCTTTCACGAAGCCAGTAAACGCTTAAGCTTCTGATATTCGGCTTGATTGCGTTCGAAGGTGTCCCAAAGATCGACATTCTGCTGAAGGTTCAGCCAAAATTGAGGTGTCGTATTGAAAACCCGAGCTAGCCGATGAGCCATATCCGTGCTGACGGGCTTCTGCTCGTGAATCAGCAGACTTATTGAACGACGTGACCTCCCTAACATTTCCGCTAACTTGGTTTGACTGATTCCGGCCGCAGGCAGTATGTCTTCACGTAAGATGGCACCCGGATGTGTGGGCCTTCTTTTTGGATGAGACATTGACTTTCCTTTCTAATGGTAATCTTCAAGATTTAAATCAAAAGCTTCACCGTTTGCAAAACCGAAAGTTATTCTCCAGTTACCGCTAACCTTAATGCTCCATGTACCTTTCCGCTTGCCCTTTAATTCATGGAGATCAAAGCCGGACAGTGCCAGGTCTTGAATCGTCATGGCTGCTGCTATAGCGTCAAGCCGCCGAACAATCCGGTCTGCTAAATTTGGTTGGACACCCCGCCAGTTTCCAGTCTCGTACAGGAGCCTCAGGCCCTTGTGGCGAAATGTCTTAATCATTTGTTCGAATTGTAACCTGCTAGATTACAGCTAAACAATCAAAATCTAAAGCCGGAATGCGTGAAACGGAGACAGAAGACAGAAGGCAGGACACAGAGAACGCCGGCCGCGGATGAACGCGAATGATGTCAGGTGTGAGGTGCTAGGTGTCAGGTTTCAGGTGGCTGACGGCTGATAGCTGAAGGCTGAATTCACAGGACAGAAAGCAGTAAGCCGTAAGCAGAAAGCAGTAGGCAGAAATCTCTCGCCACTCGAGTCTCTTTAGCTAAGCAGCCATCAGCTGTCAGCTATCAACCACCTAACGCTGTCTTTTCTTTTCCAAATCCAAAATCCGCAATCCGAAATTCGAAATTCTTTCGACTCCGGACTTCGGACCTCGGACTTCGGACTGCTGACACGGACTTCGGACTGCCGACACCTAAAACCTGGCACCTAGAACCTGTTTTTCACCTTCTGACCACTAACCACTAACCACCAACCACTAACCACGGTTTTCCTAACCACTGCTTCTAAATGTACTCTCTTCCCGCATTAGCTTTCGTTTCCTTTTTCTTCTCTCTGGTCCTGACCCCGCTCTGTCGTGATGCCTTTCGTCGCTTGGGCCTGGTGGACCGGCCCGACGGCGGGCGCAAGCTGCATCAGGACCCGGTTCCCCGAGGGGGCGGCGTTCCTATTGCCATTTCCTACCTTGCCTCCTTCGGCTTGCTGCTTCTGATGCCTCTGAATGGGGGAGATCTCATAGGACGATATCTTCCGCAGATCCTCTTGTTGGTGCCTGCCGCTGGTCTGGTCTTCGTCACGGGGTTGCTGGATGACTTGATGGGGTTGAGACCCTGGCAGAAACTGGCAGGCCAGATTGGCGCCGCCTCGCTGGCCTATTGGGCGGGTGTCCGCGTCTTGATGGTGGCGGGACATCCCACAGACAGTGGCTGGTGGACGCTGCCGCTGACCATCTTGTGGCTGGTGGCCTGTATGAACGCCTTTAACCTGATCGACGGTGTAGACGGCCTGGCCTCCGGCCTGGGACTGTTTGCCACTCTCACCACCTTCGTGGCGGCCTTGCTGCAGAATAACGTCCCGCTGGCCCTGGCGACTCTTCCCCTGGCCGGCGCTCTGCTCGGATTTCTGCGCTACAACTTCAACCCAGCCTCCATCTTCCTGGGGGATTCCGGCAGCCTGTTGATCGGATTCCTGCTCGGTTGTTTCGGTGTGATCTGGAGCCAGAAGTCGGCTACCTTTCTGGGGATGACGGCGCCCCTGATGACGCTGGCCATTCCCCTCCTGGATGTCTGCCTCTCGCTAGTCCGCCGCTTCCTGCGCCATCAGCCTCTGTTTACGGCCGACCGCGGGCACATCCATCATCGGCTGCTGGATCTCGGGCTTACCCCGCGCCGGGTGGTCCTGGTCCTCTACGCGGTCTGTGCTCTCGGTGCTATCTTCTCCCTGCTGCAAGGCTTGCTTCGCAACCAGTTCCAGGGAATGGTCATCCTGCTGTTCTGCGGTGCGACCTGGCTGGGCGTCCAACATTTGGGTTACGTGGAGTTTGGGGTAGCCAGGCGTTTGCTGGTGGGCGGCGCTTTCCGGCGCATGCTGAGCGGTCAGTTGATGCTGCGTGAATTTGAGGAGTCTCTGGCCGCCGCCCGAACCGTGAGTGATTTCTGGAAGGCCATTCGGGAGAATTGCAAGACCCTCGGGTTCAGCCAAGTTCGACTTCAGCTCGGCGGCGAAGTCTACGAAGACCGAAATGGATACTCTGATGCAGAGAACTGTTGGCATCTCCGGATCCCATTGTCGGACCTGAGTTATATAAACCTTTCCCGTGAGTTTAATTCTCCCGTGCAGCCCATGGTTGTTGCCCCCTTTGTGGATCTTCTGCGCAACCGGCTTCAGACAAAGCTCCAGCCTCTGGAGACGGAGATGATGGTCCCACCCGACCTGGTTGTGACATCTA
>QHZP01000449.1:0-506 GCA_003224715.1 Acidobacteriota bacterium | reverse complement strand
CAGGCTGAAGGCTGTAGGCTGTAGGCTGTAGGCAGAGAAACAGTGACTAGCAGAAGAAGGTGGAAGTTGGAGGTCAGAATCCAGGAGTCAGAAAGAGGAAATCACCACAGAGAACGCAGAGGGCGCAGAGAAAGGGAAGAGGTTTCAGGTGGCAGGTGTGAGGTGCCAGGGTGGGTACGGGAAAGAAAATTCCTCGACATCCTTTCCAAGAGGGGGATAGGACACGGAAGAACACGGAGAACGCTGATCAGAAAGCCAGAAGACGGAAATCCGAGGATAGAAGATCGAATCGCAGAATGGGGAATTTCGAATTGCGATTGCTGACCGCTGATAGCTGACTGCTGATAGCTGAATTCACAAGGCAGGAAGCAGAAGGCAGTAGGAGAAAGCAGACGAGAGTTCAGAGTCGAGAGTCCAGAAGACGTCCGGAGGCAGAAGAAACCAAGACTCGTCTCGTTCTTCGACTCACCACTAACCACTCGCCACTAATCACGGCTTTCAGGTGG
>QHZP01000448.1 GCA_003224715.1 Acidobacteriota bacterium | reverse complement strand
GGATGGCAAAAAGGTAGGAGAATGGCTGATGACGGCGGCCGGAGCGCGGGGATTCATCGGCTTCGCTGTGGGTCGGCCTTCTGGGAACCGCTGGTTAACTGGCGGGCCAAGAAGATCCCGCGGGAGGCTGCTGTGGCCGAGATCGCCCGCCGCTACCGGGAGTTTGTGGACATTTTTGAGAACGCTCGTGTCGAGAGGAGCACTGTGTGAACGAGAAGGAGAGAGGCCGCGAAGTGAAAACCGATTTTGTGAAGCTGGCTCCGTCGATCCTCGCAGCGGACTTTGCCCGCCTGGGCGAGCAGGTGGCCGAGGCGGAGCAGGCCGGGGCTGACCGCATCCACATTGATGTGATGGATGGACACTTCGTGCCAAACCTTTCGATGGGAGCGCCGATCGTACAGTCCCTCCGGCGAGTGACGTGCCTGCCCCTCGAGATTCATCTGATGATCTCGGACCCTGACTTTTTCTTGGAGGAGTTTGTCGAGGCGGGCTCGGATTTGTTTCTTGTCCACTGGGAAGGCAACGGTAATCTGCACCGCACCGTACAACGCATCAAGGCATTGGGTAAACGGGCTGGAGTGGTCATCAACCCGGCAACCCCGGCGGCGGTGCTGGAGGAAATCTTGCAAGACCTCGAGCAGGTCTTGGTTATGACTGTCAATCCTGGTTTAGGGCATCAGCATTTCCTCCCTACGACCCTGCAAAAGATCCGGCGTGTCCGTCACATGATCGAGCAAATTAAGCCCGGGAGCGATCTGGAGGTGGACGGGGGCATCGATAGCTGAAACTGCTCCGTTAGCGGTTGCCGCCGGAGCCAACGTTCTGGTGGCCGGAACAGCGATTTTTAGTGAGGGCAAAGAAGTGGCTGCAGCCATGGACCGGCTGCGAACCAGCATCAAGCAGTTGTGGAAACAACCTCAACGAATCGAGTGACGATATCAAAAGGAGTGATTTATGCAACTTGGAATGATTGGTCTGGGAAGGATGGGGGCAAACATGGTGCGGCGGCTCCTCAAAGGAGGGCACCGGTGCGTAGTCTTCGACATGTCGCCGAAGGCAGTAAACGAGTTAGTCCAGGAGAAGGCGGCAGGAAGCTCTTCACTGCCTGATTTCATGACGAAGCTCGAGAAGCCGCGGACGGTATGGTTAATGGTCCCGGCGGCCGTCGTGGACAAAACCATCACCGACCTCCTGCCCCATCTTGAGGCGGAAGACATTCTCATCGACGGCGGCAATTCCTATTACGTGGATGACATCCGGCGCGCCAAGGAGCTCGCAGCGAGGCGCATCCACTATGTGGACGTGGGGACGAGCGGTGGCGTGTGGGGCCTGGAACGCGGTTACTGTATGATGATAGGCGGCGAAAAGGACGTGGTCAAGCGCCTCGATCCCATCTTCTCGACGCTGGCGCCGGGCGCGGGTGACGTACCGCGCACGCCGGGACGAGAGAGGCTTGACGGCACGGCCGAACAAGGTTATCTGCACTGCGGTCCCAACGGCGCCGGCCATTTTGTCAAGATGGTCCACAACGGCATCGAGTACGGCCTCATGGCCGCCTACGCTGAGGGGCTCGGCATCCTGCGCGACGCCAACGTGGGCAAAGAGCAGCACGCCATCGACGCCGAGACAACGCCACTGCGTGACCCCGAGCATTACCAGTATGATCTCGATTTGCGTGACATCGCGGAGGTATGGCGGCGGGGCAGCGTGATCGCGTCGTGGTTGCTGGACCTGACGGCGGCCGTTTTGGTGAAGGATCCCACTCTCTCCCAGTTCACTGGGCGCGTTTCGGACTCCGGCGAGGGCCGGTGGACGATCAAGGCGGCGATCGACGAGGCCGTGCCGGTACCCGTTCTCTCCGCCGCGCTTTACCAGCGCTTCACCTCGCGCGGTGAGGCCGATTATCAGGACCGACTGCTGTCAGCCATGCGCTACGGCTTCGGCGGACACTTGGAAAAAGTCGCCGGTAAGTAACCGTGCGAGAAAGGGAGATTTGTGATGAGTGATTCCCATTCCGACGCCCTGGTCTTCTTCGGTGTCACGGGTGATCTGGCCTATAAGAAAATTTTCCCCGCGCTGCAGGCCATGCTAAAACGTGGCCACCTCGACGTGCCGGTCATCGGTGTGGCCAGAGCGGGTTGGAACCTCGAACAGCTTCGGGCGCGGGCGCACGACAGCCTCGAGAAACACGGCGGAGTCGATGCGGCAGCTTTCGCCAAGCTGAGCGGCTTACTGCGTTATGTGGACGGCGACTACACAGACGCTGCTACCTTTCAGGCGATCCGCCAAGAACTCAAGGCGGCACAACGGCCGGCGCACTACCTGGCCATTCCGCCCCTCCTGTTCGGAACGGTTGTGGAACAATTAGCGAAATCGGGGTCCGCCCAGGGCGCTCGTGTCATTGTCGAGAAGCCCTTCGGCAATGACCTTGCCTCAGCGCAGGAGCTCAACCGGATTCTGCATGCAGCCTTCCCCGAGTCGGGAATCTTTCGCATTGACCACTATCTTGGCAAGCGGGCGGTGAACAACGTGGTGGTTTTCCGGTTTGCCAATGCGTTCATGGAGCCGTTCTGGAATCGAAACTACATCGAAAGCGTGCAGATCACCATGGCGGAAGAATTCGGCGTCGAAGGACGCGGCGCTTTCTACGATCAAACTGGCACCATTCGCGACGTAATTCAAAACCATCTCTTCCAAGTGCTGTGCAACCTTGCGATGGAGCCTCCGGTCCGCACCGACAGTGAAACCATTCGTGATGAGAAGGTGAAGGTCCTGAAAGCGATTCCAGCGCTGGAGGCGAACCATCTCATCCGAGGTCAGTTCCGCGGCTACCGCCAGGAAAAAGGAGTCAGGCCCGATTCGAAGGTGGAAACCTTTGCCGCGCTGCGACTGGAAGTCGATTCCTGGCGTTGGAAAGGGGTGCCATTCTACATCCGTGCAGGAAAGAACTTGCCGGTAACCTGCACGGAGGCTCTCGGCCGGTTTCGAAAGCCTCCAACGGTCATCAGGGAGAGTGCTCTGTCTCGGAACCATCTGCGGTTCCGGATCAGTCCCGAGATGACAATAGCCGTAGGCACGACTGTCATGGCTCCGGGCGAGGTGTTGAAAGGCGAGACGGTGGAGATGGTGGCCAGCCGTCATCCCCGTCCAGACGAGATGGAAGCGTACGAGCGCGTGCTGGGCGACGCGATGGCGGGAGACGCCACCCTGTTTGCCCGCGAGGATTATGTAGAAGAGGCGTGGCGAATCGTCGATCCGGTGCTGAAGGCCAGCACTCCCATCCACGAATACGAGAAAGGTGCCTGGGGTCCGAGGGAGGTCGAGCAGAGAGTTTCGCCCGCCGGAGGCTGGCATAACCCGACCGCCACGGACCAGGAGGACTTCCGCGTTAGCTCCCAAGCCGGCTGACAAGGCGGGTCTTGCATGGGCCGGTTGTGATGTGTGGGTGAGACTGATCTCATCTGGAGAAAGCCCCGTGAAACTCGAAGTGTTTAATGATGCCGATTCCGTCGCGCGAGCGGCTGCGGTGACCATCGCCGCGGATGCTCGCGCAGTGATCGCTGCCCGTGGCCGCTTTGCCCTGGCTGTCAGCGGCGGTCACACTCCGTGGATCATGCTGCGGGCGCTGGCGGGGGAAGATA
>QHZP01000002.1:4617-19667 GCA_003224715.1 Acidobacteriota bacterium | reverse complement strand
CCTCCCAGCATAAGGAGCCCGAACACCAAGACCTGAGTCCAGCGCCAGTTCCATCGCAACAGGGGCCAGGTAGGGATAACGGACTTTTCCCGTGAGGAAATCTGATCGAGAACGCGGTCCTGAATGGACTGGAACACTCTGTTGTCGATTGACTCGCTTCCCAGGTCTTTCAAAACGCCCTGGCTCCGGCTAAGCTCCTGGGCAAACTGGCGACAGGCAATGCAGGTGACCAGGTGCTTTTCCACCTGTCGGCTCTTTCGTCCCGCCAGGTCTCCTTCGGCGAATAGAGCAATGAGTTTCTGAAAACGGCTGCAATTCATGACTTCCTCCCGAGGAAGTGCTCGGCAAATCTCTTGATTTTCACCCGCGCCGTGCTCACCTGGGACCGTATGGTCGCTTCTGAGGAGCCCAAAATGCGAGCCACAGTCTTGGTAGGTAGCCCTTGAATATCACGCAAGACCAGCGCTTCGCGCTCCTTCTCAGAAAGCGTTTTCAAGGCCTTCGCCACAATGTCCCTTTGCTCGGAGCGGGTCAAGGTTAACTCCAGATCGGTGGAGTCGGCAACCTCTGCCAGGGACCCGTTGTGTTGTAATTCATCCAGCGAAAGCATGGAATTCTTCTGTCTACGCCGGTTTATGTCGCGGCACACATTGACAGTGACCCGATACAGCCAAGGAGGAAACTTGCGCGTGTCACTGTGTTTGTGCAGGTACTTGTAAAGACGCAGGAAAACCTCCTGGGAGGCATCTTGGGCCAGTTCGAGACTCCCCAGCAAACGCAGGGCGGTCATGAGGACTTGGCGTTGATGTTGAATAATAATCTGTTTGAAAGCGGAGGCGTCACCGGCTTTGGCCTTTTTAAGCAGTTGCGCAGACTCGCGTTGGTCGGCCCCTTGCTCTGCCTCAGACCTGGAGCCTGTCATCGTCAAGACCAGTTCTTCCGATCCCCCTGCCACCGCGCCGTCTCCGTTCTAATTTACTCTTTCATAAGATATATACTGCAGAGGTGGGAAAAACGTGGAGAGATTTTTGATTAAGATTCTAAAAAAGGCGGTAGACACAGACCTCGTCGTGACCGGAGCGAACAGGTCGATCCGTTGAGCAGGTAACACGCATTGCATTAGGGCTGGCGTTTGAGGGCCGGTGTTTCGTTCCGCGGCCTTTTCCTTGTGACCGTGTTTTCTTCGGACGGAGCCAAAAGCCTCAGACACACGGAGGCTGGATCTGCACCGGTGTTGCCCTCCCTTGGCCGCTTGACCCGTTCTGACGACGATCGTGGCATAATAAAAAGACGCCGTTGACGCATCCTATGGATACCTTGGAACAAAAGCTGTCTCAAATCCCAGTGGAGCCTGGAGTTTATCTCTACAAAGATTCCAAAGGGAAGATCATCTACGCCGGCAAAGCCAAATCGTTACGCCATCGTGTGCGGACTTATTTTCAAGAGTCACGCAGCTACGATTTCAAACTGGATCAACTGCGAGCCGAGATCACGGATGTGGAATTCATTGTGGTGGACAACGAAATGGAAGCACTGGCCCTGGAAAATAATCTCATCAAGCAATACAAGCCCAAGTACAACATTTTGCTGCGCGATGATAAGACTTATCCCTACATCAAGCTGACCGTCAACGAAGAATTCCCGCGCATTTATGTCACCCGTCGCGTTAAGAAAGACGGCGCCCTTTATTATGGTCCTTACTTCCCGGCGAATCTGGCTTCGCGAACCTTTAAGCTCATTAATCGCTACTTTCAAATTCGTGCTTGCTCGATCGACATTGATGGCAATCGTCCTCGCCCTTGTCTGGATTATCACATCCAGCGTTGCATGGGCCCTTGCGTCAGTTCCCTCTGCAGTAAAGAGGAATACAGCAGTCGCGTGCAAGACCTCAAACTTTTCATGGAGGGCAAGAAATCAGACTTGGTGAAACGCCTTTCAGAAAAAATGGACAGCGCGGTTGAGGAGGAGCGCTTCGAACTGGCGGCTCACTTCCGCGACACCATCCGTACGATCGAGCAACTTTCCGAGCCTCAGAAAATATCCTCCACTCTGGCTACCAATGTAGATGCTTTCGGTCTCTATCGGGAAGAACAGAAGGCGGCTGTGCAGTTGTTTCATATGCGGCATGGCCGGGTTGTGGATCGCCGCGAATTTTTCTGGGAGACCCTCGCCGGAGGAACTACGAGCGGTGAGATTTTGTCTTCGTTGCTGAAACAGTATTATTTCAATTCTGAGTTTACACCCGATGAGATTTATGTGCCGGAAGACTTTGAAGACCGGGAAATTCTGGAGACGTTCTTGTCCAAACGCAGGGGGCGGAAAGTGGAAATTAAGGTCCCTCAGCGAGGCCAGAAAAGAGATTTTGTGGAATTGGTCGAGAAAAATGCCAGATTGGCATTTGACCAGCGATTTCGAACTCTCAATCCCAGTAGCCGGGCCATGGGAGAAAATCTGGCGAGCCTCTTGGGTCTGGAAGATCTTCCGGGGCGGATTGAATCCTTTGATATTTCCAATATTCAAGGGACTGATTCCGTCGCCTCCATGGTTGTTTGGGAAGCAGGCAAAATGAAAAAAAGTGACTATCGGAAATTCATTATCAAGACGGTTGACGGACCGGATGACTTTAAAAGCATGAAAGAAGTGGTCTCCCGTCGTTACAGACGAGTGTTGGAGGAACAGAAGCCCTTGCCGGATCTGGTTCTGGTCGATGGCGGGCTAGGTCAACTGCATGCCGCCGCGCAAGCCCTCGATGAGGTGGACTTGCCAACCCAAGCCTTGGCCAGCATTGCTAAGAAGGAAGAAATCATTTATGTGCGGGGGCGTGAGGATGAACCCATTATTTTGGAAAAGCATTCTCCTGTTCTTCATCTCATCCAAATGATTCGCGATGAGACTCATCGCTTTGCTATTACCTTTCACCGGCAGCGACGTGGCAAAAGAACTCTGACTTCCGTGCTTTTCACTATTCCCGTGATTAGCGAGAAAACCAGCAAACTCTTATTGAGAAAGTTTGGAAGTGCCAGAGAAATTGAGCAAACCTCCTTGAAAGATCTTTCTAAGGAAATCGCGCCGCGGCTGGCAAAACGCGTTTACGAATATTTCCATCCTAAAACCTGACGGGGTCTCATAACCCAAATTATGACTCAGGGCTTAGCTTGGTTCCTTCTCTTGTCCGACTCATGACGTTAGAGAGCAGATAACTACGTCTATCTTTTTGTGGTGTTCTGACTGATATGGTAGTATCGTCTTGGGAGCAGTCATCAAATCGAGGAGGTGAGAGGAATGAGTGAAGGTAACGACCATGGTTCGAAACTGGGCTATTTCCTGGTGGGAGGAGGAATTGGTGCCATCGTGGCATTGTTATTTGCGCCTCGCTCCGGACGAGAGACGCGAGAATTAATTGCTCAAAAGGCCAATGAAGGCAGGGACCGAGTATCTTCTGCCAGCCGGAATGTCTCCGACAGGGTCTCCACTTATATTGATAAAAGTAAAGAAGTGGTAGCCAGCCAAAAGGGACAATTTTCGGCGGCGATCGAGGCTGGGAAACAAGCCTACCGGGAAGAAAAGGCCAAGAGTCAGGTCACCGCTGACTAGTTTTCATCTCTGTTTTTCTCCTCTGCTTCTTTTTGCAAGCAGGGTTCATTACTGGGCTCATCCAAAATTGCAGGGCGTAGAAAGCGGCCTGTCAGCCCTGAACGATGAACTGGAGTGTCTGCTCAGACTGACTCAAACTTTCAATCACGCCCTTTTACGGTGCATCCGTGGACTTCCTCAAACTAGTGGAGAACAATGTGGAGAATTTGGTTGTTGTTTTCATTATTCTGACGTCAATTTTCATTATTGTTCAAGTGGGCGTGCTGGCCGGCCTCTTCTTCTCCATGAGAAAGTTGGCCTTTGGCGTCGAGCGTCTGTGCACGGATGTGGAAGAAAAAGTCGGACCCACGATCACGGATTTTAAACAGGTTCTGGGCGAGACCAAAGACATCCTCTCCAACGTGCAAGGAGCCACTGAAAACTTCGCCAGCATCTCTGAAGCAGTGAAGTACCAAGTGGAACGGGTGAATGCGGTGATTGAAGACACTACGGACCGGGCCCGGGTTCAAATCTCCAAAGTCGATGAAGTGGTGACGGATGCAGTCCAAAGAATGCAGGCCACCTCCACGATCGTTGATGAGAACATCCTAGTGCCCGTGCGCGAGGTTTCTGCCATCATTCGCGGAGTTTCCAGCGGACTACAAGTTTTGTTTGCTCGCAGAAAGAACCAAGTCGATCAAGTTCACCAGGACGAAGAGCTATTTATCTGATCAAGTCTATGGATTTCGTGGTGGAGCTAACTTGGTTCTCTCCTCTGAAAATCCCCTCCTGGGAGGGGAGAAGGCGTTAGCCTTCGGGGTGGGTCCTCCGGTTCGCCACAACCCACCCCTGCACCCCTCCGGTGGAGGGGAATGATTTTCATCCTTGATGGTGCCGGCCCGAGGGCGGCATGAGAGGCTCCTCTCGAGATTTATTTCCTTGGAGTTTCCAAAGCAGGAAAAAAAATTCCTCGAGCCCTTCGCATTTTGACAAGGGCTCTTTCTGCTCTTGGCCGCGACAAAAAGTGGGCATTTTGACTTCGAATTGCGCCCTCCGGCCACTTCATTTGTCGTTATCCCTATCTCATTTCCCGCCAAGCTTCTTCAGAATCTTGGGTGTGAGCATCCAGAGTAACTCCCCCGGAAACTGGGGAGGGACTTCGTTGACTTGAACGCAACAGATGGCCCCTTTCTTAAAAGCTAAAGAAATCTGATTGCTGCCAAAGACCAGGAAACTCGCCAGAAATCCCATATCAGGCTGGTGTCCAACCAGCAGCACAGAGTCTTTGTCCTGATGCCTCTGAAGCTTTTGCATCAAGCCGTCGAGGGATCCGCCGGGAGCCAACTCGTCCCAGAGCTGAATGGGCTCCTTACATTTTAGAATCGCCGTGACATTTTCAGCGGTTTCCCGGGCCCGGACCAAAGGGCTGCTCGCTACCAGTTCAAGCCTGACACCCAATTTCGTCAGTCCCAAGCCTGCTTGCTTCAACTTGGTGATGCCTGCCGGGGTCAAGGCTCTGTTAGCATCAGAAAAGTCATTGCTCTCGCTCTGAGGTTCTGCAATTCCATGACGTAACAAATAGATCCTCATCCTGCCTCCCAATTACTTTTTCTCGGTAGTGTAACGAAAGTCAATCCTTGTAGAAGTTCAATGTATCCTAAGAAACTCATCAGGGCCAGGTTGAAAAAGGTACCTTTGCAGATCTGGGTTGTTCGAATTCAGTTTCCAGATGAAGGCGTCCAAAACGTAATGAGTGGCTTGGGGCACGGCCAGCAATGGCACCAGCAGGGAAAGCCCCGCCGAAGCTTCCAATGAAACAAACCGATTCCAGACTCCAAATACCGTGGAATGCTCTCTCCAAACGAACACATCCCAGATCCATTCTTCAAAAAATGCCAGGAAGATCAGGATTCCCATGAATGCCCCAATCCATTTGGGTTGAGAGATTGGGTGCAACCAGGAGTTTCTTCTTGGCGAACCCCATTCGCGTCGGCAGTAGATCCAGACGAGGCCGAAGTAAGGGACGCCATGTGAAACAACATTGGTAACGGTGAAGGAGTAATCGGAGTTGTAATAGACAATACCAACGTACCAGGTAAGAGCTGTAGTCAATAAAACCAGATTTTTGCCGGGATTAAGCGGATGGCCTCGAAGGACTCGTAACATTTCTTTGAAGACGTAGAGTACAACTAGTGCCAGATAAATAACCCCAACCCCACGGGACAAGCGAAGGGCTGAGACCGAAAGAAAATCACCTTCTACAAACCAGACAAACTTTCTCGGCAAATGAGTATGCCAATAGGCCAGGGGATAGAATGTGCTCAGGTAAAGCAGCCATTTATCGATCATTCGTTCGAACCGAGAACGCTCATCCATACGATACTTATAGAGCGCCATAAAACCGTATTGCTGCCTGACGAAATGAATTACTGCAGCATAAGCCAGGGCTCTCCAAAAATACAGGGGCTCCCAGGTATACAAGACCACACCCAACAGGAAGGCTGACGCCGGCACGCTCAAGTAGAGCGTCTTTCTCCGGCGAAATTCATTCCCATCAAAGTAGGTTCGATAAAGTGAGGCGTAAACATGAGCCACATCGATCATTATGACAAAGAGGATCCAACTCCAAACGGGGAGATTCTCGGCCTGCAGCAGATGAGACGGAGACAAAAGGAGGATCAGGATTGAAATGAAGCCTGGGGCAATGAAGAAGCCCAGATCAAACCTTGTTGATACCAGCCATTTTGATTTGGTCTGGATAAGACGTGAGACTGCGTCGCAACCGTCAGGAAGCGAAACAAACCCAGAAGGACTTGACTCTCGCGGTGCCCCGTGAATTGTCATAAGGAAGAGGAGAACGGAATGCGATACTTGCCAAGAATGTGTTCTGCTGCCAGAACCCCGCGATACTGGGCTTCTTCAAATATGGAAAAGCCACTCAAATCAGAGTGCGCAAAATAGAGGTGGTCGAGATTCTCTGCGGCTTTGCGACGAGCTCGGCCCCAAACAAATCCCGGTCGCGGCCGAACCATGGCGTGACCCCAGCGAAAGACATCCAGATGGCTGACCAATGCGAAAATCTCTGGGTGTGGTTTGGATAGATCTTTCAAAATGAAATCGGCCCAGGTCTGCCAAGTGGTTTGCAGTAATCGATTGCGTTCCTCGGTGGGTGAGGTGCCGGTCAACGGGTAATAATAGGTAAATACGGTCTGAGGCAAATGAGTCCGCAAACTTTGATGCGTGGCCACAACATAACCCAACGACTCGCTATCATAAATGACATTATCCCAGGCAATGGGCGTACCGGTTCTTGCGACGGGAAAGGATTTCAAAGTTAAATTAGCCACTAACCAGGGAGCATATTGAAATTCGTTTAAATATTGAGTTGACGAGCTTCTGGCTGCAGTGATGATGTATTTCACCAAATGTTTGGGACAGGCGAAAATGACATCCCGAGCGACGATCCGAGTCGAGACATTTTCCTTGGGATGGTAAATATCGACCGTTACTCTTTGTGGAGCACAATCGATAAGAAATACCAGCGCGTCTGTGGTGACGTGAGACTGGAGTTTTTTTCTAAGCTGCTTGACGATCCAACCATTGCCCTCAGGCCAGGTAAGAACGGTGGAGTCTTCCAATTCGCCGGCTCCCCCGTCGCGACTGGCAAAATAGTGCATGCCAGCCCAAGCCGAAACATCCGCCATCGTGCATCCGTAGTCGTCACGACAGGCATAGTTCATGTACCAGTTGAGCGGTACCGAATCGAACCCCTCGTTGTGCAAGAAGTCACTGAAAGAAAGCTGGTCCAACGCCACGAGCTCCTTGTCCTGCGAACTGAGTTCCATGGGAATACAAAAGGCCTTCCTTCCGT
This sequence comes from Acidobacteriota bacterium, assembly GCA_003224715.1. Lineage (GTDB taxonomy): Bacteria > Acidobacteriota > Terriglobia > Versatilivoradales > Versatilivoraceae > QHZQ01. The sequence continues at coordinate 12,223 of QHZP01000002.1, read as the reverse complement.
CTCGACCTCTGTGCCCTTTGTAATGAGCGACCAGGGCTCTGAACCGTTCATATTGATCCAGATCCCTTTGAGTGACCCCAACCAAGGGGAGTAATCCTTCCTGCCATCTTCCGTGAATGTAAAGCCGTTCTTGGGGAGAGGAACACAGATATTTTTCCTCAAAGATTGGTTGACCTGACGAGGTGTAACCTTGAATCACGCCCAGCTCTTCAAAAAGCTCTCTGACGGCTCGAGATTCCTTGGTGGGGATGGGAACGTAATGCGCGCCCCAGGGGTAAGGGGAGACTTGATTTTCACCAAAGCGAGAATTGCCGCCAATCTCACTTTCCAACTCGAGAATTTCAAATTCGCCGAATCCGGCTTTGTCCAACTTCCACCCTGCCGAAAGGCCGGATATGCCTCCTCCCACAATGACCACAGGTACCTTTCGCTCCTGAGTGGCAGCTGGAACCTTGCCCTCTCTGAGGAGATGGCCGATATTGTGGGAAGCGCCTAGAATTGAACCCGAAAATGGTGCTTCGTGCCGGTGAGAAATGCACGAACAAATTTCCCCCACACAAACAAGACCAGCAGAGGTAAGAAGGAACTGCCGACGGTTCATGAATCACGAACGAAGAGTCAAGGCCACGGAGACACTAAAACCCCGTAATTGGTGTGAAAGGTGATTGGTGATACGTGATACGTAAAACGTGAAACGTGAAACGTGAAACGTAAATAATGCATCGATATGCCTTTGCGTTGCGCGCCTCCGGTTGTGCTTCTTGGCAGCTTAGGGTTTCCGCCCCGCTTCATCTTCTCCTCTCATTGTGTGACCTGGCGCCATTCGGATTCGTAATACTGCACCAGCACTTGATTATTCAATCGATTGATTTCGACATCCACAGGATGCATGTCTTTGGGGAAGTGAAAGAGACCGGCAGCAGTATCCGCTGTTAAGAATTTGAGATTTTCAAGATAGCTGCCGGGAGGAATATACGTCTGTTTGGAGGCAATCACAAAGCCCCATTCCCCGAAAGAGGGAACGTAGGTGTGGTACGGGGTCGCGCGCAGACCAACGCTCTCCAAGGTTCTGACAATACACCAGAAGGATTGCCGGGCGAAAAGTGGAGACGTGCTTTGGATAACGGCGGCGCCATTCTCCGCGAGATGCTTGTGCAGGAGCCGGTAAAAAGCAGTGGTGTAGAGTTTTCCTAGAGAGTGATTGGTAGGATCAGGGAAATCCACGACCACAAAATCATAGCAAGCTGGATTCTGCTCCAGCCAGACGAAAGCGTCGGCATTGATAATCTTCGTCTTGGAAGAATTCAGAGAGTCTTGGTTAAGCTGTCGAAGGATGGGGTTGCTTCGAAATAGACCGGTCACCTCCGGATCTAAATCGACCAGGGTTACAGCCTCAATTGAGGGATGCTTCAATATCTCGCGGACGGCCAACCCATCCCCACCGCCCAGGACCAGAACGGTGCGTGGATTGGCTATTGACTGTAATCCGGGGTGCACCAGCGCTTCATGGTAGCGGTATTCGTCGCGAGAGCTAAATTGCAGGTGTCCGTTTAAGAAAAGTCGTAAGTCGTCCTTCCAGCGGGTGAGGACAATTCTTTGGTATGGCGACGACTTGGCAAAAACAATCTCGTCAGAATAGAGACTCTCCTCGGCCAGCGCGGTGATCTGATTGGCATAGACGAAACCGAGGAGAAGCAGCAGAGTAACGGCACCACACTCAGCGCGTATCCATTTGACTTGGGGCAATTGTTCGCGAAACAGCCAGGCTGTCCATGCAGCCACCAAAGCGTTAATGAGGCCAAAGAGAAAGCAGGTTCGCACCAGGCCCAGCTTTGGGGCCAGGAAGACCGGAAAAAGCAGGGAGGCCACCAGAGCTCCCAAATAATCAAAGGTCAAAACTTGTGAGACCAGGTCCTTGAATTGAAGGCGCGCCTTGAGAATCCGCAAGAGCAGCGGAATTTCCAGACCTACGAGAATGCCAACGAGGACTACTAGAAAATAAAGTATTAACTTGAACGTGCCTAGATAAGAAAAGACCAGGAATAAAACAGAGGCTGATGATCCGCCCAGGATGCCGACAAACAGTTCGATCTGGATAAACTTTCCGATCAGTCCTTTGCCGATGTGACGGGAAAGGTAGGAACCCATTCCCATAGAAAAGAGGTAGGTTCCGATGATCGTGGAAAACTGGGTGACTGAGTCCCCGAGCAGATAGCTGGCCAGTGTGCCTGCGATCAACTCATAGACCAGCCCACAAGTGGCAATAACAAAAACGGAAATAAGTAAGGCGTAGGTCATCGGAGAGTGATGAGCGATACGTGATTCGTGATACCTGATAGAGTGAGAATTCTTTTGAGAGTCTTCTCACTCGCCCACTTGTCGCTGGTTTCAGGCATGAATGGCGGCAGCGACGATGATGCAAATCCCCAGCGACATCGCCCCGACCACGATAGCCAACGCGACATTCTTTTCTTCAATAATTTCCTTCCAAAGATGATAGGGCGTGAGCTTATCGATAATCAGAAAAGCTACCCAGAACACGAAAATTCCCAGAAAGGAAAAGAGCAATGAATTGATCACAAAACCCAGGTTAATCATTCCGGCCATGGTGGACTCCTCTCGGTTGGAAGTTGAAAGTTGGAAAGGGATGACGCCCGGCAAAGGTCTTGCGTCGAATTATTTATGATAGTAACGCTGGTACATGCTGCGATAGGCCCCGGGATTGTTCCTGATGGATTTCGGTACATTTTTTACTTCATCATAGCCTGTCAAACTCAAGCCGCGATAATCTGCAAAGGCGAACAATCCCAAGATTAAGGCCCCGTAGACTAAGAATAATTTAGACATATGAATTCCTTTGAACCCAGCTGGTCGGCTTCTTCTTCAGAGATGTTCTTATTGCTTTGTTCCTCAATCATCCTCATCCGCCTTCGAGACAAAGGATGACAATGCTTTCATCGGATGATCGCTTTCCGACCAACGGTAATACTCAAAAGTGCGACGGCGCCACCAGTAAAAGAGCGGATAGACCGCCAGTCCGCCCATAGCCATGAAGAAAAAAGACCAACTTGGAACATCACGGTAAACCTGGATTGAGTAATTAATGCTAGAGGCAGCCGCATCTGGCTCGATGCGCAAATAATAACGGCCAGGGGGGACCGAGGACAAGACAGCCTCGTCGGAAGTCCCTCCCTCGGACCAGGATTCCCCGCCGTCGTAGCCGTGATAATAGCTAATTTCCCGGCCGAAATCATAAGCGTTACCGGTCTCTTCATTGATCAGGGCCAGGTTGAGGTAGATCCAGCTATTATCGACGGTGGCTTTACTTTTGATGACAACATTGGAAGGCCGGCCGGTGAGCTCAAAGACTTCTGTGACACGCGCCTTTTCTTTGTCGGCCAGATGAAAGGCCATTTGATCTTGATAAACCAGTTTGTTGGCAGAGAACAGGAGAAATAAGGCTTGAATGAACAAGGCGACCAGGAAAAAAATCAACAAGATTTTCCAGATTCCCCGGGCTTGGGCTACCAGAGGCGATGGCTGACTAGGAGCAATGCCAATCTTAGGGGGAATAGGTGTCTTGAGTTGGAATCCTTCCCAGAGAGTCTTTGGCTCGATATATTCTCCTATCGACCAAACGACTTCTTTTTCAGTGCACTCCCTGCTCAGAATGAGGGGCGGTGAAATGTAATCCGAAACTTGGCTGGACTCTCCCACCTGGACGCGCCAATAGAACTCGCCTAGCACATAGCTTACCTGGGCCGCCGCCGTTTGAAAGTGTGGGAAGGGCTGTCCCAAGTAGTAAACGGTTGAAAGAGAATCGCTACTTTGAGGTTTAGGTGTATTGGACGTGCTCTTGATGTAATTCCAGTGACCATTGTATTCCGATAACCAGCGAAAGCCCTTGTAAGGATTGAACAGCAAGTACTCACTCCACTCGTAATCGATTCCTTCGACGTTGATCTTGCGTCTCAAGTAACCAATGACTTCAAAGGTCTCACCTCGAAGCTTGCCGCGAGATCCCAGGGGAATGAGAGTTTGATGCTTAATTCTCGATTGGAAAGTGGAAATGATTCTAAAATTTTCATCCGTGATATCGATGATGGATCCACAGGACCCACAGGCAATCGATTCTGTCTGCTCCAGGCCACGAATCGTCAAGGCACCCCCGCATCCAGGACACTGGAATGCTTTGACCTGTGGCTGAGTTGGAGTCGGAAGGGGCGGCGGAATTATCGCTTCGGATTTACCATCCATCAAATTCTCTCAATCCTGACAGTTGCAATTGATGAAATTCTACATACTCACCCATAAAGACAAGGGGCTCTTCCTCGCTGTAGTCTATGGTGGCAAAAGTGCTTTCATTACCCAGGAGATCGGCCACCGGCGCCTGGTAGCCCGGACCCACCCGAAAAGGCAGCTCTCCCTCTCCCCCGATACACAAGGCGGCTTGAAGATCTCTGACTTCAAATAATTTGCCTTTGAGCGTCAGCGGCTGGCCCACCTTTAGTTCCTGGAATGCCGGGGGCTTTTCCGAAAGTTCCGTCAAAAAGGAGACGGCATAGGTCCCCTGGGCTTCACCCAACCAGCCCCCCCGCATGTCATCGAAAAGGAGATACCATTCGTTCCACAACCCTTGTTCATAACGTAACTGGATTCTCCCCACGACAGCAAAATGGACCTGACGATATCTGCCCTCGGCATGCAATTGCAGCGGCGAGCCATCCCGCTGCAATTCTGCCATCTTGCCGATGTTTTCTACATCTAGATCGCGTCGGACCAGAGTAGATTTGCAGTAATCACAGATAGCCAGAATCGAGGCCGCCGACTGGAAAACAATCCTGGCCCCGCAGGATGGGCAATTAGTTGTTTGCATCGTTTCGGAGAAAGCAAGCGGAAATGGGCGCGCCGATTAGGCCCAGGTCTTTCCACTGAAGGACAACCGGGCTTCCCCTCTTTCCTCTGAAGGTGTGAAAAAATCAGATACCGAAAGGAATTGGAGTCGCCCCCTCACCCATGAAGGCTTATCACCCAAATTATGCACCATAGGAGCGATCCCCTCACCCCCGCCCCCTCTCCCCCAACGGGGGCGAGGGGAGAGTATTTCTTTTTTGATAATCGCCCTCTTCCAAGGGGAGAGGGGTGAACGCTTGATAAGCATTCACAAGGGCGGGTAGGGGGCCGTTGCTTGCCGGGCAAAGGTTTGGCGACACCCACATCTTCCCCAGTTGCATAACTTGGGCATCAAGCCTTCATCCTCGCCCCCGCCGCGGAGAAGGGTGAAGGCTTGACAAGCGTTCGCAAGGGCGGGTGAGGGGTCATTCGAATTCCTTCCCCAAGTATTCCGGGTAGAATTCACACTCTTCTCAGGTTCTTGCCTTTTTCTCTCGATTATAGAATCGCTGATAATCTCTCACTTGGATTTCAGAGGCCCCCAACAGGTGGGGTAGTCTTGTCTTCCAGTTCAGGGACGATCGCTTGGAGCAACAGAACAAATTCAGGCACGCTGATTGAAACTCCGGGAAAGTGTGAATCGCCAGGTGAGACTCTTGCAGCAGCCAAACTCCCGTGATCCCGCCTGTTTCCGGAAACTGATGCCAAACGGGATTCCCAATCGGCTTTAGCCGCATTTCTGACACGATAGTATCAAAAAGGTCGGCCAGCTTCTTTGGGTCTCGCAAAATTGTTTCAGAACATCCGAATGCTTCAACCAGCCACTCAATCCCGCCCAATTCCTAACTCCCCAGAAAGTCACCCCAATCAAGGGGGGAAAGCGCCGAAGGCGCTGGGGGGTGTCGCGGTTGGGAAATGCTATCCGGGCTGCGACAGAGACATCCCCCGCAGGCTAGCGCCTGCTCCCCCTTTAAGAGGAATAAGTTGTATTTTTGGTGACGCGCACGAATCATGAAGACGCACCGAAGAAGATCAACTAAAGTCTGTTCTCTATCCCCGTATACATCTTTCGTTTATTGAACTGCGAAGTCACATTAACTTCTTAAGAAGCTCAGCCTTTTTGGCTTCAAATTCTTCCTTACTCAAAACCCCTTTGTTCATCAAATCATGGAGTTTTTCCAATAGAGAAGTAACCTCGGCGGTGGGATCGGCAGGTGGCTTACCGCCCTGAAGGGAGCCGGCCATGGTGGAGGCCATGGTTTGCCCTATGGCCAAACCTGCACCTAGCCCGGCTCCAACCCCGGCTCCGCCACCTTCATTGGCTGCGGCAATGGGGATGCTCTGGGCAGTCTGGTATTGGGTGAGGCGGCTCAGGTCTCCCGCCAGCCCCATACCAATACGCTGGTCGAGGATTTTTTGTAACTCATCCGGCAAGGAGACATTCTGGACTTGAAGGGTATCCAGGGCCAGGCCAATTCGCTTAAATTCGGGCTCCATCTTTTCTTTGATCCTGTTCCCCAACTCATCCTGGTTGGCGGCCATATCGAGAAACGGGATGGCTGATTCGGCAAACAAATCGGTAATGGAGGCGACAATGGTGTTGCGGAGTTGGCCTTCCAACTCAGTGACGGTATACATCTCGCGAGTGCCACTAATCTGTGTATAAAATGCTTTAGGCTCAACGATCTTGTAGGAATAAATACCAAAGGCTCTCATCCTGACTGCGCCGAATTCCTTGTCGCGAATGGTAATGGGGTTAGCTGTCCCCCACTTCTGATTGATCTGCAATCGTGTGCTGAAGAAGTACACGTCTGATTTGAAGGGGGATTGAAACATCTTATCCCAGTTCTGAAGGTTAGTGAGGAGTGGAAGGGTCTGTGTGGTCAGGGTGTGTCGTCCGGGAGGAAAGACGTCGGCCACTTTGCCTTCATTCACAAAGACCGCCATTTGCGATTCACGCACAGTCAGTTGCGCGCCGTAATGAATTTCGAAATCCTGCATGGGATAACGATACGCCAGAATCCCATCGCTACTTTCAGTCCAATGAATGACATCAATAAACTGCTTCTTGAGGAAATCTTTGATTCCCATAGCTGCCCTCCTTAGCGTTTTGCCCAGAACGAGCCAAAGGTGTAAACGTAGTATTAGCTGATTTGGTTCCGAGAATCAATTTGAATCTATTTGAAGCATTTGAATTTTGACTGGCGAACGTAAAGGATCTACCATCCTCAGAACGCGAGAGTTGAAGGAGGGTCATAGGTGGGCAGCGACGAATTGGCCATAGAGGTGATCTGCACGGATCTACCGGGCCTCCGGTTCATCGATCCGGACGACCGAAGTCACAGAATCAAAGAGCCTGTGTATCTCGGGATTCAGAAGGGCTCCGAAGTGATTGATGCGGTTCCTGCCGACACAAAACAGGTGGTATTCAAACCTGTATTTAGGATTGCAAAACAAGCTGACGGATCTCCAAACTTCCTGGGTCCATTTGCACAAGGACGCCCGGAGCAGAGGTTCCTTTATCTAAGCTGGGGAATTATGCACCCGGACCACCGTTTTGAAATGTTCCGAAGGGCGAAAATCCACCTGAATCATTTGAAATGGCAGCATATTAAGAACGCCATGTCCAAGAATGTGCCAATCAAAGTTGTCCTCAGGCTCACGGATGACAAGGGCTGCCCGCTCTGCGCTTCAGTCCGGGATGAAAAGGCGG
>QHZP01000002.1:0-4609 GCA_003224715.1 Acidobacteriota bacterium | reverse complement strand
CAGGTCTAGCCGACTTAAAATTCTTCAGGGAGCAAGGGGGGGTAAGGGCAGAGGTCTTAAGAATGTGGGAGGCGCGCTCCGCGCGGCGACCAACGTGGATCTACAGGAAGCAGGGACTCCAAACCACAAACTCTTGATCACCGGTCGGAGACCACCCCCTATTCTGCACGTTTGGCATTACGCAATGGCTCATGGATTACGACGACGAGGATCTCAAGAATACGATCTCTAAGCTAACCGACGAGCAGCTTGTAAGAATGCTGACAGTCGAGCGTGATGAGTATCGCAAAGAAGCACTGGAATTAGCCGAGGCTGAGGTGAAGTCTCGGACCATTCCCCTTTCAGAGGTCCCAAGAGAAATTTCGAACCAGACAGACCAAGTTCAAGGGAACCAGTTCAACCATACCCCTGACGCTGATTTACCCACTCCATCTGCCCAATCCCGTACGAGCAAGCTGCCGTGGTTATTTTTGGCAACCTCCGACAAAGAACTCAAGAAGAGGATCTCTCACCTGAATGAAGAGCAGCTCGTGAGAATGCTGACAGTCGACTGTGGTGAGTATCGCAAAGAGACTCTCGAATTGGCCGAAGCCGAAGTGAGAGCTCGTGGGATGACGCTTTCGGAACCCACACGGGGGCTAGCCGTCCCTTCGAAGCAAGACCAGGAAGGCCATTCCAACAACACCGCGAAGTCGCCCGTGGTCAATTTAGACTCTCCATTTAGTCACTTGCGTGCGCGTAGCCTGCCGATATGGTTATTCTTGGCTGTCATCTTGTTCGTTTTCTCGGCTGGACCGAGCACCGATGGCAGAGCTATTACAGCGGGCGGAGGTGTACTCTTTTCCGTTGTGATCGACACAGCGGTTGTTGGCTGGATCTGCTGGCAATGCATCAGACGGAACATCGACAGCCCTCGACTCTTTGGCCCAATGCCGCGTGATCTACCGACCTGGGCCTTTGTGACTCTGGCGATTCCGCTCCTTGCCCTGGATGCGGGAACGGGTTGGCTTACTCTCTGGTTGAGGTATTATCTAATCTTATTGTTTGGCTCGAATCCCATTACTAACTGGCTTGGCAGCAGCTCCAGGATTGGATTCAGACTCGATTTCTGGATAATAGTGAGAACCTTAATGACCGTGGGGTATGGACCGGCTATCGAAGAGACAGTGTTCCGCGGCCTGCTTCTCCATCGGTGGGCCCTGAAGTGGGGTTTGAAGGCTGGTGTGCTTGGAAGTTCGCTTGCCTTTGCTCTGATTCATCCGCGTCCCATTGGTCCCTTTATTTTCGGGCTTGTTATGGCCGTCCTGTATCTGCGCACACGTAGCTTGTGGGTCGCGATTGCCTGCCATGCGACTTACAATGCTTTGGTGGTATTTCTTCATACAATTGAGAGTGTGAAGCTGAACGGCGCCCTCTGTTTTATCGTAGCGGTACCTGCCTTCCTGCTATTCCTGCATAGATACTGGCCAGATCAGGAAGTGCCGCTGCCATACTTTGACAGGCCCGCAGGCGCCGGTGAGGCTGCAGAGACCTAACGACGGGTAATCGGCCTCAAAATTGTCGCACTGAGTCTTCGCTGCTTTGGACGCGGTAGCGCATGCTCAGCCGCGTACGGGGCAGATCCTCTCGACAGCAAAATCCTTTGTTAGAAGCGGAAAGTGGTCATGAATCCTTTTCCGCTGCCGGTGTCAAGAAGGCGCATGTTTGCCCCCGCAACGTGGGCAAAGAGGACACAAAACTTGTTAGACAAGGGCTGTTTGAATTACGATTTGAAGTTGCTGTTCGAAGTCCTGGCAGCCAGCCCGCCTGGCTTTCACTCGAGCGACTGGAATACCATTGTCTATAAGGAGCGATCATGGAAGCAAAGCAACTCAACTGGGGCATTCTGGGTGCAGCCAAAATTGCCCGGTCACTGGCGCCGGCGATCCGGGAGTCACGTTTTGCCAGGGCTTATGCTGTAGCCAGCCGGACACTGGCTAAAGCGGAAACCTTTGCCAACGAACATGGCTTTGAAAAGAGTTATGGGAGCTATGAGGCGTTACTCGAGGATCCTGAGGTTCAGGTCATTTATAACCCTTTGCCCAACAGCCTGCATTGTGAATGGACTATCAAAGCCTTGAATGCGGGAAAGCACGTGCTTTGCGAGAAGCCTCTGGCTGATAACACAGCTCAATGCGAGCAGATGATTGCGGCCGCAAAGAAGAGTGGTCGCTTGCTGATGGAAGCTTTCATGTACCGCTTCCATCCTCAAACCAGCAAGATCAAAGAATTGGTAACCCAGGGAACCATCGGGGAGGTTCGGATCGTCCGTGCCGCCTTCGGTTTTCCACTCAACCAGGAGGTTCCTAATGTGCGCCTGGTAGAGAAGCTCACCGGCGGCTGCTTGATGGATGTGGGCTGTTATTGCGTGAACGCAATCCGAAACCTATTGGGAGAAGAACCCATTTCGGTTTTAGGCTATGCAACGCGAGGAAAAACGACCGGGGTGGATCTGACGTTTGCAGGGACTTTGATTTTTTCGAACCATCGGGTGGGGATCTTCAATTCCAGTTTTCAAACGGTGTTGGATTGGGGCGTCGAGATCGTCGGGACTGAGGGACGTATTTTTGTCCCTTCCCCTTGGAAACCCAATGCTCAATTGGCTTCCTTTACCGTTGAAACCAGAGGTGAGCCTAAGACCATTGAGGTGAGGGATGGCGGTGGGATTTATCACTTGGAGGTCGATCATTTCAGCCGCTGCATATTGATGCGCTGCAAGAATCTGCCCGAACCGGCAGAGCAGTCAAGGTCCGAGGGGTCTAGCGGAAAGACGGTCTGGGACAAGCGCGGCCGCCTGAATATTCCTTTGGCTGAGACAACGAGATAGTGGATAATCCTCTTGGAGAGAACAAGGTCAAGGACCCACGAGCAGACCTTCCAGAACCTGTTATGACCCAAACAGATCAAGTGCAAGATGCCATTATTATTGGAGCCGGCCCGACCGGCTTGGCATGCGGGATTGAAGCAGAGAAGAGCGGACTGGAATATTGGGTAATTGAAAAAGGCTGCATCGCGAACTCCATTCAAAACTTCCCGGTGCAGATGACTTTTTTTACAACACCCGAACTACTCGAAATCGGTGGCCTGCCGTTAGTCACTCCTTACGAGAAACCCACCCGGATTGAGGCTTTGAAATACTATCGAAGAGTCGCAGACAATTATCGACTCAGGATTCGGCTCTACGAAACCGTTCTAAGCGTAGACGGAAGCGACGGAGATTTCCTCCTGAAGACTGAGACCAGGGATCGCGAGATTCGCTGCTACCGAGCCAGGAAAATCGTCCTGGCCACGGGATATTACGATATCCCCAACTACTTGAATATCCCGGGAGAAGACCTGCCTAAGGTTTCCCACTACTACACAGAAGCCCATCCCTACTACAACCAGGATGTGGCCGTGATTGGCGGTAAGAACTCGGCTGCCATAGCGGCCTTGGACTTGTATCGCTCAGGCGCCCGCGTGACCCTGATTCACCGCGGTTATGAGCTAAGCGACAGCATCAAATACTGGATAAAACCCGACATTGAAAACCGCATCAAGAATGGAGAGATTGCCGCGTTTCTCGGAACGTCCGTCATCGAAATTGCCTCCGGACATATTGTCTTGAAGGATGGTGCCGGTAGGACGTGGGACCTGAAAAACGATTTTGTGTTTGCTCTGACCGGCTATCGACCCGATGTAGAGTTTTTCAAATCCATAGGCATTCAAGTCAACTCGTCCGACCAGAAACCGGTTTACAACAAGGAAACCTTTGAAAGCAATATCCCGGGAGTTTATCTTGCCGGTGTGGTTGTGGCAGGCATCATGACCAACGAGGTTTTTATTGAAAACGGCCGTTTCCACGGTGAGATCGTTACTCGAAGTATATGCGCGGCTTTAAGTAAATCTACCCCACAGTGGTCTCACTCTTCCTCATAATCGAATTTTTTTCCCCCTTCCTCAATGAGCCTCAGCAGCGGGCAGGGTGGCAGGGCGTCTTTGTATTTGCATCGTAGTTGAAATAGTGTATATTCCGTTGAACTCGAAACTGCCATCGTTATGAGCAGCCCCTATGCCACAATTTCCATGCCGGACCAGGATTTGATCCGCCAGGTAGCGCAGCGGGACAAGACGGCTTTTGGCAGTCTTTACGATCGTTACTGTCAACTGGTGCTGAATCTTGCCTGGAGGGTGCTCAGCGAGCGACAAGAAGCTGAGGACGTGGTCCAGGAAGTTTTCTTGCAGGTGTGGCGAGAAGCAGCCTCCTATGACCAAAAGCGAGGGAGCCTGTGCGCCTGGCTTACCACCATCACGCGAAGTAGAGCCATCGACAAGGTTAGATCTCGCAAGTCCCGGAGAATTTACGATCACGCCAGCCAAGACATTTTGGAACTCGATGAGCAGTTGCCTGACAGAGAAATTCATCAAGACAAGAATCTGGATAATCGTATTCTCATTCGCAAAGCGTTTGCTTCGCTGGCCAGGGAACAGCAGATTGCCATCGAAATGGCCTACTACGAAGGTATGTCTCAGACTGAGATCGCCGAAGCTTTGAAAGAACCTCTTGGAACCATTAAGACACGGATTCGTA
>QHZP01000454.1 GCA_003224715.1 Acidobacteriota bacterium | reverse complement strand
TCAATGAAAAGGCCCGGATTGACGTCAAACTGGAGTTGGGCGCTGAAACCCAGACCGTGGAAGTCATCGAGAACGCCTCGGCCCTCAACTACGAGACGGCCGAGCAGTCGGCAGGTATCTCTCCAGATACGGTGAACGAGCTGCCACTAATTATCACTTCCGGCTCTGGCGGGCTTCGTTCAGCCGCCTCATTCATTACGTTGTTGCCCGGTGTGACATCGCCTACGGGGGATGTGGTCGGGGCTCACATCAATGGTGGGCCGAGGTATGCCGGCGAGGTTCTGCTGAACGGAATCTCGGGTCTCAACCCCTCGGGGGGCAACGGCACTTACTCGGCGGCCTTTGATTTCGGTCAATCGCCTGAAATGGTCAGCGAGCTGAAAATCATTTCTGCCAACTATGAGCCGCAATATGGTTCCACGGGAGGATCTATTTTTGTCATGGAAACGCGTGCCGGCACCAATGATTTTCATGGCAATGGCTTCTGGTACCACCGCAATGACGCCCTGAACGCCCGCCAGTGGAATGTGGATGAAAGACCCCGGGATCTAGAGCACGATTTTGGAGGTTCCATTGGGGGCCCGGTGAAGCTTCCAGGCGCCTGGTCATCCAGGAACAAGACCTACTTCTTCTTCAACTTCGAGGGCTTCCGCCAGAAGGGTGGCGCAACCCGTAATATCCTGTCGATCCCCTCGCTGCAGGAACGGCAAGGAGACTTTCGCGACTGGACGGACGCTGATGGGAATTTGATTCCCATTTACGATCCCGCGACCACAAGGCCCAAAGACCCCGCCAAGCCGTTGAGTGCTGATAACGTGACGCGCGATCAGTTTATGGGTTGCGATGGGAGAACTCCCAATGTGATCTGTCCCGACCGCATCCAGAATTCGCTCGCCCAAGCCTGGTTCAAGTATCTTCCCCAACCTTCGTACCCGGGTGCGCTCAATAATTTCATAGCTCTGGATGTTCCAACTAATTTCTATTCTCACACAAACCACTTCAACATCCGGGTGGACGAGTATCTAGGAGACAAGGACCATCTTTTCGTGACAGTCTACCATCGCCACGCCGGACCAACGACGTCGACTGAGCTCCCAAAGGAGATCAGCAATCAGACTCGGGTTTATAAGCAGCCCTGGGTCGATCGACTGAACTGGGACCACACCTTCTCTCCGGTGTTGCTGAATCATTTCGCAGCCGGCTACAACGACGACTATTATAACGGCGGCTCGCTGGCAGCCCCATATGCCGATTTGTTTCCCAAAATTCCAGGAGCTTCCCGGTATGCCTATCCCCCCACGTTGACTTTCAGCGACGGTTTTCAGTCCTTCAAAAATGACAATCGTGGAACAGCAGAAACAAACAAGTGGCCAGCGCCGGCACTGCTCTTCAATGACCTGCTGACCTGGGTCAAAGGGAAGCACACCTTCAAGATGGGCGCCGAGTACCGGACTTCAGCCAATACTTATGTCTTTGAAAGGGGTGAAGCCGGCTCATTCGGTTTTGCCGGCAGTCAAACCGGCTTGCTGAACATCAATAGCGGCAGCCCCATCGCCAGCTTTCTCCTGGAGCAGGTGGATAACGCCAGCGTTGACTGGCGTCCGTTCGGCCTGACGTCTGCCAGGTTTCAGGACTACATCGTTCACTTTGGAGATACCTGGAAGGTCACTCCGAAGCTCAGTCTCAATCTAGGAATCCGCTGGGAAATGCATCCTCCCAGTCACGAGGTGCATGACCTGTTCTCCTTCTTCGACCCTTACGATCCCAATCCTGGAGCCGGAGGAAGACCTGGACGTCTGGCCTTTGCAGGAACTCGCTGGGGCGATGCCAGCATTGGAAGAAGGTATCCAGAACAACTGTTTAAGAAAGGGTTTTCTCCCCGTGTGGGAATTGCCTACGCCCTTAACCCCAAGACAGTCGTTCGCACAGGCTATGGGATCTTTTACGACGCCGCCATTACGCCGAACTGGCAGGGTGGCATTGGAGTCACCGGATTCAACCTGTCAGAGAGTTTCGGCAATGGGCTGGGGGGATTGTCTCCGGCGATCATCCTGAGCCAGGGACTGCCCACGGATTACCAGAAACCACCCATTATCGATCCTGCGTACAACAACGGTCAGTCCTTTGACAATTTCAATTCCGTCTATCGACCGTTCGATAGCAATCGGCTACCTTATACCCAGCAATGGAATTTGAGCATTGAGCGGGAGTTCACCACGAATTTCTACATCAACGCGGCCTATGTGGGAACTAAGGGAACGCGGTTATACTCCCGAACGGCCCCGCTGAACGTGCTCGACCCCAAACTCCTCTCGATGGGCAACGCGCTGTATGATGAATTCCAGCCCGGCCAGACTGAACTGGATGGAGTTCAGATCCCTTACGCCGGCTGGGTGGAGCAGATGACAGGCTGTGCACCATCGGTGGCTCAGGCGCTGCTGCCCTATCCCCAATACTGCGGAAACCTCCAAGGTCTAACGGAGAACGCAGGTAACTCCACCTTTCACTCGCTCCAATTCAAAGCCGAGAAGCGCTTCTCCAATGGGTTCTGGTTCCTGGGATCCTACACCCTGGCCAAGAACATGACGGATGCGGACAGCCTCCAGCCTGACGAGTTATTGTATGACTCTTCTCACGGAGTTATCTCCCCCTTTGAAAGGCGCCGCAATAAGGCCCTCTCGATCGAAGATGTTCCGCAGACTCTGGCGTTGTCGCTAGTCTATGACCTGCCTTTTGGCAGAGGTAAGCGTTGGCTCTCAAAATCGAACGGTGTCGTGGATGGCGTGCTGGGAGGTTGGAGATTCAGCACGATTTTCCGCGCCACGGGCGGGACTCCCTTCTTTTTCCGCAGCAGCCAGTGCAACGTCCCCGGCCAGTTTTCGGTGGGCTGTATCCCAGCGATACTGCCAGGGGCCAACCCCTTTGCGCAGGACAAGAGCAACTTCGATCCCAACAAGCCTCTCTTCACAACCTCTGCCTTCGAGCCCGTGGACCGATTCAACTTCTACGACGGCGTGGGGCCTAGAGTCACCGATCTGCGAGGATTGGGCTACCACGATCAGGATGTCTCACTGACCAAGAGTTTCCGCATTACGGAAACGGTAGCCTTCCACATCCGCGGCGACTTTTTCAACTTCTGGAACTGGCATTTCTTCCGGACCTTCGACACGGATATCGCCAGCACGAACTTTGGGATGATTTCCGGCGGCGCCACCGCTCCGCGATATGTCCAGATTGGAGCCAAGATTACTTTCTAGGGTTAGTTGGTGGCGAACCAGTTCAGAATTCGGTCAAGGTCGCAGCCGGCTTGGAACCCCACGGAAGACGAAAAACATTCTCACGCAAAGACGCAAAGACGCGGAGAAGGAAAAAACTGAGGATTGAGGTTAGAGAATCGAGGATCGACAGCAGTCCGTCATCATGCGATAGTTGATCCCGGCCCTGTCCTTTTCGGGTTCTTTCGTGGGTTTTCGTGGTTGTTCCTTATTCTCGGCGGTTTCTGCGCCTTGCGTCTTTGCGTGAGAATTGTTTTTGGAATGACCCTCGGCTAAGCAAGTTCGCGATTCGTTTTG
>QHZP01000001.1 GCA_003224715.1 Acidobacteriota bacterium | reverse complement strand
TGCACCATCCAGCGGCGCCACCAGAAATTGCTGGAGGAATCTCCTTCGGTCATAATGTCAGAGGATAGACGTCATAAAATGGGCCTCCTGGTCGAACAGGCTCTGACAAACATAGGATACTCGAATGCAGGCACAGTGGAATTCCTGGTGGATGAAAACATGAATTTTTACTTCATGGAGGTGAATACACGCATTCAAGTCGAACACCCGGTCACCGAGATGGTCACTGGTACGGACTTAGTGAAGTTACAGATCATGATTGCCTCGGGTGCGAAGCTCCGTTTCGAAGACCATCTGATGCCCCGTGGACACAGTATTGAATGTCGTATCAATGCCGAAGACCCGCATACCTTGGTCCCTTCTCCAGGGAAAATCACGTCTTTTAATGTCCCCGGAGGCCTCGGCGTAAGGGTTGAAACCGCCGCCCATTCAGAATGCACCATTTCCCCATACTATGACTCCTTGATTGCCAAAGTGGTGACCCACGCCAATTCCAGATCGGAAGCGATCAAGAAAATGGAGCGAGCCCTGGAGACGTTTGTAATTGAAGGAATCAAAACCACCATTCCGCTCCACCAAAGAATTATCCGGGATCCTGATTTTGTCGCGGGAACATTTAGCACAAAATTCATGGAGCGATATCTGCCTTAAATCCATGAATTTCAAGATTCCACCCATTTACCCCATCATTGATCCGCAGATCAGTCCTCGCCCCATCAAAGTTGTGGTCGAAGAACTGTCTCGCGCTGGAGTGCAGCTGATTCAGCTTCGCGAGAAGAACGTGTCTTCGAGAGAATTCTTCCGGGATACTCAGGAACTTTTAGAATTCTCCAGGCCCTATCGAATGACCGTCATTGTAAATGACCGGGCTGATATTGCCTGGCTTTCTGGGGCACACGGTGTGCATTTAGGACAGGAGGACTTGCCTGTGGCGGAGGCGAGGAAAATATTAGGGCCCCATACGATCATTGGCTGTTCCACCCATAGTCTTGACCAAGCCCTGGAAGCTCAGCAAGGCAGCGCCGATTACATCGCCATCGGCCCTATCTACGCAACAGCCAGCAAGGAAAATCCCGACCCGATTGTGGAATGGAACGAGTTGGCGGCGATCCGCCGGAGAGTCGTCAAGCCTCTGGTCGCCATTGGCGGGATAACCACCGAAAACACCAAAAGACTTTTTGATTTAGGCATCGATTCTGTAGCCGTCATCCGAGAGATCCTCTGTGCCCTTGATATTGGAGGCAAGATTCAAGAGTTCCTTAGATTAGCTTCCCATTGACGGCCCTTCCCAGCCGGACTAAGATCAGTGACAGCCCATGCAGCGAAAATTCGTGCCATGGCAGATTTTGCAGGATTGTTTGTCCAGCTGCGCTTTTCTGCTGGTATGTAAATCGATGTAATCGGGCGTATGGCTGACAGGCTTAATTTGAGCGCCTTGCGTATGACAGAACTCGCAACTAAAGGGTGGATCGATTTCTGCATGACATACCAGGCAGTCAGCCATCTGAGGCAAATTAGCTGGACCAGAATAATTCGTCTCATCTAATCCCCGATGGCACGCCACGCAAGGATTGCTGGTGTCGAGCCGTTTCCGAAGTTTCTCTGCCTGGGACAAATACTTGCCGCTATCAATGGCCGCGGCGATGATGGGCGCTAGATTGCCTAAGTTTCCATGGAGTTGGTGATCGAATCGAAAATTCCTGGGAGGACTTTGAAAGGAATGTGCGGTTTTGGGGTCAGTATGACAAAGCGTGCATTCCTTGCGGGCTTTGGCGCCGTCGTGACATTGAAGACAATTCTTCTCGGAGGGCAGGTTGTTGTCTAGCGAAGAGCTGCTCTTCCACACACTGGCGTGACAGTCCTGACAGGTTGCCTTTGTTTCAGTAAGGTGGAAGCGGTGCGAAAAGCTCAGGTTTTCATACGGCGAATCAACAGAAAGAAGAGGTCGTGAGAAATCGGCGAATAGCCCTAAGAGGACCGTGACTCGAGCTATAAGGCGAACTTGCTTGGCCCAGAATTGACCTGAGAACTGAGCTCGAGAATTAAGCATGAAGGAAGCATGGGTGCCTTTGGTGGCTATCTGCCATGCAAATCTGCAAGATTATCCTTTGTAAGATATCCGCCAGATTTTGTTGCCGCCATCATCGGATACCAAAAGAGATCCATCGGGCAATTGAAACAAACCGACCGGACGTCCCCAGACTTCGCGCTTATCAGGATCAAGCATAAAGCCCGTGAGAAATTCCTGAGGACCACTGATCGGTTGACCATTTTTAAAGGGAACAAAGGCAACCGAGTAACCGACGCGGCGGGATCGATTCCAAGAGCCGTGAAACGCCAGGAATGCTCCGCCTTGGTACGTTTGAGGAAATTGTTTCCCGGTGTAAAAGAGCGCGTCCAAAACGGCCACATGCGCTCCTAGCAGGACATCGGGCGCAAGCGTCCTCTTTACCAGATCGGGCCGCTGACCCTTGTTGCGGGGATCCTCGTTGCAGCCGATATAAGCATAAGGCCACCCATAGAATCCTCCCTGACGAATCGTCGTGAAATAATCCGGGACCAAGTCGTCTCCCAGACCATCACGTTCCTGGACCGCCGCCCAAAGCGCATCGGTGCCGGGATACCAACGAAGTCCGATCACATTGCGAACTCCGGACGCAAAGATCTCATGCCCAGTCCCATCTGGGTGGTAACGATTGATAGCGGCACGATGCGGATCTTCGCCTGGGTCAACATTAGACCCGGAGCCGACGGTAAGATACATCTTCTTGCCTTCTCGATTGAATAAGACTGTCCGTGTCCAGTGTCCTTTACCGAAGTCTTTCAAGGAAACGATTTCTTCGCCTTTGCTAACAAGGGTCATTGTTTTGGGATCGTACTTGTATCGTTTCAGCGAGGTCGTCTCGGCAATATAGAGATAGTCTTTCCAGAACGCCAAGCCGTATGGCCGATCCAAGCCGTCAATCAACTTCTGCTTTGAATCGGCTTTAAAGTCGTGGTTCTTATCCAACAAAACGTAGACCCCACCTCCCTCCATGCTATCGCTGACTAGAATTTCTCCGCTGGGCCCTTCAACCATAAATCGCGGGCGTTCAAATCCCTCTGCGTAAACATCGATGCTAAAGCCATTCGGCAAGGATAATTGAGCTCCCTCCGGACGAGATATGACTTGAGGACGATTGTTGGAAGAAGGCGAATGGAAGGGCTGCGGAAGCTTGGGATGCGTTACTTGCAGAGCCAGTGAAGCTGTAGCTATAGTGGTCGAACCCATGTAGAGAACGGTCAACCAAATTTTTCTCACGGTTTTCATTCCTTTCAAAAATTGAGGATTCTTTGCAATTCTGTTAAACTGACGCCTTATGTATCGGCGGTGCTGATTTAAAATCGACGGTTGTATTGCGCCCGTAGCTCAGTTGGATAGAGCGCTTGCCTCCGGAGCAAGAGGCCGCAAGTTCGAATCTTGCCGGGCGTACCATTTCTAATCTCTAATCTCACCTGTCTTGGGTCTCGCCATATCGAACCTGTCTGTCGTTCGTATGTATGCGGAACCACCCATCCGACCAATAGGCTTCAGTTTGTCGGGATCTATCTTGTAGTCTTCGTACAGGTCATCAGCCACGTGGAAGCGCAGCACTTCACCGAGGACGATACTTCCTCCAAGTTGCTTGGAACTGACATGGATAATTTGCAGCAGCTTACATTCCATGTTGATGCGCGATTCCTTAAGCCGTGGCGGTTTTACGAGAGCGCTGGGAATTGGAGTCAGCCGCGACTTTTCAAACTCATCCACTTCCGGAGGGAACTCGATCGAGCACGTATTCATCTTCTGGGCGAATTCCTCAGACACGACGTTGACAACAAACTCCTTGGTAGCTTCGATGTTCTCTAGCGTATCTTTCCTCGAGCCATCACTCAGCCGGATCATGGGACAAAAGCAGATTACGGGAGGATTGGCGCTGATGCCGGTAAAAAAACTAAATGGGGCGAGATTTCGAATCCCCTCAGGGCTGATGCTGGAGACAAAGGCGATGGGGCGAGGCACGATCAAGCCGACCATCAGCTTGTAAATGTTTCTGTAATCATGCTCTTCGGGATTGATGATCATAGAGTCAAGTCCACTTCCCCGCTTGATCGTGAACAGTCCCTTGTGGTTTGGGTCGCAGTCTTTAGTTTGGACGTTTCATTTCTTCTCCATCCAACTCATCCAGTATTCCTTCCATTCGACCGCCTCAGCAGCGGGGAGGATGTGCAATGGGTTCAGACCGTCAAGCATAACCGCCTGTTCATCCGTAAAGGTCTTGCTTGCCTGATTCGCCAGAGCCTTGGGATGGGGACCATGATGAATGCCGCGAGGATGGAGCGTTGCCATGCCGGCTGAAATATTGTCCTTGCTGAAGAAATTTCCATCGTGATAGAAGAGAAACTCATCATAGTCCGTATTACGATGAAAAAAAGGAACCTTCAGGGCCCTGGGATCTTGCTCAAGCGGTCGCGGCAGGAAAGTGCAAACCACGGCGCCTTCCGTCACAAAGGTGGTGTGTGCACTCGGTGGAAGATGGGCCCTGGGACTCATGATGGGGCAAATGTCTCGGATATGTAATTTCCAAACTGTCAGGTCGCCTTTCCAACCGACCACATCCATGGGGTTGAATGGATATATCACTGAAGAGAATTCGTCGTCCACCTTTATTCTTACTTCCCATTCGCGTTGGTCATCAAGGTTAGGTTTGGGCTCTGGTGTCGTAATGACTGCAGGATCGTACAAGGCATGTTGCCCAACGAGCCCCTTTTGGGGCTGATTGAATTCAGTCTTGGATTGGATAATTAGAAAGAAGTTATCCGTTGTTTGGGGGATGATCCGGTAGGTTACGGCGCGTGGCAAATTGATATAATCCCCCCTTTCAAAACTCAACGGACCGAAGTCGGTCTCCAGGATACCCTGCCCATGGTGGACAAAGAGCAGCTCGTCTCCGTCGGCATTGCGATAGTAAAAGGGCATTGGTTCTGAACGGCGGGAAACGTAGAGTTTGACGTCGTTGTTGCCAAGGAAGGCAACGGGTGATCCTTGGGAATCGTGCTGATCGGTGGGCTGCAGCTTGTTGCAATCAAAACAGTGTGGTCTAAGTTTTCCTTCAAATCGGATCCACCCGGTGGGCGGATGAACGTGATACAAGTGAGCTGACTTGCCATAAAATCCGCGGCGGCCATGCTCTTCTTCAAACGTGCCCTCAGGCAGGCCGACATGTGCCTGAGCGGAAATCTTACCTTTCTTAAGGGGATACATAATTCCTCCTCAGGAAGCAAATCGGAAATCGAAAATAAGTCTAGTTGCCTTTGATGACCCGATTACGCAAAATGCCGATCTTTTCGATCTCCAGTTCGAGAAGATCGCCAGGTTGTACCCAGCGATCCAGTTCAAGCCCGCAACCGCCGCCAACCGTTCCGGAGCCGATGAGGTCGCCAGGATAAACTGTGTCGTCCTGCGAAAGAAACTCAATCATCTGCTCAAACCTCCAGTAGATGCTGCCAGAACTCCCCTCTGACCAAAGCTCACCGTTGACGCAGGCTGTCATCCTTAGATTATAGGGGTCACCGATCTCATCTAGTGTCACCAACACAGGGCCGATGGCCGTTGCCCAATCTTTGCCTTTGGCTGGTCCGAGCCGGACTTTCATTTCCTTGCGCTGAATGTCCCTAGCGCTAAAGTCGTTCATGACAGTAAAGCCAGCGATGTATTCGGCGGCCCTTTCGGCCTTGATGTTTCGGCCTTGTTTCCCGATCACGATGGCTAGTTCCAGCTCATAATCAAATCTTTTTGTGAACGCGGGCCACACGACATCTTGATCCGTGCCAATGACGTTATGGTGCGCCCCTTTGTAGTAAACCGGTATTTCATACCATTCCTGGGGCATAAGCTCGCCCCGCTTCTCAAATCCTCTCTTGACGTGATCTTCAAAGGCATAGAAATCACGTAAAGAGAGAGGGTTGGGTAATGGAGCCAATAACCTAACCTGGCCTGGCAAGTAGATGAGTGTTTCACCACCGGCACCGCGGAGTATCTTTTCCGATTCCAACTTTTCCTGGACTGATTCAAGGGTCTCAGCGGCATAGGATAGGGACTTCTTTCCCCCCTGCAAAAACTCAAGCATGTTGTCGGGCAGAACCACGCTGGCAAGTTCGCGAGGCCGAGTCTCACCCTGATTCAAAAAATTCCAAACACCAGCGAAGTTCAGGTCAACAATCCCCTCCGGTGTCACGGCCCCCAACCGTTGGTGTTTTCCTAAGTGCGTTGCGACTTCGAAAGTACACAGTTTCATCTAGATCTCATCAGAGCCCCTGTTCCGTTGATCGGCAAGACCTTATTCCTACAAATTCCCGCGCAAGGCCTGTTCCCGTTCGATGGCTTCGAATAATGCTTTAAAATTTCCTTTTCCAAAACTGCGGCTGCCTTTACGTTGAATGAGCTCAAAAAACAGCGTAGGCCGATCCTCTACTGGTTTGGTGAAGATTTGAAGCATGTAGCCTTCGTCGTCTCGGTCCACTAAAATGCCAAGTTCGGCAAGTCGCTCGATCGGTTCCTCAATCTTTCCAACTCGCTTAGTCAAATCCGCATAATAGCTGTTCGGCACACGCAAAAAGTCAACTCCTCGCCTTCGCAATTCGGCAACTGTGTCAATGATATTATCTGTAGCTAGGGCAATGTGTTGGACTCCCGGTCCTTTGTTAAACTCCAGGTACTCTTCAATTTGGGATTTTCGTTTTCCCTCGGCCGGCTCATTGATGGGAAATTTGATCCGCTCGTTTCCGTTTGCCAGCACCTTGGACATCAAGGCAGAGTATTCAGTGCTGACATCTTTGTCGTCAAAATGTTGATAAAGACGAAAGCCCATGACTTCTTCATAAAACCTGACCCAAGTATTCATCTCTCCCCAGCCCACGTTGCCTACTACATGGTCGATGTGCTTTAGGCCGACAGGATGCGAAACGATATCGGGTTCCTCCACGCTAGCATACCCAGGCAGGAAGACACCTCGATAGTTTTTCCTTTCCACAAAGGTATGAATCGTGTCGCCGTAAGTAGCGATGGCTGATATCTTGACTTCGCCCTTTTCGTCCTTCAGTACTAACGGCTCCAGAACCCCCCTTCCGCCTCGCCGGGTAGTTTCTCTGTAAGCGGACTCGGCATCCTCTACCCAAAGTGCAATGTCATGTACCCCGTCGCCATGAATGAGAAGATGCGTGGTGATTGGATGCTCGGAACGAAGAGGGGTGGTCAGGACAAACCTTATCTTGTCTTGCTGAAGGACGTAAGAGGCTCGATCGCGCGTCTTTGTTTCCGGTCCACTATAGGCCACAAGCTTCATCCCAAAAGCTGAGCGATAGTAATAAGCCGCCTGCTTTGCATTGCCCACGTAGAACTCGATGTAATCCGTCCCGTTCAGTGGGAGGAAATCTTTTTGAACTCCTCTTGTCGTATGACTTAATTGATCCATATTCCACACGCCCCTAATTTAAAACTCAAACCTCGATCCACAAAACTAAAATTGCGCAGTGATTCAGAAATTCCCTTAACCGATGCGATCCCACCTACGACACGGTCGCTGCCAAAGCCTTCTTCAAAGCTTCTACACAACGTTGATTCTCCTCATCGCTCCCTGTGGAAATGCGTAGGCAGTGAGGCAGTCCAAAGGCCTTAAGCTGCCTAACAATGACACCTTGCCTGAGCAACTCTGTCGTTAGCCGATCCGACTCCACCTCACTCTTGCGTATGATCATAACAAAGTTCGCCTCCGAAGGAACAAACTCGACTCCCATCCCGCCGAGTGATTCGGCAAGCAAGCGAATGCCGCGGGCATTGAGCTCAAGCGAGCGATGCAGAAATTCCTTGTCTGTGAGTGCACGGATGCCGGCAGCTTGAGCGAGTGTACTCGGCTCAAACGGCAATTTCACCTTGAGCAAGTTCGCAATCAGTTCTTCGTGGGCAAAGCCATAGCCAATGCGGACACCTGCAAGACCGTAGATCTTGGAAAAGGTGCGCAGCGTGATGACATTGTCGTACCGATAGTGCATGGAGTCCGGATAACGGGGATTGTCCTTGGCATATTCAAAGTAGGCCTCATCCAGAATAATCAAAACGCGCTCGGGCACATGCTTATAAAAAGCGTCGAACTCGTGCTTGCTAAAGATGGTTCCGGTCGGATTGTTGGGATTCGCCAGGTAAATAATCTTGGTGTGATCGTTGATCCGGGAAGCCAAGCCTTCCAAATCGTAGTGCCATGCCTTGTACGGGACCGTACGATATTTCACTCCGCGTGATTTTGCCAGCAATTGGAAACCAAGGAAGGCTGATTCCGTCGTCAACACTTCATCCTCGTCACAGAGAAATGTGCGGATGATATTCGACATGATCCCCTCAGAGCCACTCCCAACAATGACGTTCTCGAGCCTGAGATCAAACTGCTCTGCCAGCACCTTGCGCAAGTCTAAACCTCCGTTGGGATACAGGTTTAAGCTTTCCAAGTGCTTTCTTATGGCTTGAATTGCCCTAGGCGAAGGCCCTAGCGGGTTCTCGTTGGAAGCCAGCTTAGCAACCCTCGTCAGGCCATATTGTTGACAGACCTCTTCGATTTGGCGTCCCGCTTCGTAGGGAAGGAGAGATTCAATGTATGCTGGGACGAGGGGCATGTTCGAATTCTTAATTCCTCTCGCTAACTGTGGAGGATGGCTCCGCAACCAGTGCGGATTCAAAGGAGGAAAGAATTTACGGTTTCAAGACAGTTCTGTAAAACGTTGAGGAGTGATTCCGAAACTTGATAGGGTTTCGAGCTGACAGGGTGACTTCGCTCCCCACGGTTTTTCAAGATAACGGAGACAACAGGTAAATGCAAGCCGTATGTGGCTTCAGGTTGGAAGAGGAATTTGACAGGGTCTGCGGCGCTTGGACCATCTCAAACACCGTCATGACTTTGTATTGGATAGGGGCTGAGAACTAGAGCGCTTCTGAGACTGCAGTACCCAGTCCTCGCGGGGTTCCAGGAGCTGGAATCCAACCATGCGCCGAAGGTTCTTATAGTCCTCTTTTACCCAAATTACACGTACCAGGGATACGAAGCCCTTCGGTCCTGTGAATTTCAACGTAGATCCTACCTTGACCTCGTATTTGCTTGGGAAACTTCCACCGTTGGCGCACACATCGTGAGTTTCAACAAAATCTTCAAATTGATTCCCATTCAGGTCGCGTCCGCTCACCTTGAATTTTATTTTGAGAGGAACGCGTTTGAATTTTCTTGCTATGAAGGTCTTAACAATCGGTTTGTCTTTTTTCATGAATGATGAACAGCCTCAGGCCCACAGCGTATGAGCTACCTATTTTCTATTTTTTCACTCGAGCCAAATTTAACTCCTTGGGTTTGGAAAAAGGATTATCCTGGCACCTGGTGAAATGATGCTCCAAACGATACAGACTCGGCACAAGTAGATTGGGGAGACCATGATATGATTGTTATGCATCGCGGCAAGATGGCTAATAATCTCAGGGTGTTGGTGGAGTACAAATAAACCAGGCACGAGAGTGGAAGTTTCTATGAAGACTATTGTCATCTTTCTCTGAGTCTATCCTCATCCTTCTGTGTAACGCGAGGACGTTCAAACCTTGAGCAAGGTTGTTGGCCTTCCATCTCCTTACCCGGCCCTCCCCAATGGGAGAGGGTGCCCGAAGGCTGGGTGGGGGAGTCAGTGGACGATAGAGCCGCACTACTCTGCGGCCCGGGGTCGCTCCTAGGTTACAAGTCGGTATGGAAGTCACAGAACTTGAGCCTTATTTGTTATCATCTCCTTTACCTCAACCCTTACCATTACGCTTGAGATTTTTCGGAGGTGGGAGTTTCCTTCTTAGCCGAGACGTTTCGTTGATCCGAATTCAAACCGACCAAGGACTTGTCCGATACGCTCCGGGTCCCTCTTCAGAAAAACGCCGCAGTTACTCAACGGCACATTGGGAGATCGAAGCGTTGTGGAAGAAAATATTCGAACGACGTTGACCTGTTCGGAAAAATCCGGTAGCTGCTGAAAAACCTAGGAGGAGAAATGCAAAAGTCCTTGCGATCGGAATCGGTGAAACAGCCGACTAAGCGTCTGCAGTAGCAACCTCGGTTGTCTTTCCCTTTGGCTAATGAAATTCTAAAGGGGCATATCCTAATCTAAGATGGATTGCCGATTGGTCCCTCGTCTCCCGTCTTTGGCATTGAGGTCAATGAGCGAGTAATTATAGATTAGCCCTGGAAGCCAGGCCTGATTCAATTTTCTAAATCCTATTTTCGCTGACTACATAGCAATTGAAAGAAGGTCTTGCTTGTTTCTAAATTCAGCTTTTTGAAATGCCGATACAAACACAAGGGCCACCAAACAAGTCATGAATCGAAAATCTGGGTTGAATAAACAACAATCCTTGACTCAATAACTATTGTTTCACACCACGGAGGATTTCTAAAATGGTAAGCACTTCAAAGCAACGATGCTTGTTAATATTTCTGGTATTGCTCATTGTGCTAACTCTTGAAGCCGCAGCGCACCAGAACGATATTCAAAATGACAAGCCTCAATTGGTCCAAGCAGTGAAGTCCATTACCGGGACTCGGGAAAGCCTGGCCATTACTTATCCTGAAGGGGTCACCATCAGCGTGAAACTTCAAGGCACCCAGCGCCTACCGCGGGCCAAGGGAGAAGCCAAGGTGGAGAGAAAACGCGGCGCTACCGAAATCGAAATTGAACTGGATGAAATGAAACCCGCTAAACTTTTTGGTGGCGATTACAACACCTATGTATTATGGACAGTTTCTCCCGAAGGTCATACAGCCAATGCGGGAGAGTTTATCTTGCGGGGCAATCGATCTAAACTTGACGTTACGACTCCACTCGAAACCTTTGGCATGTTCATAACAGCGGAACCTCACTATCTGGTTCCCTTTCCCAGCCGCTTTGTCGCCATGGAAAATACACGACCGACGCATCGTCTCGGTGGTGTGATTTCTACATCCCAGATCAAGTACCGAGAATATGAGGGAATTTATAATTTTGAACGCGAGACACTCGCCAGCGTCCAGGAAACAAAAGGGGAGAGCCGTTCTGACATAGATCAGGCCAAAACGGCCATCGAGCTGGCTGATCGCGCTGGCGCAGCCAAGTTTGCACCAGATGAATTAAACAGGGCCAAAGACGATTTACTCAAAGCTCAGTTGGGTGTCGCTCATGGTACTCAAGTCGGAACGCAGACGATTCAGGGAAAGGAAATCGTCCGGATCGCCTTTGAAGCCCAAAAGCTCGCTGAGGAGAGATCGTTTCAGGCGGCCTTGGATGCCGAACGCCAGGCCCATGCAGACGAAGCGGCCCGGCTGGAAAAGAACATTCAAGAAGCGCAGACCGAAGCCGAAAAAGCTCGTTTGTTAGCGGAGCAGAGTAAAATGCAATTTGAAATGGAAGAACGTGCTCGGCAGGCCAGCGAAGCTGCCAAAGCCCAGGCTGAACAGGAGGCTCAAGCAGCCTTATTGGCCAAAGCTCAGGCCGAATTGGCCGCGACCAAAGCGGCAGCCGATGCCGAAACGGCTCGCCTGGCCAAAGCGCAAGCGGATGCGGCAGCCGCTACCGCTCAGCAGCAGGCCGAAGCAGCCAGGAAGCAAGCAGAAGATGCCCAGAACAAAATGCAGGCAGCTTTGAGCAAGGTCGTGGAAACTCGCAAAACGGCGCGTGGCTTGATTCTCAATCTGCCGGACATTCTCTTCGAATTCGGCAGAGCCAACTTGAAGCTCGAAACACGGGAAGTGCTGGCCAAGGTATCCGGGATCTTGATGGTAGCTTCCGGTTACAACCTTAGCATCGAAGGTCACACGGACAGTGTGGGCTCAGAGGAGTACAACCAAAAACTGTCGGAAGCCAGGGCTCAAAGTGTCTATGATTATCTGATGAAATCGGGGGTTTCGAGTGATATCATGAGCACCAAGGGGTTTGGAAAATCCCAACCGCGCGCCTCCAATGATAGTGCCAAAGGGCGCCAGGAGAACCGGCGTGTGGAGATTGTCATCGAAGACAAAGAGGGCGAAATGAAGTTCTGAGTACTGCTGCTTTTGTCTGGATAGGAAACTTCATGCCCTAAGGACGTTCTGATGAAGGTTAAGAAAAAACTGAAGCCTCTTTGGGCGGGAGCGAGCTTCTGCTTTGCAGCTTATTTGTTGGTTGGACTTGGAAGGATATGGGGTCAAGGCGCCACTGAGATTTCAGGACTAATCATCGATGAATCGGGAAGCCCCGTAAAAGGCGCTCTGGTAGGCGTTTTGGAGCAAAGGGTGGCGACCATGAAAGAAGCGCAGACAGATGTCGGCGGCCGCTTTCGTGTCACTGAATTGAGCAACACCTCGCTCTATCGAATTGTCGTCACCAAATACGGTTACAGCCAAATCACCGTTGAAGACGTAAAACCTTCTTCCCAGGAACTCAAAATCCAAATGAAACGAGCCGCCCTCCCCTCGCAGCCCGCGGCACCCTCTTCAGTACCTTCAGTTCCAAATTCTGGCGAAATGAGAGGAGCCCAAGAACTGCCATTTACACTCTCGGTCTCCGTGCAAGAAATTTTGCTCAACGTTTCCGTAGAGGATCCCTCAGGAAGACAGATCACAAATTTACGAAAAGAGGATTTCCGTGTATTGCAGGACGGGGTGCTCCAGGAGATTCTCTACTTTGGCCACGAAAATGTTCCTCTTAGCGCTGTCTTGCTAATGGATACAAGTAGCAGTATGCAGGGATCTCAAATCGTGGAAGCTAAGGTCGCAGCACTTGCCTTCATAGAACAAAGCCGCCCGCAAGACGTTATCAGCTTGATCGCGTTTAACGATAAGGTTGAACTCGTCCGGCCATTTACCCAAGAGATGCTGCAGGTTCGGACAGGCATCCATTCCCTCACTGCTCGCGGGGGAACAGCACTCTTTGATGCAATCTCCAAGTCTATTGATCTGCTGCAACAGGCGCCGCATCCAAGACACGTTATTGTTCTATTGAGTGACGGCAAGGACGAGGATAGTCTCACAAAATTTGCCGCTATCGATAAAAAGGTTCAAGCCGGTGACACTCTGATCTTCTCCATTGGTGAATACGCCGATCTGGACCGCAAGCTTTTTATCAGCGGGAAAAAGTATTATAAGCCGCCGGAGCATGACGTAAATCTCAACCCAGTATGGGTGCTGCGTTACTTTGCAGAATTATCCGGAGGAAAAGCTTTCTTCCCCAAGTTGGGAGACCCGCTGGAACCGTTTTTTGCTCAAATTGCCCAGGAATTGCATCAGCAGTATGTCATTACTTATCAGCCCACTGCGACAAAGGGGCAGGGGAATTTTCACACTATTGACGTCCAAGTTAAAGGTTCGAACTACTCGGCATCACTCAAAGTGCGAACTCGCAAAGGCTATTTGAGTGAACCACCCAGTTAGCCCGTTGCTAGGGAACTGAAACGCTTCAGCCAGCTCACGGAGGGGACTTTGGAGTAAACAAAGCCTATATGCTCGAGGGCAATACCATTTCAAGGAGAGGGTACTGAGAAGAACACCGCGAGGCCATCCGAAGAGTAAAGCCTCGACGAGCTCTGGCCTAG
>QHZP01000453.1 GCA_003224715.1 Acidobacteriota bacterium | reverse complement strand
ACCCCTGACGTTTGAAGACTATTTATTGATGCCCGAGACAACCCAACCTTGTGAAGTCGTTCAGGGAGAGCTCCGTATGACACCAGCCCCTTTGCCCGATCATCAATGGATTGTGAAGAAAATTTATGACTTGCTTGATCCGTGGGTGACGAGGCATAAACTGGGAGTTGTCTTATTTGCCCCAGTGGATCTGATCATTACGCGTTCTCCTCTGCAGACCAGGCAGCCAAATGTCTTATTTCTGAGCGCAGAACGGACTGGCATCACGGGTCGATCACAGTTGCGCAAGAAGAAGCCTACGGAGATTACTCCAAATCTCATTGTCGAAGTTTTGTCCCCGAACGATGTCAGGCGGGAGAAAAAATTGGTGTTCGCGAAGGTTGGCTGGTCAGTCCTGAAGCAGAAACTATCGAAGTGCTTCGGGTTTCTTCAGCGGAAATTTCGACCACCGGCCTATATGGCGTCCGCGATCGATTAGCCTCTGAAGTCTTAAGGGGGCTGGAGTTTCAGGTGAATGAAGTCTTCAAATAAAGTTTTCGAAAGATTGAGCGATTCACTTCGTTAGTCATTCAGCCCAAACAAATCTCACCGCAAAGACGCCAGCCGGGAAACAGCGAGGATAGAGAATCGAGGATAGGTTTCTGCGATCCTCAATCTTCGATTCTCCATCCTCGATAATCTGCGCCCTCTGTGGTGATTTCTTCTCAACCCTGCAAACAAAAACCCGAAGGACCTAGTTCCCTCCAATTCGTAAAGCCAGGCCCTTCGGTTTCAGAAAAATATCAAAGCTAGCCTGCCGTTTCAGAAATCGAATCGCAAACCAAACTGAATGATCCGCGGCTCCTTGGCAGAGGTTACGTGGCCGAAATCTCCAGATCCAAGACCTGTGGAAATACCATTGAAATTCGGGTGGTTAAAGGTGTTATAAAACTCCGCCCGGAACTCGATTTTCGATTTCTCGCGGATGGGAAATTGCTTAAACAAAGCGGTGTTCCAGGTTTGTTCTCCAGGTCCACGAATGATTCCGGTTCCAGCGTTTCCGAAGAAACCGTAGGCTGGCGCCACGAAAGCGTCCGTGTTAAACCATTGTTGGATAGTCTTAGGGCCCTTGGCGCTAGCCCCAGCTAGCACATCCGGTCGTTGTGCTAGTCCTTGAGTTCCCGTCGCCATGGTTGGGTAGTAAGGAAATCCGCTCATCATGTAGGTAATACCCGAAAATACCCAGTTTCCGAGAATCTTGCCTGCGAGGTCTTTCCGGCTTCTCAGCAGCGGTATGTCATAAACATAGCCGAAATTGAGAATATGGGTACGGTCAAACCCCGTTAAGCCATATTCCAGGTCGAACCTTTGTGGGTTTTGGGCGCCGGCATTCCCGGTCGCTACACCTCCGCCGTTATCTTTCACGTTGGCCATGGCCTTGCCCCAGGTATAGGCACTGGTCAGGTTCAGTCCCCTGGTCGCTCTGTATTTGAAGCCTACTTGGAGCGAATGGTAGTTGGAGTACCCCAGATTTGAGCCGCCACCATGGGCTGTTCCAAACCCACCCCAACCCACGTAAGGTCGCGTAAAGTCTGCTGAGGCCAGACCTGCGTTGATGCAGGGATCGAAGTCATAGGTCCCGTTGGGGTCCTGGCCCGGCTGCAGGCAATTGGGATTGCCGAGAGAGGGTTGGGTGCCAATTTTGGGGAAGTTAATATCTACACTGGCGTGAAGGCGCTGCGCATGACTCCCCACGTAGGCCACGTCCAGAACCGCATTGGGGACAACTTCACGTTGGATTGAGAAGCTCCAGGTGTGGACCCGGGTGGGCTTGGTATCGGGAAAGAGATAGTTAATACCTTGGGGCCCTTTGGGCGCCAGGCCTGCTCCGATAGTTGGATCAGTCAATGTCCCGTTAAGCAGCCGGATTGAACTGATGTAGGGTGGATTGTTCATTGAAACATACTGGGCGAAGGGGACACGGCTGTAACCGATTCCGTAGCCGCCCCGCAAAGAGGTCTTGCCATCTCCAAACAAATCATAGGCCGCCCCCAATCGTGGAGCGAAGCCCCTTTTGTCGGGCGGAAACACTCCTCGAGGGATCTGAGGACAGTTATACTCCGGATCGCCAAACGTCCTGTTCTTGCCAGGACAGTTCAAGCCATTGTAAATCTGAGCGATTTCTCCCGTCGGCGTCAACGGCCGTCCCTGGGCATCCAGCACGAAATTGCCTCCTGGAAGGACTTGAGGAGCCAACTCCGGCTTCCACAGCGCCGGATCAAAG
The DNA here is from genome assembly GCA_003224715.1 of Acidobacteriota bacterium. Taxonomy (GTDB): domain Bacteria; phylum Acidobacteriota; class Terriglobia; order Versatilivoradales; family Versatilivoraceae; genus QHZQ01. Next base: position 1,992 of record QHZP01000453.1, on the reverse strand, counting down.
TTGGTGTAGTCGTCGCCTTGCATGCTGTCAGGGGAGATATAGACGTAGCGCAATCCCAAATTGAGGGTCAACCTGCGATTAACTTTCCAGTCATCCTGGAAGTAAGGTTCAAATTGCCGATAGCGGAAGTAGCCTCTTCGCTCCCCGCTGGTCTGGAAATACTGAGCGTTCAGTCCCAAAAGAAAATCGGCAATAGGGTCGCCGGTGTGAATTCCCGTATAACTGTATTGTCCTTCCGCCTCGCTGAACAGGTTCTGGCGCTTGATGCCAAAGATATAGACTGCGCCAGCTTGAAGAACATGGGAACCTCTCACCTTGCTGAAATCATCGCCAAAGGTCCACTCGCCGTCGCTGGCAATCACAGGTAGAGAGTCTGTAGAGATATTGGAGTAACCTTTGGAGAGGAGAATTTGCGGGATGGTGTGGTTGGGATCGGCGCCCGGGAAAACCTGTTTGAGTTGAACATCCGAGGGTAAATCAGCATTAATGTTGGCCAGGCGCGGGAAGTCATGAGTATGAGTAACGGTGGCCTGGTTGATCGTCGTCGGCGAAATGTTGGCCGTGAAACGCAACACCGAGTTGACACCCTCGGTGGTGATCCTTTGGCCAATCGCAGGCGCCAGGTTCCCACCCCAGGTGTTCGTCGGAGGTTGATTATCGACAAATTCATGCGACCAGCGGAACATCAGGCTGTACTTCTCGGAGAAGTAATGATCAACGCGGTAGGTGTCACTGCGCTGATCATCCTTGGTGGACCCGCTATTGATGTAATTCTTGAATCCACCTGCGGGGTTATTGGGCAGCGGCCAGTACGTGTTCATCAGATTGACGGCATTCTGGTCGAAGCAGTTCGAGTTGAGCTGACTGGGTGACGGCATGCAGTTAACACCCGGATGGACTTGGGCCAGGATTGACTGAGCCGTAGAATCAAACGCCAGCCCATCAGTGGGCAAGGTGGGACTATTACTGAAGTCACCGTTCCGCATTGCTTGTGTGGGAAGAGTTCCACGTATGGTTTCACCGCTGCGGCGGCGGCGCCATTCCTCGTTGACGAAAAAGAAAGTCTTCTTTTTCTCGGTGTTGTATTTCCCAGGGATATAAAACGGACCTCCAAAAGTAAACCCGAAGTTATTCTGCTTTAGTGTGGTCTTGTTTCCACCTGAAAAGAAGTTACTGGCATCGAGTTTGTCGTTGCGCAGATATTCATAAACTCCCCCGTGGAAGTCTTTGGTTCCCCCCTTGGTTTCTACCAAAAAGTTGGCGCTTCCTGTAATCCCGTACTTGGCGCTGTAATTGTCCTTGAGTACGCGAAATTCACCGATGGTATCGATAGGCGAGACGATATTGATCTGACAGTTGCAGCCTGTGTTCATGTTGAAGGTGCCGTCAAGCTGAAAGTTACTAAATTCTTGACCCAGACCATTCACCGTAACTGCCGACGACTGGGTAAGGCCCCCTCCTGCTCTCGAGTCGGAACCTGAAGTGAGGTTGACCCCTGGAACAAGTCCTGCCAACGAAGTGAAGTTACGACCGTTAATGATCAGGTTTTGCGCCTGTTCGCCGGAAATGACTCCGGATGATTCTCCAGACTCGGTCTGGACCTGCACCACATCGGCCGTAACGTTGACCTCTTCGGTTATCTCACCGACGGCGAGCGTGACGTTATGGCCTAGCCGTAGACCTGCGTCGAGCTTGAGAGCCTTCGTTGCGGCGGTCTTGAACCCCGCCTTTTTCACGGTCACATCATAAAGGCCGGCCACCAAACCGTCGGCGCTGTAGAAGCCGGCAGCATTGGTTGGAACTGTGATGGACCTGCCCGTGCTGGTAAGAGTCACGGTGATTTCGGCGTCTGGTATGGTTGCGCCGCTCGTATCGTTCACAGTTCCCTGAATAGAGCCCGTGGTGGCGGCTTGCCCGAACGCATCCAGGACAAACAGAGCCAAGCACGAGCAAAAAACTAACACTCCCAAAAGAGTGAATCTCTTCAAATAG
>QHZP01000452.1 GCA_003224715.1 Acidobacteriota bacterium | reverse complement strand
GAGGGGCGACGGCCGAGGCGCAACAATTTATCTCCCATGCGGATTTCTTTCCCCCTGCCGGGGCTTGCCGCCCTGCATGACGTTAACCCACGGCTGGCGCCGTGGGTTATGATCTGGCGCTCCTCCGGGGCTACCCAATGATGCCGACGATGGATAACTTGTTTACTAACCTTCAGTGGCTGGCCATAAGTTTCCAGGCCTATCCCTAAACCCTTATGACTTCTGACCCCCAAGAAACATCAAATTTGGAGCAAAGCTATAAGACCTTGCACAACCTGATGGAGTCGATATTGGATTCCTCTTTGGATGGCATTATCTTGGTGGACGAAGAGGGGAAAATCCGCTTGGTCAACCAAGTCTTCAAGCGTCTTTATGGGTTTGAGAATTGTGACTTGGTCGGCATGGACATTCTGAATTTCCAAAGCTCGGCCTGCTGTTGCTTCAGACAACCAGAGGAATCGCAGAAGTTTTTCAAGGAAATATTTGCCTTGGGCGATCCGGTGATTCGCCGCGAGCTCGACCTGACCCAGCCCGTCCGGAAAGTCATTTCTTTCTATGCTCGACCCGTAGTTGACCGAGAGGGAAAAATCCTAGGAAGAATTTCAATCCATACGGACGTTACGGTTGAGCGAAACCTCCAGGCGGAAATGAGGGAGGCTCAAACTCAGCTCATCCAATCCGAGAAAATGGCCTCTCTCGGGATGCTAGTGGCCGGGATTGCCCATGAGATTAATACTCCTATTGGCTCGATCAACAGTAACAATGATATCCTCGTCCGAGCCGTCGGCAAGATGCGCGACTTCCTCAATTGCGCGCACTGTCCCTCAGAGGTCGCGAATGATCCTGAGGTGGTCAAGATCATGGGGATCCTGGAGGAGATCAACCGCAATAATCGACTGGCCTGTGACCGCATTATCACCATTATTCGAAACTTGAAGAACTTTGCCCGTCTGGATGAAGCCGAGCGGAAGCAGGTCAATATTCACGAGGGACTCGACAGCACCTTAACCCTGGTGCAACACCAACTGAAGACCCGCATTCAGGTCATCAAGGAATACGGAGAGTTGCCTGAGATCGAATGTTTTCCCAATCAGTTGAATCAAGTCTTCATGAACTTATTTGTTAACGCCGGCCAAGCCATGCCTGACCAAGGGACGCTGTCGATCAAGACCTTTCGTCAGGGGCAGTACGCCAAGATTGTGATCAGTGATACGGGCATCGGTATTCCAAGCGAAAACCTTTCCAAGATTTTCGATCCGGGATTTACCACAAAGGGAGTCGGTGTCGGAACTGGATTGGGCCTGTCCATTTGCCTCAAGATCATTCAAGATCATCACGGTAGGATCGACGTCGAGAGTGAAGTGGGCAAGGGAACTACTTTTACTGTGACGTTGCCTATCCAAAATAAAGGAGCTTGATAATGCCTCAGAAAGATCCCATCACCATTCTGTTGGTAGATGATGAAGAAATGGTGCTAACCTCGATTAAGTCCTTCCTTGCGATCGAAACCGATTATAAAGTTCTGGCATACACTTCGCCACTTAAAGCCCTCGACGAAATGGACCACCTGAATATGGACCTGGTCATCAGTGATTATCTGATGCCTGAAATGGACGGGATCACCTTTCTGGGCAGAGTCAAAGAAAGATTTCCTCAGGCTCCGCGAATTTTGCTGACCGGCTATGCAGACAAAGAAAATGCCATCAAGGCAATTAACGATGTAGGGTTATATCAATACATCGAGAAGCCGTGGAATAATGACGATCTTAACCTCATCATCCGCAATGGACTCGAGAAAACCATCCTGCTCAAGCGGCTGCAAGAGAAAATTCAGGAAGTCGAAAGAGCCCAGCAGGAGCTCAGCGAGATTCAAAGACAAATTCTGCGGGTGTTTGCTTAGGCGCCGGGTTGCGACGGGGAGACGGTGGCGTGCCTTGAAATGGAAACGGGCAGAGTGATCGTGAAGGTGGTTCCCTTTCCGACTTCACTTTCAACTGCAATCTCTCCCCTGTGCTCCTGAATGATGCGAGCCGAGATGGAAAGACCCAAGCCGGTCCCGACGCCAACGCCTTTGGTGGTGAATCCAGGATCAAAGATTTTGTCCAGGTGGTTTTTCTTGATGCCTGTTCCGGTATCTGAAATCGAAATTTTTAACTGATGATCCACTAGGGCTGTGTTGATTCTGATCTCTCCTTGACCCTGAATCGACTGACAGACATTAATGAGCAGGTTCATGAAAACTTGGTTTAATCGGTTAGGGTAGCAAGGAATCAGCGGAAGATCTGCAAAGTGCTTAATGACCTGAATCCGGCCTTTCAGCTCGTGTTGAACTAGATTCAAAGTCGTCTCAATATCTTCATTCACGTTAGTCATCTTAAATTCGGCCTCGTCCAGTCTGGCGAAGTTCCTAAGATCGCGAACAATGCGGATAATTCGCTCACAGGCGACTCGATTGAGCCTCAACAGCGGATCCACGGTTTCGAGGAGTTTCGACAATTCCTCAGTTTCCTCTTTCTTCAAAAGCGGCAAAGCCTCTCGAATTTTTCCCAGGACGCGCGCCATCACATCAAAATTGCTGTTAATAGTGCCCAGCGGCGTATTGATTTCGTGGGCCACTCCGGCCACCAGTTGCCCCATGGCAGCCAGTTTGGCGGCCTGCACGAGCTGCGCCTGGGCTTCACGTAACTCGCGGTTCTTCTGTTCCAGTTCCCGCATGTCCAGGAAACGGGAATAAGCCACCGACATGGCCTGTGCCATTTGTTGAAGAATCGCCTCATCCTTTTCTGTCAGGTCTGGCGCTTCGGTAGCAGCCAGCGAAATCAGACCGTGTGAAAAAGGAATATCCAACAGCAGGCGAGGATAAACCTCGAAGGGGGAAATCTTGAATCCCATAGACTCCATGGAGCGCTCGGCAATCCTTTGTCTCTCTTCTCCTTCCACCACACGTCGCAGCACCGCCTTGTTTTTCCAGGCCTGCATGGCCGGAGGAAAAGGTACTTTTCCAGGCTCCATGGGTCGTTCCAAGATGAACAGGTCTGTCTCGGCGTCAATGACCTGAAACGGCTGCCCGGGCTTGAAGGTCTTTCTGATGTGGGAAGGAAGAATCATGTGCTGGCGGAAAACCTCAGCTTGTTCGTCGATGATATTAATGGAACACCCGGTAAATTTGACTCCCAGCTCCAGCAACTCCTTTCGCATCACACTGACGACTTTCCCCCAGTCACCGGATTTCTTCATGGCCAGAACTTCCGCGTGGAGCCGATCTGCCGCCAAGCCTACTCTTAACTCCTTGTTTTGTTCCTCCAGTTTTATCAAATCGAGATAACGCGCATAGCCAAAAGCCAGGAGCTGCGCAAAACTTTGAATGATTTTGAGCGCCTCTTCGTCAAAGGGGGTTTCCATCTCTCGCGCCAACTGGATGCTGCCGTATTTGAAGGGAACCTGCAAAACGTCGGAGATTTCATATGAGACTTGTGGGTCAGGACCTTTGATAGGTATCCCAAGAATCCTGAGCTTTTGCAGCCATTGCAGTAAGACACTGGTTTTCAGGGGATAGCGCAACGGTTTGCCCTCTTTGAAAAGCTGAAGCGCGTAGGTAAAGTCGGGAAAACCCTCCACGCCGAGGCGGGCACCAAAGGGGATCTGCTGTGCGACGAGCAGACCCTTCTCATGAACTCCATACAAGGAGAGCTGCTGGGCCTCTTCGTCCAGAATATTAATGCCACAGTAGCGCATATTCAGTCCCAGGGTACTCAGCTCCACCCACAGGGCTACCACCAGCCTCTCGAGGTCGTCCGCGTTCTGCATGGTGAGAATGGCGCTGGAGAACTGAGTGAGCGCCTCATGAGTCAGATCGGTCGTAAGGTTCTTCATTGGCCGGAAAAAGAATGCATGGAATCAGGCGGAGACTCGGGCTCGAACTGGGGAGGTAAGCTGCCTGTGTTGGCGGGCAATTCCCACTGTCAAGAACAGCCAGAGAATCACCACCAGTATATT
>QHZP01000451.1 GCA_003224715.1 Acidobacteriota bacterium | reverse complement strand
GGAGTTAAGTCTAGTGTTACTTTCCCCTCGCCCCGCTGGGGAGAGGGGATAGGGGGGGGATAGGGGTGGGGATAGGGGTGAGGGGGAGCAATCACTGTTCGCCCTCCCAATTTTTTCACACCTCCCCTGCGAAGGAGGAATACTTTTCGTTTCCGCCCCGCGGCATGGATGGCTCTCGTCAAAGAGCTTTGGTATGGCGAGCGTTTTTGTCCGCGACCCCGGTCGCTCGCGTGGGCTTTTCCTCTCCGACCGGACAAACCGGCGACGAATTGAAAAGCAAATTCGTCGTGGCTACTGGACTTTCGGCGTGCGAGATGCGCTAAGATGCAAGTCTTCACCGGCTGAATGGCGTTCATTCTTTAGACTCCGATATAGCTCAAATGCCCGCTCGGGTGTTTCGTCTTGATGCACAACAGACCGCACCGCTTTAATCATGGCCACCGGAGCTTCGGACTGGAAGATATTCCTGCCCATATCAACCCCGGCAGCTCCCTGATCAACAGCTTTATAGGCCATGGTCAAGGCGTCCAACTCCGGCAGCTTCTTTCCTCCGGCCACAACCAGGGGAACAGGACAGCCTGCCACCACTCTCTCGAAGCCCTTTTCACAAAAATAGGTCTTGACAAAATGAGCGCCCAACTCAGCCGCGATGCGGGTGGCTAGACCAAGGTATTTGGCGTCTCGAACCAGTTCCTTCCCAACTCCTGTGACTCCCAGAGTTGGAATACCATAGTGATAGCCAGCGTCAATCAGACTGACCAGATTTCTAATGGATTGATGTTCGTGCTGGCCGCCGATGTAAACTTGCACGGCCATGGCCGCTGCATTCACTCGAATCGCGTCTTCGATGGCAACGGCTACCAGCTCGTTGGAGAGTTCCTTCAAGATACTCTGCCCGCCGCTGCAGCGCAGAACCACCGCTTTGTTGCTCTCGGCTGGGATGCTGCTGCGCAAAGCGCCTCTTGTGGTCATCAACGCATCAGCATAAGGAATGAGTGGCACAATGTTCAAATCGATCCGTTCCAGCCCTGTGGTCGGTCCTTGAAAATAACCGTGATCAAACGCCAGCATCACGGTGCGTCCTGTGATGGGGTTGAAAACTCGTGCCAAACGGTTTTTCATTCCCCAATCCAGGGAATTGGACCCTTTGAGAAAGAACACATTGGATTTTGCCGGAAGATTAATTCTGAAGTTCTTTCCATCGTTGACTTCGTCCACATCGGGCATGGTCTATCTCCTGTGAGAATCCCCTCCTGGGAGGGGCAGAAGGCGTCAGCCTTCGGGGTGGGTCTTTCCGGCCGTCCCTGGAGCTATGAAAAAATTCAAAACCGCCTGCGATCGGGAGGGCGAGGCTGCCGCCGCGCCTCATGGGACTTGCCAGGCCGATAGCTCGCCCGGAGGCTCCTCCCACTTTTTTTCACAACTCTCATTTCGTTGACAACCCATCATAGAATCCTTGGAACATCAAGGAAATCGTGGTTGCGCCAGGATCCTGGTGGCCCAGAGTGCGATCTCCCAGATACCTGGCCCTCCCAAAGCGGGCCTTAAGGCTCTTGGTGGAGTAAGCCCCTTCCTGGGCGGCCGCCGCGGCCTCCCGGAGTATTTGGAGTGTCTCCTTGTTCGCCTCTACTCCGGCCCGCAATACGGCGACTGCAGGGACGAGGGCGTCCATCATGGTCTTATCACCGACTTGCGCCTTTGTTTGTTTCCTTAGTGCGTTCAAGCCGGCCTCAAACATCGCGGTCAAAGCCTCGGCATCGAGCGTCTGTTTGCCTGCGACCGACTCCGACATTCCCGTGAAAAATGAACCCAGCAAAGGACCTGTGGCGCCGCCATCGATTCCCAGGACGGTCCAGCCCATGTCACTGAGCAGTCCCTGGAGGTCACCCGGCTGGTGCCTTGTCATCACTTTTTCTAATTGGCTCGCGGCGCGCAACATCGTGGTACCATGGTCTCCATCGCCGCAGGCGGAATCCAGTTCGGAGAGCATCTTGTGTTGACATTTTACTTTTTCGATGGCCCCTTCGATCATCCAGAGGAGTTCTCTAAGACCGAGAGTTGTTACCATGGATGGAAAGTTTTAGAAGCAAAGTTGGTTTCTTAACTCTGTACCTCGAAGACAGGGCATGTTGGAACACTACCATACTTCGTGCTCTTGCTCCTGCTCGTACTCTTACTTCGATTGCCTCAAGCGAGCAAGAGCAGGAGTTCTTACAATCTGTAGCGAGCAACCTCAAACCGCCGAGGAGTGCGGCTTTATCGGCCACGGACCCCTCACCCGGCCTGCGGCCACCCTCTCCCCAAGGGAGAGGCATGGGAGCTTTGAGAAAGCTCCCTGGGTGAGGCAGCTTAACAAATTTGACCGAAGTTTGAACTTCTCCGCCACCAAGGAACCCTATCGAACCACAAAATAGGGGGTGTCACAGGGAGCGTCCCAAAGCCTCAGGAGGTCTCGTTCCATCCTGGCAATATGCATTTGAAATCCGGCCTGCTCCTGCGTGGTGATGTATTCGCCAACGACGCTGCGGGCTACTTTGATCTTTTTCTGTGCCAGGATCTGCTTCACTCTTCGAAACACAATAAAGAGTTCCATCAACGTGGTAGCGCCGGCGCCATTCAGAATCACCAGGAGTTCCTCTCCCTGCCGGACTTCGAGGTCATCCAGCAGTTGGCCGAGCATGATTTCAGCCGTTTCGTCTGCAGTTTTCAATTTCATGCGGCCCGTGCCTGCCTCGCCATGCTGGCCCATTCCTATTTCCATTTCATCGTCACCCAGGGTGAAGATGGCTTCTCCAGTGGAAGGATGAGTGGCGGTTTTGACGGCCACGGCCAGCGTTCGCATGTTACGCTCCATGCGGCCTGCGATGGCTAGTACTTCATCGAGCGAGGCCCCTTCTTCAGCAGCGGCCCCTGACACTTTATACACAGGGAAAAAGCCCACCAAGCCACGCCGGTCCTCCGGATGATCGCGATCACCAGATGAAATATCCTCATGGGTGAGGATCATTTTGACTGCTAGTCCTTCTTTCTTGGCCAACTCCATGGTCACGTTGGCTGACAGTACGTCGCCTGCGTGATTAAGCACTACAAATAAGACGCCCGCGCCGCGGTCGGCCAGTCTGATGGCTTCGAGACACCTGGGGGCTCCGGGGGCCGCGAAGATTTCACCAGGCACGCTGACATCCAGCATCCCCTCTCCAACAAAACCACTGAGCCCCGGTTCGTGGCCACTCCCGCCCAACGTCACGATTCCTACCTTGCCCATGGCTTTGGGAACGGCCCGCACGACCAGGTTATTTCCAGCCAACCGCACTTTGTCAGGATAGGCCAGGGTATATCCTTCCAGTAGCTCTTGGACGACATTCTCAGGTTTGTTGATAAATTTTTTCATTGGCATGTTGGATATCCCCTGCATTGGTAGGGTGCGTTACAACGCACCAGGAGACGATGCGTTGCAACGTATCCTACACATCTGATCACTCACAACTGACGGCTGATCGCTGAGCCTAAACTTCTGCCGTCTGGCCCCCATCGACTGCCATCATCGCTCCGGTGACAAAGGAAGCTTCGTCAGAAGCCAGGAACAAAGCAGCATAGGCCAGTTCCTCAGGACGGCCCATTCGCCCCATCGGGAAGGTCGTCGCGAACGCTTCCATCTGCTGGGGCGACAATACACTTCTTAACATGGGTGTATCGGT
>QHZP01000447.1 GCA_003224715.1 Acidobacteriota bacterium | reverse complement strand
AGGTCCTGTCGGCGCCCAGCGATTGCCAACTTTGGCTTCCGCGGAGATATCGAAGAGGCCCAGACTCGCATCCAGGGTGGCTTCCAGACTCAAGGTAATCTGATTCTTCTGCCAGCCGAGCAGCCGATAGCTGACACCTGAAGGAAGATTCATCACCTGAACATCGGAATCCTTGGGAAGATTTTCCGCTTTCAATTCCAGTGTAGCGGTAGTACCTCTTCGCAAGTCTATGCTCTGTGCTTCTGTGGAGAGCCGAACCTCAAAAGGCTCGACGACTGTCATTGATATATAAGGGAGCGGCCGTCGAATGAAGTTCCACAGGTCGAGTATCGGACCCAAGATCAGAGTGGTCTGGGCCTGAACGAGCTGCTGCTCGGGACGTTTCTCTTCCGCAGCAGACACGCCCATCACACGCACAGGATACACTCCAGGCTGCAGTGACGCAGGTGCCTGAATACTAAACGTAAGCTCAGGGATGATCATATCGGCCCCGTCTGCGTTGGGTTCAAAGCGCTGGTCGGCGCGGAATTTTCCCCGGGGGACGACAACGCCCGATGGCATTCCCTCAAACCAAACGGATACCTCTCCATCGAAGCCGGTTTCCCGAATGAGATGTACTTTGATTTCGGCTGAACCTCCTCCAGGCACGGTGAAGTTCTCTGGAGTCGTCACCAGTTGAAAGCTTGGCTTCTCGCTCTTGATTTTCAAACGATACTGATAGCCCGGTCCACCTCGTCCCACGCGGTCCTTGACCAGCAAGGTAAGGGGGCCGTCCTGGGTTGGAGTGTAAAAAAGACTGCTGTCGGGGTTGCCGATCAAGGTGCCTTGACCTGCTACGACGTCGTCGTTTTCTGCTAGCTTCTTTCCCGAGGCATCACGCAATTCCAGCACCGTGTCGAGATTGGGGACACCGAGTTGGGCGGCCAAAGTCCAACAATGGAGAGGCTGACCTGCCGCCACGTTGATTTGATAAATGTCTTGCTCTGCTGGACGCTGAAGTGAGCCATTGATAACCATCTCTTCCTGAGCCCAAACCGCCTTGGGAACGTTAGTTTCATCATACTCACTCACGTCAGTGAGCTCGATTTTGACTCCGTCGGAAATCCCCTGCGGACTTTCCCCCCAGAGCTGCCACAGCCCAGCTCGGGCTGCAGTGGGAATAGGCAAGAGTACCTCTGCCTGGTCGTGTCTTCGACTGATGACTTCCCCATCAATCCGTGCCAATTGGCTGGCACTCGGCGGGTCCGGTCGAAAGTGAATCGGCATGGTGTAGGGATGAGTCATTCGAGAGTATTCGCCTTGTCGAAGCTCCGTTAGATACACCTTTTCCAACTTGTCCAGCGCGGTTCCGAATAACTTCATTCTTGTGGTCCGTCCCACTGTAGCGCCGAACGGCGCCGCATAGGAAATGGAGGGCAGGGCACTGATGCGCAGAGTGTAGGCACAGTTCTTTCCAAAGTTGAAGCCGCGAGGTCCTCGGTACTGGTCCAGCTTAACGTAGTAGGTTCCCGCTGTATCGAAGGTGTGTTCCAGAAAGGGAGTTTCATCGAAGTCATTACGATCGTCGTTAAAGGCCACACGGCTTCCCTTTGCGTCGAGAAGAATCATCTTGGCCTCGACCGACGAGCCATATTCGATCGATCGAAAATCAAATATCCAGCGCTCGCCCGCGTGGAGGTGAAGAGCGTAAATGTCGATGTCTGACGATCCATCCAATCGACCTTGAATTTCAGCAGGCAAAGTGGGGATTACCTGCGCCTGTTCTGGCCGGTCATTGGATTCGATCTCAAGAATCGATGGGAACTGTCCCACATTGAACAATGCCGACGTCGAGGGACCATCCAGAGTCAACACGCGCAGCAGGTGAGAGCCCAGGGCGGCGTGAGGCAAGATGGAGATGATCCCGGAGATTTTACTTGAACTCATGGAAAGAGTCTTGGTCCAGACTAAATCCTGGCAGTCAAATTCGACGGACTGAGCATTCGAAAGCAGCTCACCGAGAATCTCAACTGTGACGGAAGTGCCCTTCTGTCCGCCGAGCGGATAGATCCGCACAAGCTTCGGCAAGGACGCAGCTTCCGCCGAAAGAGGACAGGACAACGCGAAACTAAGCGCAGTTAGACCCAGAAAACAAATTGTCTTCATCAAATAGGTTGGGCAAACAGGTCCTCCTCTCGGTTGAGGAGCGGCCAGCCACGGGCTAGAACAACGAAAAATATTCGGGATTTTGTAGAGCCTCCGCAAGGGAAGAGGAAATACCCACGAATCACACGAATCCACACGAATAGGGAAGCTGTGCCTACGTCGCAACGTGTACTGATAGATGGAAGTTTGCGGCATTCTGAGTTCCATGCTGGTCCCATTCAGCTAAGGAACTCAACCCTGAATTCGTGTCTATTCGTGTGGTTCGTGGGCCCTTCGTTTGCGATCGAGCGATCGGTCAACGGCTGCAGTTGCGCTTACCACCCGGAAACCTCTTTTACAAAACCTTTCAACACTCAACTGAACAATTCTTGTACAGGTTGTCCTTCTTTATTAATGGCAATTGGGCGCCCATTAGCATGGTAGAGCTTGGTGCAATCGATACCCAAGGCCTTGTAGATTGTTGCTCCCAGGTCTTCGATTGAAACGGGCCGGTCGGTTGGCTCTCCAGCTTTTGAATCCGACTTGCCAATGACCCGGCCCCCCTGAATTCCAGCTCCCGCCAGGGCCACACTAAAATTCCTCGGCCAATGATCCCTGCCTCCGGAAAAATTGATTTTGGGAGTTCGTCCAAAATCACCAATGACCAACAGCAGCGTCGTTTCAAGGAGTCCACGCTGCTCTAAATCGCTTAGGAGCGCCGAGAAGGCTCGGTCAAATTCCGACAACAAAGGCTGGGCAAGTTTTTCGTGATTTACGTGAGTATCGTAGCCTCCATGAAAGACCGTTGCCAGCCGGACACCACTTTCAATGAGACGCCGTGCCAGCAGAGCGCCTTGCCCAACGGTGGTACGCCCATAGTCATCACGCAGCTTCTCAGTTTCCTCGCTTATGTTGAATGCCTTCTTGGCCGCCGGCGAGGAGATCAACTCAAAGGCCTTCCGGTAAAACTCATCCATGCTGTCAATCAGCGGTGATTGTTCGACGTTCTTAAACGCACTGTCCAGCGTGGTCAACAAATGGGCCCGGGCCTGAGCTTCTTCCAAACTGAGCCCCAGAGGCAGAGTGAGGTCCTTAACCGAAAAGTTCTCTGTATTAGGATTGCCAGTGACGAAAGGATCATAGGAAGATCCAAGGAATCCGGCTTCCGCCGACAGGTCCTTTTCGGGAATCACCACAAAAGGAGGCAGTCCATTCTTGGGTCCCAACTCCTTGGAGACAACTGCGCCATAACTGGGATGAAGCAGCTCATTACGCGGCTTGGTGCCACTGAAGATATATTGGCGAGCTCGCTCGTGAATGGCCTCGTCTGAGTGCATCGAGCGAATGATGGAAAACTTGTGCGTCAATTTGGCCATCCGAGGCAGCAGTTCGGAAATATGGGTGCCTGGCACTGAAGTCGGGATCGCCTTGAAGCTACCGCGGATATCTGAAGGCGCGTCCGGTTTGGGGTCGAAGGTGTCGAGCTGGCTTGCGCCGCCGTTTTGGAACAAGACGATACAGAAAATCTCACGCCGGTCGCGATCGGCGGCTAGAAGCTTGGGCAGATCGAGAGCCGCAAAGGCCAAGGCTCCTATCTTAAGAAAATCGCGCCGGCTGCAATTGTTGTGAAAGCAACTCGATTTACCATCCATAACGTCCTCCCTCAACCCCCTGAAGGTGTGAGAAAATCCCCATCCTCTCCAATTGCCCCCTCACCCGATCCGCCGACCGGCGGACCACCCTCTCCCCCGAATGGGGGCGAGGGATTTAAGTCTAATGTTACTTTCCCCTCGCCCAGCGGGGAGAGAGGCCAGGGGTGAGGGGGAACAACCAGCCCTTCGCCGGATCCGATTTTTTCACGGAATCCCTAAGAAGCATAACCCTTAATG
>QHZP01000446.1:6548-8831 GCA_003224715.1 Acidobacteriota bacterium | reverse complement strand
GTGGGCAAATGGTGGCTCAGGGTTTAGCCCTGGTACAGTTCGGCTCCATCCCTGATGCCATGGAGGCAGTGCTGAAACACTATCAGGGACGAATATACGTGGAGGATATCGTCCTCAACGACCCGTTTGATGGCGGAACTCACTTGCCAGACATTTTTCTACTGAAGCCCATTTTCATTGAGGATCGACTCGAGTTTTTTTCGGCTGTGGTCGGGCATCATCTCGATGTTGGCGGGCGGGTTGCGGGTGGCAACGCCTGTGACTCGACCGAGGTCTTCCAAGAGGGACTACGCATAGGACCATTGAAATTTTACGAGCGGGGTATCCCTAACCAGACTCTAATATCCCTAATCGGCACAAATGTCAGAAAGCCCCGTACCATGCCCCCAGTGTGATGCTAGTGGTTTGACAGCAATGAACAATCATATTGATTTGGCAGCCCGGCAATTGGCGACGTGGAATCCGGACTTAATAGTCTACATGTGTACATCGGGGAGCTTTATGGAAGGGATTAGTGGGGAGAGAGCTATCCGTGACCGTCTGGTCCAGCTGACGAGCCTGCCGACAATCACCACCTCGCGGGCAGTGCTGGCCGCCCTCAAGCAGCTTCAATTGAAACGAGTCGTCATGCTTACTCCGTACGATGAGGATCTTACTCGGCGGGAAATAGCCTGGCTGAAGGAAAACGACGTTGAGGTCACTGACTTTCGTTTCCGCAATATCCCCGATAACCTCAGCCGTGGAGCACAATCTCCTGAAGAAAGCTTTCGAATCGTCAGTCGCCTCAAGTGGTGCGAGGCAGATGGAGTCTTTCTGAGCTGTGCAAACGTACGGAACCTGGAAATCATCGAAACTCTCGAGATCCACACGGGTAAGCCAGTTGTCACCAGCACCGTAGCCACTACTTGGTTGGCTTTGAGGACCACTGGTGTGAACGACCCGATTAAAGGTTATGGGCGCCTGTTATTTGAGTAGTCGCACAGACAAAGAGTTCAAGACAGCTCAGCACTTGCATCGACCTGTCTATGGCGAATGGATGTATTGACCGATCCTACCGGTGACCGCGCTGCCCAAGTGAGGCGAGTCACACTGGCGGAGAGCAGCTGGTGGCAGGGAAGCGCGCCTATGCCGCGACCAGTCGCCAATCTCCATTCCTATAGATGGCAATGCCACGGTCGAGGCCTCTATCACACACCGATGGCTGCCTGATTCTCCAAAGACTCGTGCCCCCTGTGGTATCCGGGGGACGTCGGGAAACTGCACTTCCAATGAAACCAGTCGCTGTTTGAACTTGCAAACGCGGCGACACCATCGACCATTCCGGCACGAACACCGAACCCAATGATGCGGCGCGTGAATTGATCCAGGACGACCAGGACCCAGTGGGTCCGCAACGTGGCCGATTCACACCTAAACAGATCTATACTCCACAGGCTGTCCTTGATGTGGGCCAGGAATGTCAGTCAAGATGGTGTGTGTCGTCAAAACTCCGTGAGGCAGCAGAATCAAGCAATTAATGCAGGCGTGGGAACGGATCCTATGCTATAAATTCGGGCCATGATTCCATTTTCCATCGGCTTCCTCACCTGCCTCGGCGCATTCTTCCGTTCTCGCACCTGCACAAAATGGTGCATTGCGGTGCAGGATGGTGTAGCATCTCATACAACATGGTTAGATCAGAAAAATCCGTAAGACAGAGTGTATCCCTCCCAGCCCGAATCGCGAAGCACGTGCGCCTCATCGCACGGACTCAAAAGACCAGTGCCAATCGTGTTCTGGTAGACTTGATTGAAGCTGGTCTTCACTCCAAAGAACGCGAAAAGCAGCGCTTCTTTGAATTAGCTAATCGCCTAGTGGAGTCGGCCGATACCGCCGAGCGGCAGCGCATCAAAGAGGAACTCGCCCGGATGACTTTTGGTGAGTGATGCCCAAGATCCAATGGACGAATGTTCCGGCCGCTCTTCGCCAGCACCTGTTTGACCGGCTGGAGGACCGGCAGATCACCGTGGAGGATCTGTACAGGCTGAAAGTCTGGAGGGAGTCGGAGCCCGAGGCGCCTGATGGACTCTGGTATAAAGACTTTGGCTCCTTCAAGATTTGTGGTGAGGGCAGGTTTCCCAAGACCTTCCTGTTGAAAGGGCAAGCTGCCAAGGGGCAACCACTCTGAGCCGGTGTAGTGACTTTACAGGGCTGGCGCACGACTTTCGTTGATTGAGTTAGCAGCGGCCAAACCGTCCCGACGCCAAGGGTTGCCTCAAGAAGCTCTGCTCACCTGCTTCGAAA
>QHZP01000446.1:0-6509 GCA_003224715.1 Acidobacteriota bacterium | reverse complement strand
CCAGCATGTCGGCCAGGACTTTTGGATCAACCTTCAGGGCGTTCAGCAGGGTCGAATGCGTTCGTCTCATCACCTGAAATGTGACCCAGCCCAGTCCCACAGCTTTTAACTTTGGAGCGATTCTGCGCCTCCAGCAGTTGTCCTTCGCCAAAGGTGTCACCAGCTTTTCTGATGGAAACATCCATGCACTAGAACTCGTGTCGAGTGAGATACCTCTCCATTCGTCGACCTCCCCGAGCAGTCCGTCCGATAAGGCCACGTCGCGGACTGAATGGTTCGTCTTCGGTGTGTCCACTTCTCCCCGATAGACTCGCTGCCGTATTTGAATGCACTCTTCCTTCAGCCTTCTCCACTTCGAACCAAAAATCTCTCCAGGACGCATTCCGGCGAGTACGGCCAGCTTTACAATCAATCGTTCTCTTTGCTCAAGCACAGAGAATAGCCTTTTCACCTCCTCTTCCTTCATGACCAGCCTCTCGGGCCAGCGTGTGTTTCGAGGTACAAACAATAAGATGGCCGGGTTCTTCTGAACGTAGCCTTCCGCCTGGGCCAGGTCGAAGATCTGCTTGAAGTCCCAGCGAAGGTGGACAACCAGGCTGTAAGAGAGACCCTGATCAGCCTTCTGTTCCAGATAATCCTGCAACTCATCGCGTGTGAAGCTTCCCAACGTTCGAGTTCCCATGCCCGGGACCAGATGGGCTGTGAGCCGCTACTCGCCGTTGAGGGCTTCCACTTTCGCCGGTAGAAAGGCAGGAAAATATGCTCGATGAAAAAGTCGTTCCCCTAGCCTCTGAGCATATCAGGTATAATCACTCTGGTTGTTGTCTGGCGAACTGAAGGAGGAGGAAACCGCCATGTTGCATACGCATGTGGCGGCTGGCTTATAACTTTGTGGTCGCCAGAGTTTCCGCGGCGTTCATTCTCTAAGATTGAAGTCAGTATAGAGCTCCCAGAACGTGATGCACTTCGCAAGGACACCCCTTCGTCTCTTTTATGGGTCGAAAAATGAATGTGCATGACCTTACCTGGTGGGCCGAATGAGTTCTTGGCTAGACTTACCAGGCAATATTTGGATGGGAAAAGAATCCAAGGCCGTACTCGCCAGGGCTGCCCCAGCATGAGATACCTGGCGCTCCTAGGACTGGCTGGGACGATCGGTGCTATATTTCATCTTGAATTTCTAGCAGAACAGTTGCCATCATCACAGGTACTCGGGGCATCCGTACGGTTCAAAGATATCCGCATGTCTGCGGGAATTTCCTTCGTTCAGGACGCTACCCAAACAGAAGAAAAGTATTACCTCGAGACCATGGGGACAGGCGTGGGCTGGATTGACTACGACCAGGACGGGCTCATGGATCTCTACTTCGTTCAATCGGCAGCCACCGATATTTACAAACCGGCTCGGCCGCTTCGCTCCGCACTCTACCACAACAATGGTGACGGAACCTTTACCGACGTCACGGAAAAAGCCGGAGTCGGCGGGGAGGGGCACTACGGCCAGGGCGTGGCGGTGGGCGATTTTGACAACGACGGCTTTCCAGACCTCTACATCACAGGCTACGGCAGCGCCATTCTCTATCACAATGACGGCAACGGAACTTTCAGGGACGTCACGGCCAAGGCGGGTGTGGCCGACAAAGACGGATGGTCCACCAGCGCCGGCTGGTTCGACTATGACAAGGACGGCTACCTGGACCTCGTGGTCTGCAACTACATCGAATGGAGTCCTCAGAATAATGCCTGGTGCGGAGAGCGCCGGCCGGGCTACCGCTCCTACTGCCATCCGGACAATTACAAGGGGCAGAAAACCAAGCTCTACCGCAACAACCACGACGGAACGTTCACCGACGAAAGCGATAAGTCCGGGGTCGGCAAGCCCGAGTCCAAAGGCATGGGCGTGGTGCTGGCCGACTTCAACGGCGACGGCTGGCCAGACATCGTCATCGCCAACGATACCTGGCCGAATTTCCTCTTTCTCAACAAACATGACGGAACGTTCGAAGACGTGTCGTTCGTCTCGGGTGTGGCTGCTAGTGAAGACGGCCGCTACGAAGCCGGCATGGGGATTGACGCTGCGGACGTGGACGGCGACGGGTGGCTCGACATCTATGTCACCCACCTGGACTTCGAGCTCAATCGGCTGTACCACAACAATCACGACTTGACGTTCGACGACTACACGTATCGCTCCGGCATCGGGAACAAGGCCACGAGGTTGAGCGGCGTGGCCATGAAATTTCTCGATTACGACAACGACGGCTGGACGGACATCCTGCAATTGAACGGGGCGATGCTCGACAACATCCACCTCTACCATAGCGAGGTATCCTACAAAGAGCCGCTGCTGATGTTCCGCAACCTGGGACGCGGGCAGTTCGACAAGGTCTCGGACTCTCTCGGACCTGACTTCACGCGCCCCATCGCGGGGCGGGGCCTCGCCACCGCGGACTTCGACAACGACGGCGACGTTGACATCGTGACCAACAATCGCGGCGATAATCCCGAATTGTTGCGCAACGATGGAGGAAACGCCAACCACTGGCTGGAAGTCCAGTTGATTGGAACGCGCTCCAATCGGGACGGCATCGGCGCAAGCTTGAAGCTGGTTTCCGGAGGCTTCATCCAAATCAAACAGTCGAAGGGAGGAATGAGTTACATGTCGGCGAGTGACCCGCGGATTCACTTCGGTCTGGGGCACCGGACAAAGGTCGATTCGCTGGAAATCACCTGGCCCAGCGGACAGGCGGACCAGCTGACAGATGTCCCGGTGGACCGAATCATTGCGTTGAGGGAAGGTGCAGTTATTGTCCCACACCCCTTCCCTGAGGTCCCGAGCCGCTGAAAGGAGTCCGATGGCCTCCGCTGAACAGGGCGTTGCTAGTGAAACATGAGTCGGTCTGTGCGATAAGGGCTCATCTTCACTTCCAAGAACCTTTGCGCTTGCAAGCGCGGGCCGCGAAGCCATCCGTTCGTGCGCAGTTGTCTTGGGAAGCAACAAACACGTTCGTGTGCCGGAACACAAGACCATTCCCTTTGAAAAACTGGGAGTGTTCGTTCAATTCCAGCTCGAGCCGTTTGTCATTCTGACGATGGTGCTCGTCTCATATCAGTGTGGCCTCGATAAAGCGCGCCGTACTGAAATCCGCCTGCTTGAACACGCTCGCTATGAAGTTTTCCACCAGGTGGCGTCCGGCTCACTGCGCCGTCAAAATACGGAGGTCCATCGCAGACTTCCTTCTTCCCTCAGCCTCGAGCTTCTGAGCGATTTCCTTATGCTTGCTCGATTCCTCCTTCTTGCCAACGCGGCCCAAGAGCACACCGAGCTGATAATGAGCCTTGACGGAGTTGGGATCGAGTTGCAGAGCCTTTTCGAGCACCTGTTGCGCTTCCTCGTACTTCCGCTGTTTGAATAAAACGCCGCCCAACGCTTCATACGAAGGCGCGTGATCGGGGTGACGCTGCAATAAATCTCGGAATATACTCACGGCCTGATCGAGTTCCACTTTTCTCTCCGCGACCAAACCCAGGTAGTAATAAGCGGCAATTTGATCGGGCTGGATAGCAGTGCTTTTCTTAAGATATCCGGTAGCATCGTCGAGATTCGCCTCAAGAAATAGCACCGCACCCATCACGTAGTTCAGGATCGGATCGTCAGGACGTTTCTTCAGCAAGTTGTCTAACAACTCACGCGCGTCTTTGTACTGGTTTTTTCCCACGTAAGCTGAGGACAGCACGTAGGTGTAAGAGGCGTCGTCGGGCCGTAACTCTACGGCGCGTTGAAGGGCGGGAATCGCATCCTTAAGGAGGTCTCTTTCGAGGCAGACTTTCCCGAATTCGAAAAGTATCTCGGGGTTCTCCGGTTCCGCTTCTTTCGCTCTGATTAGGTAGGCCAAGGCCTTCTCCGAATGACCTTCTTGTCGCGCAACCCTGGCAATGTGCAGCAGGCAAGGAACACAACTCTGCTTGAAATCAAGAGCTAACTCGTAGTTTGCGGTATAAGCCAGATCATAAGAGGCCCGACCGTTGCTCTTGGCTTTCTCGAGGACTTCGATAGCCCCCTCGGCAAGCTCGTTATTCACAAAGAGCAACGCAAGGTCCACGGCGACGTCTTGCGCGATGTCGCGCAATGCTTTCCAATCCGATACCAAAGCTCGTGCAGGTCCAATCCGCTGAAGGCCAAGATAGTCGGTCGCCAACACCAACAGACCTTCGTCGAAATTACGCAGGGCCAGAATGACAGGCTTGGCCACTTCCAGAGAGGCGCTGTAATTGCCGCTCTGAGCCTCGAGCTTTGCGAGATCGAAGCGAGCGTTAAGATTGCCAGGATCGATTTTCAGGACGCTTTTGAACAAGTTGCGAGCCTGGTCAGCCTTCCCTCGAAGTACACAGACATTCCCAAGGTTGATGCGGGCCCCTACGAGACGAGGATCGAGCCGTAGCGCTGTATTCAAAAATCCTTCGCTTTCCTCGTACTTTGCTTGTCTAAGCCGAATGGCGCCTAACGTTGCCCAAGCGCGCGCCCGCGTTGGAGGGTCATTGAGGGCCAGACGAGCTTCCTTTTCGGCCCCGTTCAAATCCCCTTGGCTGACCAGCTCAAGCGATTTTTCGAGATGATCCGTGACGGGGTAGACCGGAAGCGGAGCGAGCGCGAGCATGACACAGAGCGAGATCGTCCGCAGTCCATAGTCTGCCTTTCCTCGTCCTCGAGCTTTGTTGTGCATTCGTCAAATTCCGGTTGGTTGCTTCTGGCTGAGCAGCGGCAACCGACTCCTGACTGCCGGAGTCTGGCTGACTCTCTTAATGACTCAATTATGCGGCGGTTCAGCGCCGAATACAAATCAACTGGCTGCCACACACTTGCACTACTTCGATTGGTTGGTACTGGCAGGCTTAGAGTTTCTGGATGATGGCCTGAAGGTTTGAGCTTTAACGATCCCACGCCCTTCTTCAATGGTGATCAGCTGGTTAGAAGGCCAGTTTACTTCCACCAAGTCCACGGTCTTCGCCTGCCCCAGACCGAAATGCAGGCGAAGGTCGCTTTGCGAAAGAAAGCTGGAACCACTGATCACTTCTTCCATCTGCGCGTGGGGGCCCGTGACCGTGCGAACGCGCGCTCCAATACCAATGCGGTTCGATCGCGTGCCGAGGAAAGCGACCCCGCCTCCCATTACTTCCAGGATATAACGCTTGTTCTGGACCCCGCCGCCGACAACCACGGCGCCACCAAGACCAGCGTCCTTCGCCACATCCACAAATGACACATCAGCAGCTGACCGTTCAACCTGGGACTGCACACGGGATGTTGCGCGGGGACGCACCGGCTTTCGCGCCTCGCCCCCGCCCCACGGTGACTCTCCCAAGGAGGTCAGGCCCTGCCGCAGTGAAGTCTCGCAAGCAACGATCCCTATTCGTTTCCATAAACCAGGATCTCAAGCGACGGGAGCGAGTGCCTCATGCCTTGTGATTATCATGCCCCAAGGCCTCAGTGCTTGCCATCGGCTAGATTATCCGAGTGTAGCAAGGGATAGTCTGCAGTCTGTTGAACCGGTCTATCCCCACTTCGTTCAGTCAACGTCCGAGAAACCTCCATCTCCGTCTCGCTCTCTGCTGACTTTCCGAGTTTCCTATAGACCGTGCTTAGTACATAGTGAAACCTTGCGAAGCGAGGATTGATCTCGATTGCGTTTTGCAGGGCCTTGGCAGCCTGATCCCAATCCTGCTGAGAAATGTATGCCTTGGCGGCTTCGAAATATGCCTGGTCAGACTTCGGGTTGAGTTCGGTCGCTCTCTGGCAATACGGTAGCGCCTGTTCCGGCTTGTTCTGGCGGTTGTAGAGCGCGCAGACGTTAACGTAAGGCCATTCCGATTTCAGGCCCTGCTCCGTGCAGAGCAGGAAAGCCTTCTCATAGTTTGCCAGGGCAGCGTTGTTGTCCCCCATGCCCTCCATCGTCAACCCCAGGTTGTTATATGCCTTCATATACGACGGGTCTAGCCGTATTGCTTCTTCAAACTCCCTTTTGGCCGAGGGAAAAGCATTGGTGGTGTAATGGATCCTGCCCAAAAAATAGTGAATTTCGGCTGAGTCCGGCTTCAGGCGTGCAGCCTGTTCCATCTCGATTTGGGCTTCGTCGTATTTCCCTATAATCGTGAAGTCCAGCCCCAGAATCTTGTGGGCTTCTGCGTCACGGATTTTCAACTGAAGTGACTTCGCCAGTACCTCGATGGAAGCACTGATCTTGTGAGTCCGGAAGAGGACATATCCCAAGTCGTAATAACCCCTAGCTGAAGTTGGGTAGGCTTTCAAATAAGTCCGTAAAAGTGGCTCCACCTCTTGATACTTGCCGTCGGTGATGTAATCTTCAAAATGCCGAAGCTGCTCCAGCTCTCCCGGCGGAGGTTTGACCTCCCCAGCCTGCTTCAAGATCTTTTCGAGGTTCTGCCGTGCCAGTGCGAATGCGGGATCATGCTGTGATGCCATCTTGAACGCGTTGATCGCCCCTTGCGTT
>QHZP01000445.1 GCA_003224715.1 Acidobacteriota bacterium | reverse complement strand
AGGGAGAACTCGTCCAAAAGGGACACGTGATTGCCGAAGTCGGATCAACCGGGCGAGTCACTGGACCGCATTTGCACTGGGCCTGTCGATTGAATGAAGCGCGCATCAATCCAATGGAGCTGACGACACACATGCTGCGCGACTAAATCATGAAGTCGCGTTCGCGTCCTGGTCTGAATGGGGAGCGATGAAAAAACAATGAATCTCTCTCCCGCAAGTATATCCCTGATCCAATATTCCAATATTCCAACTTTCCATTTTGTCTGTCGGCCGTGAAACTGAGATACGGGTTGACTATCCTTATCCTCTTTTCTGGGCTGGCCTGGAGCGCTCATTGCGTCAATTATTTTCCCTGGGACCTACAAATCGCTGTATGGCTTCAATCATGGACGCGGCCAGGTTTCCAAACATTCATGCGATGCATTTCTGTTCCTGGCAATGGCTTGTGGCGCCCGTACATCCTGGAGACGGGTGCTTGCCTTGCCCTTTTGGTTGCCGGAAAACGTTTGGAAGCTGCCTGTGGCGCCATGAGCGCTGGCGGTGGTGGACTGCTCGGCTCTCTCTTCAAATGGATGGTTGCCAGGCCCAGACCCAGTGCCGAACTGATAAAAGTCTGGACGGTTCTTAGCACTCCTAGTTTCCCTTCTGGCCATGTTGTGCATTACGTCACGTTTTACGGGTTCTATGGCTGGGTGATGTCACGGCATATCGCTAACCCGCTCATGCGGACTATTGCACGGGTTGTCTCTTCAGGGTTGGTGCTATTGGTTGGGCCCTCGCGCATCTACCTGGGCACTCACTGGGCCAGCGATGTCCTGGGGGGTTATCTTCTAGGTGGCATGTGGCTCTGGCTTTCCATTTGGGTTTATCAGCGATACAAGAATAGATCGCGCCGTAATTAGGGGTCAGGAAGACAACAAGGCTTTGCTGATGGCGCGGATCGTCCTCGTGCTCGCCTTGTACTCGAGAATCCGACGACGATGAGGGTGATGACGTCATGCGGCTTGTCACGACAATTGGGTTTTCCTTTCTGGAATCGTCATCGTTCTCGTCCTCGGCTTTTGGATTTCGACGACGAGTATGAGGACGACAACGAGCAGGATTTGCCCGAATATCAATCAGGACCGGAGCCCTTGGCTCGTTACAGCTTCAGACTAGCCGCGAAACCCCTGCGCGACACTGGAAATGGGACGCCCACAGAAAGGGCAATAGGCTATGGCATAGTAGGCATAACTTCCGTCGCTTCTTGTAATGCGGAGGTAATACTCGGAATCTACTTCGTTCATTATCCTTCCGTCAGCTATAGCCGATTTGTCCAAGAAGACGACCAATTCGTCATGTTGCCCCTGTAACATCTCTTGGCAGCAGCTCATACGAATCCCTCCTTCAATTCTCCAAGCCCGCGAAAAACGATGATACAATTTGACAGTATGTTTTCCGCTGCGAAGCCCATCATCACCCTCACGACAGATTTTGGGCTGGGCGATCCCTACGTGGGAGCCATGAAGGGTGTGATTCTTAATATTGCCGCTGAGGCCACGGTCGTGGATATCACGCACCTCATCCAATCTCACGATATCGTGGAAGCAGCGCTGGTCTTGAGATCCAGCTACTCTTTCTTCCCCCCGGGAACCATTCATGTGATCGTGGTAGATCCAGGAGTTGGGAGCTGCCGACTTCCAATATTGCTCGCCACTGAAAAGTATTTTTTCGTGGGGCCGGACAATGGCGTTCTTTCGCCGGTCCACAGACTGGCTCAGCAGGCGGAGATTTTTCACCTCACTGCCACAGAATATTTTTTGAAGCCCGTCAGCAACACTTTTCACGGAAGAGATATCTTTTCGGCGGTGGCTGGCTGGTTAAGTAAAGGAATTGATCCAGGGCGACTGGGGAAAAGGATTTCGAATCTGCAGGAACTCAAGCTTCCACTTGTTCGAAAGATAGATGAGAACCGAATGATCGGAACTATCTTGCGGGCCGACAGGTTTGGAAACCTCATTACTAATGTCTCGGTGCAGGATTTGTCCTTGCCGGGAAAAGATCTATTGCCTTTCGTGGTTCGAATTGCGGACAAGACGATTGCTCAATTGTGCTCCTCTTACGCTGAAGCCCCACCAGGAGAGCTTTTCGCTATTTGGGGGAGTTTGGGACTACTGGAAATTTCTGTCAATCAAGGGTCCGCTGCCGAGATACTGCAGGCCAGCAAGGCCCAGGAGTTTGTGGTTGAACTGCGCCCGTAGTCCGAATCTGCTAACTACCTACGCAAAGTCTTGGGGGAAGACTCTGTCTCGTTGCTTAAATAGAGTTGTTGGGCCAAGGTTTTGGCTGCATCGTTGGATAGGGCCTCGAGCAACGCGTGGAAACTTTGGACCGACTCCTGAGAAAGTTTTTGAAAGTCATTGCCAATGCCAATGACTTGTTCCCATTCCTTATCCGTCTGGCTACGATGGGTGACGATGTCTTTGATGCGAAGAAGCAAGTAGCGGCTGGTGATTGAGATTCCTTTCCCGATGATGAAAAGCTTCAATCTAAAGCGTTGCTTAGTAGAAATGAGCATCTGGTGCAAGATTTTGTGTAAATGGGCCAAATTGGTGAGCTCTGCCAAATGGAAGCCTTCCGGCAGGACTGGGTTGACAGGCGCCATGGCACTTACCATCCGCGAAAATTTGGCCATGACAGTGAGAAGAGAGAGAAGGTTAGGTGTGAACCGTTCTATGACCTCACCTCCAATGTTTAGGAAACGCAGGGCTTCATCAATATCTCCCAGACGCTTGATGGCGAGTGCTTCTTGCACGGCAACTCCAACCATCGTCGTGTTTGTTTCAATTTCAACTCGGGCATGATTGAAAATTTTTTCGCCCGATGGACTAAGGAGTGTTTGCCAATCAGAGCGAACCTTTTTTTCATTTCGCCGAGCCAGAATGATCAGAAGTATCCATCCTAAGAGAAGCAGGCCCATGGGAATTAGGATTCTAATCATCAGCGGAATATACACGTATCCATACGATCAAAGCAAGCAGAAAGAAGGCAGAATTGAAGTAGCTGAGCGGAATTCGAGCCTTTTGACCGAAGGCGGCCACGATGGCAAAACCAAGCGCGAGAGGTAATTGAGAAAGTAGAAAGCCTGACATCAAGAACTTGTAGGCGCCGGTAATTTGCAGACGGTAGAAAAGAATCGAGCCAGACATATAGAGAAAGCTGATGCAGGTGGCTTGCAAAATTTTTGAGTGGATATCAGAAGGAATTGAAAACCACCAGTCGAGGTTCTTCTGGGGAGTTAACCAGTGATATACAAGAAAGAAAATGGCTGCACCTATGATCCCAATTAGATTGGAACTTTTCACCCGTGGGTAGTACTTGAAAATCTTCTGGCTTAATTCCAGAGCCATTCCAATCTTTATCGCGTCCAGGCAAAATTCCTTTACTACATAAAATTGCCTTGCACCCATTTTGAACGTCAAAAGAGTCGCGTAAATTGAATCCGAAACAAAAACGAGAACCAGATAAATGAAAAAAGAGTAAGAGATCTTTATACGATCTTTGACGAAAGCCAGAACCAGGAGTAGTCCTTCGAGAACCAGACATACAACTACAAAGATTTGCTGATATAGAGTCATTCCCGATTACAGAGGGATTATTAGAACTTCGGCCAGCTGACCGAATTATATATTTGTTCGAGGAACTTGCGGCGTTTTCTTCGGGAGGTTTTGCGATTTAAAAGCTCCAACCAAGGAGGAAAGAATCCCCCTTGGTTGGATTCGTAGGTAAGTCTATGTAGTAGTGACGTGCCTAAAAGAAGCACACCGCATAGAATTGGAAACGATTATGAGAACACTATGCGGGCGGGATGGGACCGCCGCCATCAGCAATTTGAGTAGGAGCGGGCGGGATGGGACCGCCGCCATCAGCAATTTGAGTAGGAGCGGGCGGGATGGGACCGCCGCCATCAGCAATTTGAGTAGGAGCGGGCGGGATGGGACCGCCGCCATCAGCAATTTGAGTAGGAGCGGGCGGGATGGGACCGCCACCATCAGCAATTTGAGTAGGAGCGGGCGGGATGGGACCGCCACCATCGGCAATTTGAGCAGGAGCGGGCGGGATGGGACCGCCACCATCGGCAATTTGAGTAGGAGCGGGCGGGATGGGACCGCCGCCGTCAGCAACTTGAGTAGGAGCGGGCGGGATGGGACCGCCGCCATCAGCAACTTGAGTGGGAGCAGGCGGGATGGGACCGCCACCGTCAGTAATTTGAGCAGAACTCAACTCAGAATAGTTGGCAACTACAAGACCGAGCTGTCGACCACCAATTAGGACTCCAATTACCAGGGTGAAAATTAAAGCCATTCTTTTCATGCGAGATCTCCTTAGATTTGAATTAGATTTGGGATTTTGTCCACGAAGCGCAGGGCCTCGCGGGTAACACACTTTGCCGAAAAAGATGACACTGAAGCTGAGAATGTTTTTACATAAGCCACCTCCTTGGTTAGGTTGTTAGTGAAAAGGCGTCTTTCAACGCCTGAGGTGAACGAGAGAAAAGGTTGTGAACAATATTTCTTGATTTGGGATTTGGAGTGTGCTACAGATGTCCGTGTCGAATATAGCTCATTCTCCAAAAAGTTCAAATCTAAATTTAAATTTAAAGGGGAGCGCCCAATGAAAGAAACGAAGTTGGAGCTGGTGGATCAAATTTCCGAGATAGTGCAGAGTATTCTTGTTCCGGGTAAGCTCGTTTACAAAGTTTTGTCGGTGGTAGTGAATATGTCCAAATGCGAAAGGGGAGCAGTCTTTGTCATGGCGGGTGGCAATAAGCTGGAAAACCAAGCCCAGATTGGCATTACGCCGAACAGCTTAAATGCAATCAGGGATGTTTGCAACAGTTTTTGTGGAGACTGGAGTAAGTCTTCAAACTTGGTTTATGTGGCCGACACGAGAAAGGATGAGAAGTTCCGCAAAATTTCCGTGCTCAAAGGAAGTGATATTCTCTCTTTTGCCTGTCTCCCTCTCAAGGTTGAGGGTAAGATTTATGGAATACTGTACCTGGACAGTACGACTACGACTCGGTTATTTTCTTCACTGGACCTGGAAAGGATTACACGCTACTCCAAGCTCATTACCAGTGCGTTGATTCACGAACAAAAGCTGGGAGAGGCAGATGTTAAGATTGCCTCCGTTTCTGTCAATGACTATCTGGCCGACCGGACCATCGATGAGATCGAGAAACAGCAACTGAGCGCGATTTTGGAACGAAACAATTGGAATGTGACTCGAACCTCTCAGGCTATGGAGGTGCCCAGAAGGACCCTTTACAACAAAATGACCAAACACGGCATCAAGCGGCCCCGTCGCGGGAAATTAATGGCATCGCTGAATGCGAATGCGTGATCCCAGTTGGCATGACCCTGCTTCTCCATTGTTTAGCTCCCCACAATCCTCCACGTTAAGAGCCCTTTCCGGAGGGCTCTTTGCCTTTTTTCCAATTTTCTTTTTCCCATAGAAGATTTCGGATTCGGGTAAAATTGT
The DNA here is from genome assembly GCA_003224715.1 of Acidobacteriota bacterium. GTDB lineage: Bacteria > Acidobacteriota > Terriglobia > Versatilivoradales > Versatilivoraceae > QHZQ01. The sequence continues at coordinate 1,892 of QHZP01000445.1, read as the reverse complement.
GTGAGTGGGCCTCCTGCAGAGGCAGCCCTGCCGGCGACATGCGGACGCTTTTCCCCTGAAAGGGAGACAGTGGTTCCGCACGGATCTGGTGGGATACCTCGATCCGGGTTCAGCTACCCGTTGCGGGACACCCGCAACGCCTTGGCGCTGGTCCCTCGAGGGGATTCTCGCACTCTTCTTATGGAAAAGAAACGCGTCTCCGCGATTTTGAACGAAATTGGAATGCTCCTCGAACTTAAAGGGGAGAATCCTTTCAAATGCCGTGCTTATGGCAACGCTGCCAGGGTGATCGAAGGTCTAGCTGGGGATCTGGGTGAATTGGTGAAGAGTGGAGAACTTTCCAAGATCAAAGGCATTGGCGAAGCGCTTTCTCAGAAAATCACAGAATTGGTTACAACCGGTCCTAACCGAGGAACAGATGACCGAGCGAATCTGCAGAGCTCTAACTAACAAACATGTCACGATGTTAGCTCATCCAACTGGACGTCTGCTCGCCGTGGCTAACCAAGTCATCATAGAAATCAATGCCAATCCCCGACGACTGGATCTGGATTGGAGGATGGGCAAGTTTGCCAAACAGGCTGGGCTGATCAGTTGTATTAATCCAGATGCTCACGGGGTAGACGGGCTGAAAGACATCGCTTATGGTGTGGGGATTGCCAGAAAAGGTTGGATGGAAACCTCGAACGTTTTAAATACACAATCGCTTCCGGAGGTCTTAAAATATCTAGCGGCAAAACGGAAGAATTGAGGTGTCGGTAATCGGTGGAAGGCTGTAAGTACAATCTGACCCTTTGGGGCTTGCATGACACGAACACTGGCGATCGAACTTTTCAGAGAAATGGTAGCGAGACCGGAAGCTCAGATGGACCTTGCTTCGGCGGCTCTATTGATTGCCTTGGATGAATATCCCAATCTTAATGTCCAAAAATATCTGGGGAAGATCGACGCCATGGCATCTAAGATTCAGTCAAACATCGATTTCTCGATTCAAGCCAGGCCTACCGACGCTATCGAAAGAATCAATCGATTCTTGTTTCAAGTGGAAGGCTTTCGGGGAAATAAAGAGGACTATTATGACCCGCGTAACAGCTTTTTGAATGATGTTTTAGATCGGCGCAAGGGCATCCCCATCACGTTATCTCTGATCTACCTAGAAGTCGGAAAGCGGCTCGGTTTGAATCTGGAGGGAGTAGGAATGCCGGGCCATTTCATCGTGAAGTGCGTGCATCAGGAATTGGAAGCCTTTATTGATCCGTTTCATCAGGGCGAGATTTTGCTCGAGGATGGATGTAAGAAACGATTGCAGGATATTTATGGAAACGATTTCCAATTTGAGCGTTCCTTTCTGGCTCCCGTAGGCAAGCGCCAAATCCTGCGACGGATGCTCACCAATTTGAAGGGGATTTACTTAGACCGCCAGGAATTTCGTAAAGCCCTCAGCGCGATTGAAAAAATTCTTCTGGTTAATCCCGATGCCGCTGATGAAATACGGGACCGGGCAACCGTCCACTACAAACTAAATAACCTCTCCGCCGCTTTAGTAGACTGGACTCGCTACCTGGAACTCCAGCCTGAGGCAACCGATTCCGAAGAGGTTAAAAACAACTTAAATATCATTGGCCAATTGATAGCCCTGAGGAATTAGTTCCCGTGACGGCCGGGCAAGGTGCTTTCGTTATCAGGGCTACTTTCTTAGAGGCCCAGTTTCACAGCATCGGGCCGGTTCGCCAAATGGCAAATTCACGGTGGCCAGTAATTTCGTTCTTGGTGGGCTCGCCAGAAGCCACCGCTAACATTTTATCGAAAATCCGCTGGCCCACCTGTTGCAGGTTTTCCTCCCCGTCAATAATGGTCCCTGCGTTAATATCCATGTTTTCTTCCATGTGATG
>QHZP01000444.1 GCA_003224715.1 Acidobacteriota bacterium | reverse complement strand
ATCGGCCAGTTCAAACGGATAGATAATCTCCAAGTGAGTAGGAACATCCTCCAGGCCTGCGTCTCGCACTTCTTTGGCAAAGGCGGCTACATCAAAAAGCCCACGACTGTCCGGCCACCCCCAATGTGAGTCGCTCTGAAAATCCGTATTCTGCAAATGAAACGCTCCGATGTTGTGACCCAGGCCGCTCAGCCAGTCAACCATCCGGGCATTCGGCCCGTAGAGTGGCTGATAGAGAGCGTGACCAACGTCCAGGAGCAATCGAACTGGAACGTGGCAGCGGTCTCGTAAATCGGTCATCAACTGCTTTGCCTGCGCGACTGTATAAGGAATTTCACGAGCCAGCGGCGTACATTCCACCAGAAACCGCTTCACTCCGGCAGCAGCGGCCGCCCGGGTCAGTTCTTCTATCGAGTCCAGCAACTCCTTATAGAGCCGCTCCCGACGGCTGGGGTCGGCTGCGTCTGCGACGCTCATGGCACCCAAGGGCCCGCCTGAGGCCTCGGCGCCAAGCTCTGCAGCTAAGTCCAGAGCGCGCTTCCACCATTCCATGGAGATACGCCGGGCGGACGAATCCGGATGCAGCAAACCATCGTAACAATAGTTGGCCAACCCGCTGAAGGCGCTTTCAATAGTAATCCCGAAATCTTGGGCGGCCTGCCGTACCTGGGCGGCCATCGTACGACGCATCGGCTCAGGAGACCATGGATCCAGTAGATCATAGGTGAACTGAACCAGACTCAGACCCAGCGTCTCACGAACCAGTTTGGCCCAGACAGGCGGTTCGGGCCAGCGTTTGACGGCAAAACTGAGATTGATTCCCAAGTTCATGGGTTCCTCCCTCCTTGCGTGAAACAATGCTTGAATGGTGCTGAGCTTGTCAAACGAGCCCCCTGGGGTAATTCTCCGTTAGAGTGTTGCTGGTGAGCTGCTAACGGAGCATAACCCGGACTGGCTGGGCAAGGGGATTCTATACCGCATAATTTTTTATTGAAATCCTGTAATGCCTTCGTTTTGGGTGGGGAAAGGCACAAAGGGTGGAGCGGGCGCTCCGCGCACGCTGAATGAACGCGCGACGGAGCGCGCGTTCCACCCCCAGTAACTGAGGCATTACGAAATCCTATCTATGATGAACCTTTGACGCCAAGCCAGTCTCTTGGTATACTGCCGCTTCCTTTCCAACGAACGATTTCCTTGCGGAATACTGACGTTATGCAGATCGGCAAATCGAACTGGGAAAAAGCCTATGCAGTGGTTGAACCCCAAATCAACGCAGAAGGAATCCACGTGTGGCCTTTCGATCCCTCGTTTCCAATTGACATTCGTTTCTTCGATTTAGACGGGAGCCATCATATCCGGATGAATCGTCACGATTACTTTGAGCTACTCTACGTCTATTCTGGGGAGGCTATCTGCCAGATCCAGGACCGCCGTTTCGAGGTAAAGCAGGGAGATCTGGCTGTCATCGGCAGCACAGTATACCACCGGATCATAGGCGACCCATGCTCACCGATGAAGGCAATCGTCCTGTTCTTCCTGCCTGAGGTGATTCGCGCTGCCGAAGCCACCGGAGATGACATGGAGTACTTGATGCCCTTTTTCCTGCAAGACCGTAACTTCCCGCATATTATCCACGCAAGTACCGGCATCCCTTCTCAGATTTTGGACCTGATTCAGCGAATCCAGACAGAATTGCCCGCCACCTCCAATCGGGCCCGCCTGGCCGTCAAGACTTATTTGAAGATGAGTCTCATGCTATTGGTCAACCATTACACAATCTACCTGAGCAACCAGGAAACTTTCAATCGTAAACATTCAGCCATTGAACGTCTTCGACCTTTGTTTGAGTACCTGGAAGAGCATTACGCTGAGCCCATCCGGGTAGAAGATGCGGCCCGCCTTTGCGCCACCAGTAATTCGCATTTCATGTACTTTTTCAAGCGAGAGACGGGGCAGTCCTTCTTGGCCTACCTGAACCACTTTCGGATTGCCAAGGCCCAGTCCCAGCTAGCTTCAACGGATAAGCCCATTTCTGAAGTCAGCCAGGAAATCGGGTTTTGCGATCAGAGCCACTTTGGAGTTGTTTTCCGGAGGCTGGTGGGAATGACGCCACTGGCCTACCGGCGGCGCTTCGGCAGGGCAAGTGAAAAGAAATCGCCTGAACCGGGCCAACCGGCGGTTCAGCCAAGCTCACCAAAGCTGGAATTTCGGCGAGCCGCACATCCGGAATGATCTTGTCTCAACTCCTCACCCCCAGCCTCCGGAAGTGTGAAGAAATTCCGATCCACGCCCCCTGGCCCCTGAAGCTGTGAAAAAATTAAAAATCGGCGGAGATTGGAAGGGCGAGGCTCCCGCCGAGCCTCATGGGGCAAAGGACTTGCTGGGGCGATGGCTCGCCAGGAGGCTTGCCCTCCCAATTTTTTCACAGCTTCCCTCTCCCTGGGTGAGAGGTCGTCCTTTTGTTCGCAACTTGGTATCAGGAGGCGGCCTAAACTAAATAGCCGTCAGTCCGCCATCCGCCATGTAGATCCCGCCCGTGCAATAGGCGGACTCATCCGAGGCCAGAAATACCGCTAAGCCGGCGACATCGTCTGGCCGGCCAAGCCGCCCCATTGGCGACAGAGCCATCAGGCGGGCGCGGACTCCCTCATCTTCGAGTAACGGAGCAATCATGGGCGTATCCGTTGTTCCGGGAACAATCGCATTCACGCGGATATTGTCACGTGCATAATCGGCGGCCATGACTCGCGTCAATGCCACAACTCCACCTTTACTCGCACTGTAAGCAGTGTAACCAGGAGCGCAGCCATACAATCCGGTAGGTGACGCGACATGAATGATCGAGCCTCCGTGGTGCTCGAGCATCGGCGGGATGGCATATTTGGAACAAAGCCAGACACTCCGCAAATTAATGGCATGGGTCCGGTCCCAGGTCTCAGCGCTCAGCTCGTGCGCCCGGGCGTCTTGCCCATGCAATTCCACGGCCGCGTTATTGTAGAGAATGTCAACTCGCCCATACTGGTTCAATGTCGCAGCGATCATCAATTGCACTTCCTTTTCTTCTGAGACGTCGGCGTGAACGAAAATGGATTCACCTTGGGCGCGCTGAATTGCCTCGACAGCAGACTTTCCGCTGACCGTGTTGACCTCAGCGACCACGACCCGCGCGCCCTCGCGAGCAAAGCGCAGGGCCACCGCTTGGCCCATCCCAGCGCCAGCACCCGTCACCACGGCAACTTTGCCTTTTAACCTCATAATGACCTCACAGAAAAATGTCGGATTCTAACAAAAAGCAATAAGACTGAATCCCCGAAGTTGAATCGAGCTACACTCTCGGCATTTAGCTGCAAACCCTCACCCCCGACCCCTCTCCCAAAGGGCGAGGGGAGAGTCCATCTAATTTTTTGGTTCCTTCTCCTCATGGGAGAGGGGTGAAGGCTTGATAAGCCTTCACAGGGCGGGTGAGGGTGGCTCATTGGCAGTGCGTGACATATTTTTCATCCCTGCAACTTCGGAATTTGGGATAAGACCAAGAGAGGAGGAGAGGCGGAAAAAAGAACTGGACACGGATGAACGCGGATAAGCACAGCCAGAGCCTTATAAACAGGATCGGCAGGATATTGGCACGATAAGAGAACGAGAATTGCCAACAGCAAAGTTTCATTGCTCTCAGGCAGCCCCGCCTTCAGCGAGACTATACTCCAACGGATCGATCCCCCTGCGGAAGGCATGATACTGTGCCTTTGTTCGTCGGTGTTCATCCATGTCCTGTCTCAATCTCCGCGTCTCTGGCATTGATTAAACTTAGTGCGGTGAAACCAGCGTTTTGACGTGCTTCTCCTTTTCCTCAATGAGAGGGCGAAAGCCTCTGGGGATAAGCTCATCCAGAGAGATGCGCTGTGTAATCAGAGCATCGCAGCCTGGTCAAAAAAGCCATAACCGCTCATGCTCCCAATCACCGTCTTTTCTCGAAATACGAGATCGGTAAAGTCAAGCGGTGACGGTTTCTCGAAAACCCCCATCACCACCAGCCGACCTCGAGTCCGAGTCAATCGACCAGCCAGCATGCCGGTGGCTTCCTGTCCAGCGCATTCCACCACCACATCGAAGCCTTCCCCTTCAGTAATCTCTTCGGCGCGTTGAAAGAGATCTTCTCGGCTGGGGTTTATGGTGGTCGTGGCTCCGCATTCCATGGCCGCCTGGAGTCGCCTTGGGGAAACCTCCACAGACACGACCCGCTTGGCCCCGCGAAGACGAGCCGCCAACAGAGACATCAACCCAATCGGGCCGGCACCGACAATGGCGACATTGTCATTCGGACCGACTTCACCACGCAGCGCGGCCCGCGCTGTGGAAGAAAAAGGCTCGACGAGCGCCCCCAGTTCATCTGACAGGGTTGCGGGCAGATGGTAGCACTGATAGCCGTAGAGATTGAGGCGCTCTGCAAAACCGCCGCCAGACCATGAAGTCCCGACAAAGGCCACCTTGTCACACTGGGCCATGGAGCCGGTTTTACACCACCGGCACCGGCCGCAACCAACGATGGGGCAAGCGGCCACGCGGTCTCCGAGAGCGAATCCTTCCACGTCGTCGCCAATTGCAACGACTCGCCCAGAAAACTCATGGCCAATGATGACGGGGGCTTTGGCGCCGGTCAGAGGATGCGCGGCAGTTGTCGGGATATATAAGGGACCGCCGAGGTATTCATGCAGATCAGTGCCGCAGATGCCGCACCAGGCGACCTCCACCTGCACCTGCCCTGGCGCGGGAGGCGGTGGATCGTGTACCTCTTCTACCCGAACATCTTGTCGTCCATGCCATACCGCCGCTTTCATGTTTCCTCTCCTGAAAATCCCCTCTGGGGAGGGGCAGAAGGCGTAGCCTTCGGGGTGGGTCCTATGGTTCGGGATAACTCACCCCAGCGCCCCTCCCGTGGAGGGGAATGATTTTCATCCTTGGTGGTGCCGCCGTGCGGCATGGATGACTCTCCTGAAAATCCTCCCTATCAAGGGGGGCGTAGGAGCGTGTCCTCCGGCTTTCCAGTGCCATGTTCACCACATGACATCCCCTGCACCCTCTTCAAAGGGGGAATCAGATTTTCATGCTTCGTGGCGCCGCCCCAGGCGGCATCGGCAACTCCTGTGAAAAATCTCCTCGGGGTGTAAGCTATCAGCTTTCAGCTCGCAGCCATCAGTAAGCTTTCAGCTATCAGCGCACAGCCTCCTACGGCAGAATTTCTCGGTGTAGCGTGATCGATTGTGACTCCACCCACTGAGGTGATTTTTCGAAATGCTGTTTGATGTACGGCATACTGCAGTGCAAATCGAAATCCTCTTTACTGGCAAACTTCTCAACAAAAGTGATGACTCTGGGATTATCGATACTCTGGTTCAACTCGTAGCGGATGCAGCCCCTTTCCTTGCGCGTTGGCGCGATCAAACTATGGAGCGCTTCAATAAATTCAGTTTCCTTTCCGGGCTTAGCCGTGAACTGCGCGATACAAACTATTTCCTTCTCTGCTTTTCTGGGCATTCTTTTGTTCTCCTCTTGTG
>QHZP01000438.1 GCA_003224715.1 Acidobacteriota bacterium | reverse complement strand
TGCACGCCTTTCTGGACCATCCTGATATTGCTTCGCTCGCAGCTCCCGAGTGTGCGACCTTCGTCCAGCAGTGCGCCCGTGATGCCCTCTTCACGCGAGCGGGCATGGGGCAAGCATCAGATAAAATCCGCCGGGTGTACGAAGACCTCAAGCACCCGGATCGGTTTCAATCAAAATTCTATGATGTCCCTCACAGCTTCAGTGTCGCCATGCAGGAAGAAGCTTTCCAGTGGCTCGAGCGGTGGTTAGACTAATTGTCATCTGGTATTTAGCTACGCATTGATCAGTCCTTGTACAGCACCCTCTCTCCCCAGAGCTGTTTGGCTAAACTAAACTAGGCAAGAGCTGTGGCCCCGGGGCTGTGATATCCCTTGGTGCTCCGCAAGCTACTTGATCGCAGGCTGCTACAAGAAGTCAGGCGTCAGGAGTCAGAATCGTTGAGTGTGTTGTCCAAGCCCCGCTAGGGGCGAAATATGGGTAGCCCAGGGTGGAGCGCCAGCGGAACCCTGGGTTCCGGCCCCATTCCCAGTCTTCTCCCTCTCCGCGCCCAGGGCGGGGAGAGCATGGGAGCCTTGAGAGGCTCCCTGGTGAGGGGCGTGGGTGGAGAAAACGAGAACAAAATTCCCGTTTCGCAATGTGGGAGCTGGCGTCCAACCGGCGATCAATTTGTTAAATCCACGCTGGTCGCCGCGCGGAGCGCGTCTCCCACTTTCTTAACTTGGTCACAAGCGCAATAATCTTACATTGCCGGAAGCAGAAGACAGGCGCAAGCTGTGGGAACCGTTGCCCAGCCGGCCCCGGGCCCGATGCCCCGGCCCGAATTCTGGGCTATGAATTTCAATGGGGAAGTCCGTGCTGAGATCGCCGCTCTGGCTGGACATTTCGATGTCGGCGTCCAGGTTGGCGGGCAGCTTCACACTGACGTCTCCGCTGGCTGTTGAAAACTCCATTCGATTGTTCCCTTCGAGCCGGTCGATTTCAACCTCAACATTGCCGCTCGCAGAACTGGCATTCACCGAGCCGGCAACATCCCTGACCTCCACGTTTCCACTGGCCGTCGAGGCCCGAATTGATCCGGTTGCTTTGCTGACGCGCACATCCCCGCTGGCCGACTTAACTGCCAGGTCGCCTTTAACTCCACTCACTTCAATGTTGCCACTGGCAGTGGCAATCGGATCGAATTGGTAGCTCACCGAACGCGGGACCTCCACCTCAAACCGAATGCTCGCGTCGCAATTGCAGTTTTGCGGATAGCGCGCCCGCAGATCGACCCGATTGGCGTTGCTGCGGTCTTCCACTTCCACGCGATCGCGGTCACGGCCTTCTTTGAAGCCCTTGACCTGAATCGCAGAGCCATCGTAACCGTTGATAACAATGTCGCCCGAAACGTTATGGAGGCTAAGGCGGCCACCCGCACCCAGACTATAAGTTTTTTGGAAATCCTGAGCCCTAGCCAGGGGAGACATGAATCCGAGCAAGAGTGCAGCCAGTGCAAAGCGAGTCGAGATCTTCTTCATGGGATTGAAAACTCCTTTCAACTTTTTCTTAGGCCTTTATGGACGCTGAAACGAGAGCGCCCTGAGCATTGGACATTTTAGCCAGATACAAACCAGGCCAGGGGCCACACGTTTAGGCGTACCGGCTGAATAGGCCCTTCGGGGGAATGAGAACCCTCCGACCGAAAACTACTCGTTTAACGACCCTACAGGACAGTAAGTGACCCTAACAAACACAAAGTTTCACTGGAAGAAAACTTTTTCGGCTATCTTAGGGATTTTATGGGTGCACAGAATGGTGCTAAGTGCTGAAAACCAGCCACTGAGGAGTATGAAAAGGGAACGTGCCAGTCAATGCTGGCCTTGCAGGAAACGCGCCAAAACAAATGCCGCCAATGAATGGTGACGAGCCAGCTTGAACGCCTTTGCCGTTCCTCCGTTCTCGACGACAAGGCTTCGATTTCTCAAGACGTGAATTGCTCTAACGAGACAGCGGTCGATGGGAATTCAGATAGAATCCTTTTGTCCGAAGTAACCAAGGGAACATTCAGACCTTGAGCTAAGACCACAAATTCACAGTCGTAGGCCGAGCAACGCGATCCAGCCACCAGGTTCAGAACAGGAGTTGAGTTAACTTCGTATTCTCTATCCTGCGTCATCAGCTCTGCTTCCCGCGCAATTCTCAGGGCAAGATCCAATGCGATGATTTTCTGGCGGACATAAAAAGCCAAGACGCTGCGAAATTCTGATCGCCACAGGAACGGAACAGTCCATTCCGAATCGACTTCCAACAGTTTTTCGACCTGTGCCGTGCTATCGCCCTTCAGAAACAGATAGGCAATGATATTGGTATTACGACAATCATGGCCGTCCTTCGTTTTTTGCTTTGAAGATTACTTTGTCGGTCAACCGATAGCCAGAGGTCTTCTCACGAAGCGCACGTGCCTTTGTCCTGACAGCCTGGGTATCGATGCGTGTGTTATGCAAAGCACGCTCTAAACACACGATCACCTCGCTGTTAAGACTACGACGGTGCTGCGCTGCACTCTGCTTCAGTTGCTCATAAAGGGTACCAGGAAGGTTTTTAATAGTCAGATTGGCCATCAGGGGTTCTTGGCTGGTTGCGATATGGAACCACCATGGAATTCTAGGGTAAAGGAGGTCCCCAGTCAAGGGCCTCCGCATATTAGCAAGTCAGCGAGGAGTCCGTATGGCCTTGGGCCGTTTGCGCTTCCATTCCCTGGACTCCATTTCCGCACTCCATGCGCGCATTGATTAAGCTGTAGAAGCAAAACCAAATTAGTCTTATCATTGAGAAAAGGGAGGCGTAAAGCCCGGCTCAGACTGGAAACAATATTGACTCAAATTAGTGGGAGAATAGCGAGATATGGAGCTTCCTTCTATTTTGAGCTCGGAACGGGAATTTCCTGAGTAGGAGTTCCGCTGAACCAAGAATTTCGCGAAAGGAGTACGAGATGCCAAGTCAGAATAATCAATTCGTCAGGAATACAAAGCTTGTGTCTATCTTAGGCCTTGTATCGGTTTTGACGCTGTCGGCCAAGGACTTTTGGGAAGAAAAAGCGTTTAATCAGTGGGACGAAAAGCAGGCTCTGAGGATTCTTTCGGATTCACCATGGGCAAAGACGCAACTCGTTTTGGGAGGTGGAGAATCAACCGGTCGCGCTCTGGATACACCGAGGGTGCTCACTCCCGGCGGAGGAAACACTGCCGGAGCGGCGGCCAGTTCGGGAACTCCCACCTTCGGGGCGGGCTCAGTTCCTCTTTATGTACGTTGGTATTCTTCCCAGAGAATCCGTCAGGCCCTGGGAAGGTTGGGCCAACTGCAGAGCAACGCTTCGGACGAACAGGTCAATCAGTTTATACGGGAACCGATGCAGGATTACTTGATCGCCGTCGTAGGCCCAGCGATGAAACCGTTCGAAGACGCCAATCTGGAAAGTCTGAAGGGCAAAACTTTCTTGCTTTCCAAGAAAGACAAGAATAAGAAAATTGAACTGAAAAGCTACATTTCACCCAAAGAAAGAAAAGATGGCATGGCTCTCTTTGGCTTTCCCCGCCTGGTCAACGAAAAGCCCTCGCTGGGACTCGCGGACGAGGAAGCTCAGTTTGTCTCCCAGGTGGGTCAAGTGCGGGTCAATGTTTCCTTTAAGCTTGCCAAAATGATGACGGATAGCAGTCTAGACTTGTAAGCCATCCTTTTGGCCTGCGAAATTCCTCCGTGCTGTCTAGATATATCTAGCGACCTCCTACGGCTGTCGAGAATCGTGACCATGCTTGGGGGTAGAGACGGGGAGGCGGAGAATAAAGAAAAAGACTCAGGATAGAGATTAGGGAATCGAGCGACGACAGCAGTTTTCGATCCATCGATCTTCAATTCTCTATCGTCGGCTTCCCGGCGCCTCTTCGACTAGAGCGGCTAGCCGCCGCGGCGCAGCTCCTGGATGGCTTCGCGAACTTGAGGTAATAAGTGACTGTAGTTTTCCGGTGGGGCCTTCTCCAGAAACATCGTCAGGTAGTGCAAGGCTTGTTCTTTATGACCGGTCTTTTGGTAGAGCACTCCCAAATT
>QHZP01000437.1 GCA_003224715.1 Acidobacteriota bacterium | reverse complement strand
GCAACAGGAGACAGACTGAGCGCAGTCTATCCCGACCGCCCGGCTCCCCACCGGGCGGTCTTTTTTCTTTCGGGTAAGCAAGAGATTGGAATCCGAGATTCGGGATGGGAGGATTCAGAGTTCTTGGAGGCTGGCAGCCTGGAGCATGGCCTGTGGGACAATGGGCTTGCCGTTGAGGGGGCTGACGATTCCCTGTGTGGTGAGTGTGTAGACCTTGTCGTCCAAAATGATTGTGATGATTCGTCTCAGCAGCTCGACTTGCTGCTGCTCGAGTTGCCGTGTGGCTTGTTCGGTGGGCACTGCTATGAAGTTACCCTCTGACCATTGGAGGTTATAACGCTTAAAAACTTTCGCCTGAAGGTTCACCCGGTGAGCCAGGCTGCGGTTTTTCGCTCTCAGGATTCGCAGTAGCGCCCGGGCATCCTCCAGGGTTCGAGGCTCTTCGTTCTCCGGGGCTGGGGATTGCTGGATGTGGGCACTGACTTGGGCTTTGGCGGTTTCAATCAACATCACATAGCGGCTGTTCTTGCGAATCCCGCTGAGTGTCATCTCGGCGAGCCTGGCGACAGCACTGTAGGTGATGGGAGCTTTCAGGTCACGAAGGACTTCAATAGCGGCCTGGATCCTGCCTATGTTGCGCTGAATTCGCTGTTTCTGGAACTCTTTGAACGGATTGATGCTGCGACGTTTCTTCATCACTCTCAAAGGCTCCCGGGGCGGGGTATTTCCGCTTAGGAGCCGGTGTAGCGCCGATTTCGGCTAGAAGAGGCAAAACAACTTCGGATGATAGGACATACTGGGGGTTAGTAAAGGCGGCTTCGATCTCTCCCTGGCTTTTTCCCAGCTCGATCAATTGCTGATAATAAGCAGCCACCAGTTGTACGGTCTTTTCCGGTAACAGACGCTCCACCACGTGGAGGGGGTCTTCGCTGCGTGGAATCTGGGAGAGCACAACGGTCAGGAACTTTCGTGCCTGATAGTAAACCTGCTCGCTCCAGACTTCAGGAGCCAGTTGAATGTCCCAGCAGCGCTGCAACTGAAGCAGGGTCGGACTGGTTTGTTCAAGATTCCACTTCAGCTGGGAATGAAGTATTAACTTCCCATCGGGCGTTTCTGATTCTTTCTTCTCCAGGATCTCGATCTGTTGAAGCCATCCGCTCCATCCTGCCAGTTGCTGCACTAACGATTCAATCTCTGCTTGCTGGGCCGTAGGGGTATCTCCCATTCGGCGAAGGCTGGCCCCGACCAGCAGAGCCTGTTCGGCAATGAGGTTAAACTGAGCCACGATAGCGGTCTTGAAGGCGGGGCCCGTAATCAGCAAGGGGCAGAGGCCACATCTTCCGTCCAACCCATTGGGACAAGACCCTGTGGGGCAAATCCCGTGAGGAAGAACTCTCATTCCCGAACCCGACGTGCTTAAGAGAGCCTGGATGCCGTCCAGGTTCTTGTCCTCCGCCCGGTTGTATCGGGAGCTGAGTCGATACTGAATCAGGGTGCCTGAGAGATCTTGGCCGAAGCATTGCTCGATCTCTTGCCGTTGTACCTTTTCGTGCTCGCACTGTTGGGTCAGCCAAGAGAAGCGATCCTTGAGCGACTGCTCCGCATTCCGAACCTGAATGTAATGAAGTAGCATGCTGAGAAACCAGACGGTAGCGGCTGTAACACGCAGGCTGTGTAGGTCAAACGGAGTCTCGAAACGGTCGAGCACCTCCACGGCAGTGAGATTATCTGAATCAACCATCGACATGTCGATCGCTGTGCCACCCCTGTAACGCACCAACTGGTGATTCCCGGTTAGCTCAGCTTTTTTCTGGTACTTCAAAAGTGTCCTGATGAAATAGATCTTGAAAGTGAGGGCACAAATGGGATCGGGGTTGTGGCCTATGAAGCGAAACAGGGGGTCAACTTTGCCGAAGGGACTGTTCTCGTTCCCACCGTACCAGACGGGTTCGGTCGGGCGGTTGTAGGTGTTTTGGTAGTCGATACACTGCTGAACTTTCTCTTTTAGAGCCGGATCAAAATAGGGAATGACCTGCAGAACCTTGCGGTGGATGTTCTTGTCGCCGGAGATCACGAATCCATCCTTGCCCAGTACCTTATTCTTGTCGAGGTAGCGGGCCTGCATATCTCGAATACCGGTCTCCAGGCGCATCAGCAGATAGGCTTGAAAGGTGGGGCTCAGCACCTCGATCCGTTTCCCGGAAGCATCCTGAAACCGTTCCGTGACACGTACCGGATCTTCAAGGATCAAGGTCCGGAGTCCTTTCCAGCATTGAGTGGTCAGAGCTGGCCGGTCGCTCTTTCTAGATTGTGGGCGAGAAGGCAGATCGAAATCGTCCACCGGCACTACGATGTTCAAGTCTTCGTTTCGAATAATCCAGGCGAAGAACTGCCGCACCAGGATCAAGGAGGACCAAACACGCCCTTTTCCCACTCCCTTTTGTTTTCCCCAGCTTGTGAAGGAAGGGAAAGTGCTGATCCAACCAGGTCCGGGCAGCCGGATATGGAGCCTGTTGGTGACTTCTGAGATGGAGGAAGGCGCCTGGCCGATTCGGTCGAGGTCACAAACATAATCCAGCCAGGTTGACAGAGCCCTGTTGAGGGGATCCAACCGTTGTCTTTGTCCTTGGTCCTTTTCGAATCGATAAAAGTGGCCCGCCTGGTTCACCCAGTATCGCACGATAGAACTCTTTTCCGCGGCCGCCTGAAAGAAGGCGAAGCTGGGGCCATCCCGTCCTCGGTATTTTGTCTTTGACAACCTCGTACCCCGAGTCTCGTAAGTGAGCGGATTGCCCAACTCGCGGGCTTTACGCACGATGTGATTCAAGGTCGTCGCGTAAGAGGCTGATAGATCCCTTTGCTCCTGAAACTTTTCCCTCAACCGGACAATGTCATCATCGGTAATGTCCTTCCACCCTGACCAGGTGGTAGCTCGCAGAGTGCGCAGAAGGAGCATCTTTTGCTGATCGCGAAGGTGGGCAGTGCCGGCAAACGGGAGCAGGAGCCATCGGCCAAAAGGAAAGCCGTAGTCGATGGGAAACTTTGACCACCGCTGCTCGCCTTCAATCGGCCAAAGCGGCCATAAAAAGCGGCCCTTCTCGAACAAGTAACCGGCCAGCATTCTCAAGCCCGTAATCGAGATTTTCCCCCTGGGTCCTTCCAGATACTTATCCGGACCATTCAGCGCCAGAAGGTACTCGTCCAGGCTGAAGGGCTTTTCCAGCATCGACAAGAAAGAAGCCACGTGAAAATGCTCCCGGGCATTCTTGTTGAGCAGGTTCCCCAGACTGGAGAATAAGTCAACGGCTGCGAATAGTTGGCGAGCAATCGTTCGCTGTCCTTCGAGGGCCTGCGGGAGGGGTAGGCAAGCTGCGAGTTTTGCTGTTCGCAAATATCGGGCAGCCCGGCGACCCTGGAGCAGGTAGAGGCGACCTCCGATAGAGGCGCGGAGTGCTCGAGGGAGAAAGTATATTTTCAGGTACATCGGCAGGAACTGCTCGATGTCTGTCTGGAAGTGGCGTGCAGCCTCGGGTGTTGTCAGGATTGCATCCCGCAGATTCAGCCGCGGCAGTCGGTCCACCCACTCCACACGGACGTCTTTGATCTTGTTCAGGATCGTGCTCAGGATTCTTTCAGCAATGACAAGGCGTCTTGCTGCCTCCGGATCAGTGGCTCTGAAGTTTCCAGCAGCTTCTCGAAGGCCTGCTGGAAGGCGCGCTCCGCGTCTCCTGACGGAATCTGGGTGTATATCTGAGTCGAGGAAAGATCTCGATGGCCCATACAGTGCTGGATGATCGCCAGGTCCATCTTCAGCACAACCGCCGAGAAGTAGCCGTACAGGTGCCGCAGACTGTGTGGAGTCAGGGCATCGAGACCAAGCTTCCCGGTCAACCTGCGAAACTGTTCGTTGATCTGCCGCTTGGATAGCCGCTGGCCGCTGCGGGTCACAAAAAAGTAGGGATGTGAGCAGGGCCGGTGGCTTTCGGGGATGAACTCCCGCTCTCGATAGAGCATGGCCTGATCAAAGAACGGTTCCCGCAGCGGCGGGAGAAAGACCCCAGGTAAGGGACCCTTGTTTTGAATGGCCGGGTCTGGCCGCAATCGATAGTGTTCCCAGAGCCACTGTCGCCGCCGCTCATTCTTATTGGGATCCACAAAGGTCACTCTTCTCTCATCGAAGAGAATGTCCCGCTGGCACAAGTTCAAGATCTGTCCGATGCGAGCACTCGTCCCAGCCATCCCCAGATAGAGCGTTTTGTCGCGGTGAGACGGCGCCAGTTCGATCAGGTCGAACAGCCTGTCGGGTGGAAAGTAACGCACGGGCATGGGTCCCGGAGGGACAGAGATCCTGACGTTCCTTTGCCTCTGGGTGCGAGCCAGCCGAGCCGTCTTGCCTGGTTTGATGTGGCCCAGAAAACTTCGTTTCTTCTTGGCGATTTGAACGAAGCGGCTCAGGCCCTGATGCGAACAAGACACCTCCCGCAGGTCCACGTAATCCAGATAAAGATTGATAGCCGTCAGCACTTGAGAGACAAAGGAAGCCGAATGTGCCTCCCACCCGAGTTCTGGTGCCCCGTTCCACAGGGCCCTCTTGAACTCCGTCAAAACTTTCTCCAGATGGCGAACCTCCGTATCCCAGTAGCTGAAGCGCGACACAAAGTCGAACAGAAGGGAGAGGGCATGCACATAGGCTTTCACCGTGCCCAGACTGCGATGGCGTGTCTCCAACAAGCAGTAGGCCCAATCGGTAACCGAAGATTCAATCTTCCCCTCTTCATCCACCAGGACCGGAAAGTTGTTGAACGTTACTAACACGGTTCACCCTTCCTTGTCCGAGCCAGCGCAGCTGAGACTGTGCGACGGAGGTAAGGGAGATAGGAAAGAGGCAGCGGCGTACGACGAACTTCCTCGAGGACAGGCAAAAAATAATGAAGAGACCGGATGGGCCCCAGCCGGATGGCCTTCTGATCCCGAGCGAGACGGCGCGCAGAGCCCAACAGAAAGGCCGTCTCGACCACCGGCAGCGGAATCTCCTGCTTAAACCATTCCAAAGCCAGTTGGCGGTCCAGTCGGCTGGACTGACCCGGTGTTTCTGGAAGTCCTAGATAGAGACCCAGAATCGTCCGGATATAGTCGCGAGATTCGTCGGACACTTAGCCTCCCTTTAATCCAATCCGTCGAGAAGGCCGCTTCCCTGAGAGTGAGGTTGCTCCCGATGAACCAGAACCAGAGGACCACAACAGCCGCACACTCGACACTGCACCTGAACCCACGCCCACTGTCGCCGAAACCTTGTGACCAAATCCTGTACCCAGCCCGTCATCGAGTCCAACGCCGGCATCCTGTCAGAGTCCAAATGAGGCTGTCTACCTTGATCCGTCACCAGGTCCAGGGCCCGGCGCCGTCGGTAGGCCCGTTGTCGATCGCGGTGGTCCAACCTGCCCTCTGGGCTTTGCTGGTGACGTTGGTTGGCTTGACGCAACTGCTCGCGCCGAGCTTCCTTCTGGCAGGACTCGCTGCAATAACGCTGGCCCCGATCACATGTGCGGCAGATCCAGAACCCTATTCCGCATCCAGCCGCCCGGCAGAAACGATGACGGAAGACACGTGCGACCGCTCCTGACATCTCCACGATCAGGTTCTGTCGGGGGTTGCTTCCTCTTGGCTTGGATGTGCAGTTGCCCAAAAACAAAAAACCCTGGTCTGTGACGGATCAGTCCTACCAGATTGGTTCCGGGTGGGTGTTTGCCAACGGATAGTCGCAGGGCAGCCTGGGTCTTTGCTCCGGCTCTAGTCCTGGAATCAGGCCGCGTGTTTGCTTTCCAGCGCGATGATGCGAGCGACTTCCTTCCGTGACGCACCCAACACCAGCAATGCGCGTATGAGAAGGTCCAATGAAACAGAGGCATCAGCCGCTTCCATCTTGGCTACCCGGGACTGACTTGATTCGATGAGCTTGGCGAATTGGTCTTGGCTAAGCCTCTGGCGTAGCCGCCTGGTTCGAATGTTCTTGGCCAAGGCGAGCTTCATCTCAATGAACGCAACTTCATCCGGGCTGAGGTTGAGAAAATCTGCAGTGGATCCGACCCTCCAGCCGGCCGCTTCCAGTCTGTCTTTCTTTGCCTTCTTCACTGTTCTACCTACCTTCGCTTACTTCGTCATAGACTTTAAGGCGCACTTTACATCTTTCGATGACCGCAGCTGGTGTCCTTTGGGTTTTCTTGGCGAAGACGTCTACGATCACGATACCGTCAGGATCAATGCGATAAACGATGCGCCAGGTGGCGCTCTCGTCCTGTATTCTCAGCTCATGGCACCCACGTCCGATCGACGGCATCGGGCGCGACTGCGGCAACGAGAGCTGCTCGCCAAGTTGGAGCCGTCTCAGCAAGAAGCCGGCCTCGAGTCGAGCCGCTCGGCTGAAGGGAGGTGTCTTGATCTCACCCTCGAGCCAGACGAGGGGCTTGCCCGAGTTAGCCATGACTTGAGCCTATGTCAGAAATGACATGTTGTCAAGGATCACAACATTCATTCTCGGCCAAACACCATCGCCGGTAGTCATCAACCGGTCTGGTGCAGTTTCGCCCGCTGGAACAACGCCTGCGGCGATGATGTTATTGTCCAATTGTTCCTATACTCTAATCTTTCCTTAGCCCTCACTCATCTTGTGATTGCCTAAACAGAATACTCCACTCCCTCCAACCCATTTACTGCCTTGTTTCTCTTATGGTTAGCAGACTACTAATAGGACACTCATCCCTATTCTCTAAATTGGCAAAACTCCTTGACCAGGCTCATTCTTGGATCTTCGAAAGGCAAGCTGAAACTGTGGACACTTAGGCTTAGTCACAGCCGCCCGGCCATCCGGTCGGGCGGTTGCCACTCTTACGACTCGCAGTGGCCCGTCTGAATTCTGCAACTGCATCGTCAGCCCACCTCCTGTTCCAGGTAAACCTTCCAGCTCACATCCGACGCCGTGTACGTGATCACCATAGGTGGTCCTGTATCTTATGACTAACTGCGAAGCATCGGGAGAAACGACCAGGACCTTCGGTGTTTTGGCAGTCATGTAAGCGTTCTCGAGAAGTTCATGAACAGGCCCATCGAACGGATTGAGAGAGAATCCTGCGAATATGATCTCCGTAACGATGCCAGCTACTTAGAAGCAAGTGACCAGATTTTTTGGACTGCTTTATCTTCATAGTTTTTGGGGCGACCAAGACTGGCTTGCGCTTCTTCGTCTGTGCCGACGGCCACCTCTTTATTGCGCAGCACAGGCATTGTATAATGTGTGTTGTCCAGAAAAGAGCGTCATGCATATCAGACTTCTTCGCACCATTCTTTGCGCTTCGTTAGTCACGGATCCGCTCGTCTCGCGCGCGAATGCGGGCATCGAAGTATGGGCCGTCAGCGATTCGGTGCGTATCGACCCTATACGTAACCAGCCGTTCGAGGATAGTCAAAACCTTTTTCCGGACGGCATTCGCGGAGCTTACAAGCGGTCCAATCTCATCTGGGATGGAACTGCACGGCGCATCACCTTGAAGGCGGCGCGAAACGAGACGGTCGCGTTCCAGATCGTTATCGAGCGCACGGGCGAAAAGCTGTGGAACGTGATGGTGACGCCAGCCGAACTTACTGGGCGGAATGGCGCCAGGATCCCGCTGGAAAATGTGGATCTCTTTCGGGAATGGTACGTGCACGTCAGGAACCCGGCAAAGGAGAGTTACACGCTCGGTCCGGGTTGGTACGCCGATGGCCTGCTCCCATGCCTCCATTGGAGCGGTAACCTCTACCCGCACACGTACGTGATGCCGTTCGACCTGCCCGATCCGTTGAACAATGTTGGTAAGGAGCAAAAGAGCCAAACGTTGTGGGTGGATGTCTACGTCCCAAAATCGCGCGACGTCGCGCCGCCGGGCAGGTACACGGCGCCAATCACCATTTCCAGCGATCAGGGTCGAACACAACTGATGCTGGAGCTTCAGGTATGGGATTTCGCGCTGCCCGAGGAGAGTCATCTTAAGCCCAACATCCACACCGACACGGAGATCAACACGTTTCCGGAGGAGATGGAGATCAAGTATTATCAACTTCTGCGCAAACACCGCCTATCGATGTACCCACTGGGCTATGCACCGGCGTTAAAGATATCCGGCACAAACGTGCAGATCGACTGGAGCAAATACGATGCGCGTCTGACCAAGTATCTCGATGGAAGCGCCTTCACGAGAAAGTATGGGTACAGCGGGCCCGGTTACGGAGTGCCGATCGAGTATCTGGTTTTGCCGTTCGACGCCTATCCGATGAACCTGTACAAGCAGGAGCGAGGCATTCAGCTAAGCGGAAAAGAGTTCAAATTTTATGCTCCGTGGCCGGTCGCGATGCCTAGGCAGGGTCCCACACCCGAGTACCGGGAAATCTGGAAGAACACCTTTCGGGCTTATCAGGCGCATTTCGACCAGCAGCCGGCCTGGAACAAGACACGGCTGCTGGTCTACTTCCTAAGCCTCGATGAAGCCTATGATGAGGTCGCTCGTGAGCGCATGTTGTATTTCGGGCAGTTGCTTAAGGAATCCGGCGCCCGCCGGCTTCAGTACCGCGTGGATGGTTGGTATCCGAAGGAGACGATGGAGCGCCTGGCAAAAGTACTAAACGTCATCATCCTCGGCCTTGGAGGATGGGATGCGGCGGCCGTCGAAGAAATCAAGAAGCAGGGCGTGGATCCATGGTTCTATACAGACGCGTCCCGCATTGACGGCGATGGGCTGAAATGTCGTGCGCTGAGCTGGATTGCCTGGAAACTGCGAGCGGGATCCTGGACACTTTGGGAACTGGATTTCAATTCGCTGCGCGCCTGGCAATACCCGGAGACTTATGAAACGCAGAATGGGAGCGGGATGCTGGTCTACCGCGGCGAGACGATGGGTCTGGAGGAGCCAGCCGCGAGTATCCGTCTGAAAGGCCTGCGCCGCGGAAACCAGGATTACGAATACTTCTGGCTTCTGTCGCAGTCCAAAGATGGCAGGGAGATGGTGGACGCGGCGGTGAACGCGGTACTGCACGGTTCAATCGATGACAAAGCTTCTTTAGGCGCGCCCGGCATGTGGGTGCACGACCCCGACGAGTGGGAGCGCGTGCGCGTGAGATTCGGCGACGCGATCGAAAGGATTCGAGGACTTCTCGCGGAGGTGCGTTGAAGTAATGTACTCAAACAACCTAAATAAGAGGGTCGGATTAATGTGGAAACCTGGTCGCAGAGATTTTCTTAAAACGGGGGCGGCATTCACAACGTTAATTTTTACCGGCAGGTTGAGAGGTGCGAATGACCGTCTAACGGCCGGATTCATCGGCGTCGGCGTGATGGGCTCGGAGAACCTGGGAGTCGCGTTGGAACATGACGTGGAGGTGAAAGCGGTCTGTGATGTTTACCAGCTGCACCTTGAAAAAGCCGG
>QHZP01000436.1 GCA_003224715.1 Acidobacteriota bacterium | reverse complement strand
CGCCTGCGCCGTGGATGCCGCAGACAATTCATCCGGAGCTGTTGGACGCCCTGGCGAAAGATTTTCAGGCGCACGACTTCGACCTGCGCTATCTGATCCGCTTGCTGGTGAACTCGTCTGCTTACCAGCTTTCCCATCGCGTTGAAGGTCCCTGGAAGCCGGAATACGGTTCGTACTTTGCACGCCGCTTCATCCGCCGGCTGCCCGCAGAGCAGGTCTGGGACGCAGTCTGCCAAGGCACCGGTGTGTTTAACGAAATGAACCGTGGCGACTTCGGTGAAAAGGTAAAGTACGTCATGCAGACCGTCTCACCCGAAGATCTCGGCCCCAGGCTTTTTGATGCTCTCGCCAGTTTCGGTCTCGACGATCGCCTTCTCGGAGTTCGGTCTTTGGGAAGTTCTATGGTTCAGGCTTCCGTCTTGATGAACAGCGCGCTGGTCAAGGAAAAAATTCGAATCCAGGAAGGCAGCCGGCTGCACAGCTTGTTGAATGTAGAGCCGCCAAAAAGCAATGCCGAGATTGTTGAGGAGTTATTCCTGGCCACTCTAGCGCGGTTTCCGACCAAGGCCGAGTTGGAGTTTGGCGTACGTTTGCTGGCTGAACATCATGCCCAGGGCGCGGAGGACTTGCTCTGGGTGTTGCTCAACAAACCGGAGTTTGTTTTGACCTATTAACCATGAGCTCTATGCGCGAAGGCTGTGAAAGACCCTCAACTGAAGGCATGACGCGTTTGTAGCAATGAGGGTCGTTTGCTTTTCGATACGAGTGGGGGACAATCGAAGTTGTCACACGTTTTTCTTCACAGCCAGCCGGCCTCCCTTTCGTAAAGGTGACAAAGAAGTAGCTCCTTCGCCCTTTGCGAGGCCGGTAAGGGAACGAGAGCTGTGAGAGTCCCAAGGTCATCGAACATTAGAGACTGATTTTCGGAGAAAAGGAGTTGCCATGAGTTATCCCGCGTTAAATTTCCCTGCCCTGACACGTCGCCATTTCCTGAAAGTTGGGGCAGTGGCGCTGGCAGGCTTCGACCTCTTGCCGATGGTGCGTCCGGCCAACGTCAAGGCCAAGGAGAAGGTGAAGCCCAGGGGTACCGCAGATCACTGCGTCTTCATTTTCCTCCAGGGCGGCGCCAGTCAAGTGGACACATTCGACATCAAAGAAGGCGGCTGGACGCCGCCGGATTTTGATGTTCGCACGGTCAAGCCGGAGGTACGCCTGCCCTGGGGATTGTTCCCGAAGTTGGGAGAAGGTCTGGACCGCATCGCTATCGTGCGGTCTCTGGAAGCGTGGGAGGTCGACCACGGCCGTGCCACCTACTATCTTCACGTGGCACACCCCGTGAGTCCGGCTCGATCCCGCGAAATGCCGGCGTTGGGTGCGGTAGTAGCTTATGAATTCCGGGACAAGCGAAAGCCGACCGACTTTCTCCCCCCGTTTGTCTCCATGAATTACCATGCCGACCAAGTCAAAGAAGGTTGTCTCGATGCCAGGTTCACCCCTCTTAACCTGGATACGCGCAGTGAGCTTTCCTTTATTGTCCCCGACCAGGAGCGCGGCCGTTTCAAGCGCCGAGTGGAGTACTTAAACGCGATTTCTTCCCTTTCCTCAGGGGTCGAGAGTCCGAGCCAGCACCAGGTTCGCAATAATGCGCTGGTAATGATGGAGTCAGCCGAGATTCCCAAGCTCCTGAAGCTGAACGAAGAGGAGAAGAAACGTTACGGCGGGACTCCCTTTGGCGATGCCTGCCTGTTGGCTCGAAACATTCTAGCAGCAGAAGCGGGGACCCGTTTCATTGCCATCAATCTTGGGGGCTGGGACTTCCATCTCAACATCTATGATCGCAACGAGAAGTCCAACCACATTGTGCTGAGCCGGACGCTCGATGCCGGCCTCTCGGAATTCATAAGCGATTTGGACAAGGTCAAAAATCAGGAGGGCCGCTCGCTACTCGATAGAACCTTGATTGTCTGCATGGGCGAGTTTGGAAGAACCACGGGCGATCTCACTCCCGGCAAGGGACGCGATCACCATCGATATGCGATGAGCGGCCTTTTTGCAGGTTCTGGAATCCTTGGAGGGCGTGCTATCGGCGCTACGGACCCGCTCGGGGCCCGCGTCGTCAAAAGCGGCTGGTCTAAGAAACGATCGATTTATCCAGAAGACGTCGCCGCGACGATTTACTCGGCGCTCGGCATAGACTGGACCAAGGAAATCACTAACACACCTTCTGGACGGGCCTTTCAATATGTGGAATTCCAATCAGGGACAGAGTTCCTAGACGTCTCTGAGATTGCGGAGTTGTTTGTCTAACGCTGTGAGGGTTAGTCCCAGAAAAGACGGTACCGTGGTGTCATTTCTAGCCGAGCATTCGCCAATAGGGATTGCCGCAGGAGAAATGCATTGAGTTGCACGTCTTGAGCAAGTATGGAGTTGCCTGAGGTGACGTGCGACTTACTTATACAGGACATCCCGGTGGTTTAGCTTGCTTCTTCGAGCGGCTCAGGATATCAGCCTGCCGAAAGCTTTCCTTCCCTCTTCGAAGCGACCCACAGCAACCGCTTTGTCAGCCTCGCTGGCAAAGCGATAGACTTTCCGGATGAAGCGAATGGAATTCTCGATCTCGTCGATGAAGGCGCCTGCAGCCTCGGCCTGTCGAAAAGGTGTGCCTTCGATCCGGAAATAAAGCGGACTAGTGTGGGCAAACACGGTGTAGCCCGCATGAGTTTTTGTCCCGCTGGTGACGCGGGCCGCGATCCAACCGCCCCGCTCGACGGATATTTCCCTTTCCAGTCTTGCCTCCACTTGCTGAATGGCCGCCTGTTCGGCTACGACGCGACCGTCCATGACGATTTGAAGTTGATCGAAGGGCAAGCGTGAAGTCGCGCTGACCCTGACTTGGAGAGGACCTGTAACCTCTAGGGTGGAACCAGGCGAGCGGCCGTTGACAGTGAACTCGAGCAAGGGACCGTTAGTGACAAACGTGCGCCCTCCCCGCAAGCCGGCTATCCAGGAATCGTAACCGAAAGCCCCCTCCACTTGAACGAACACACGGTTGTGATCGTAAATCCACCAATCAGTGCCACAAGACGCCGGCAAGCGAAAACCACAGTTGAGCAGAGCATAATAGCGTAGATAGTCGGCCTCAAGACCATCGGCGACATTGTAGGCATCGATATGTCCCAACGCTGCGGCAACGGGCATTTCCATCCCCGCGCCGTTGTGGCACCATACCGTAGTCCCGCCAATACGTTTCGCTTCTTGGCAAAGCATTGACAGCGTGGGAAAATCCGCTGCCTTCCTAGCAGCCGAGAGCAGTCCGGTAGATACCGGCTCGACAAGCCTGGGAATGTTAAGGAACAAGCAGTGGCCATAGCCGATTTCACCGAAAGTCTTGTTATTGCGCGCCTCCTCTCCCATGTCCATCAGCGTGCCGTCTCGAGAGAATTCCGGAAGCCTGCCGATGGGATATCGGTTGGTAATGTAGGGTGAGTCGTTGCGAATCAGGTAGCTGATCACACTCACGTCCAGCGCTTCGGCGGGAGGGACCAAGCGCAAACAATCATCTGGATTCTCGTCGAGTTCGAGGTGATAGTGGGTATGAGTGTTGCCCGAATACCAGCGCGCAGCTTGCAAATCTCGAAGGACTGGGATTTCAAAGTCATGAACATGAGTGATTCCTGAGCCAACTTCGGTATAAGCGACTACCGCCTGGTGAGCGATGCCACGGACAACCTCGACCTGATAGCGCCCAGGAGGCACAGCTACCTCATACGACCCCCGAGCATAGAAGTAGTGTTTCACGTCCTTCCTGCTGCGTTGTGGCATGGTCTTGATGGCCCGCTCGGGCATGAAACTCTCGCCGGATTCGGTGTGCGTCACTCGAATTTTAGCGGCCACCGGCTGGCCGGTCA
>QHZP01000806.1:2045-2523 GCA_003224715.1 Acidobacteriota bacterium | reverse complement strand
TCCATAGCACTCGCAGGACGCTTTCTCCAGGCCCCGCCGGTCGAGGATCGTGATTTGCCCATAGTGAAAGTCGATCAGTTTCTTCTTCTGAAGCTTGCCTACAACCTCGCTGATCCCCGTGCGGCGGACACGCAGCACTCCTGAGATGGCCTCCTGGGTGAGGGAAAGCTCGTCTGACATTGCCCGGTCGTGCACCATCAGCAACCAGCGACAGAGCCGCTCGAGAGTGTTATGCAGGCAGTTGCAGGCGCTGATCTGAGCGAATTGGATCAAGCGGACGTGCGTATAGCGCAGGAGCAAGTCTTGTAGTGTGCCCCCTCGCTGGAACTCGGCTTTGAGCACCCTGGCCTTTATTCTGTGGGCGTTGCCTCTGATCAGGGTAATGTACTGATAGGGGGTTGAGGAGCCTCCGAAGAGAGCGCGGATGCCTACGACTCCTTCACTGCCGACTATCCCTGCTTTTACCGTCCGACCGTCT
>QHZP01000806.1:1328-1985 GCA_003224715.1 Acidobacteriota bacterium | reverse complement strand
GTGAAGGACCTGCCTGGAATCCAGGGAGACCCGTTCAAGATAGGGAGCCAGACGCTTGTACTGTCTAGGAGGTAAATCGCTGAGGAGACGATTGGTGAGCGAAAAGCGAGGCTGATTACTAATTGACATAGCCCTTTCTCAGAGCACCTTCCCGGCCCACTTGAGAGAGTCGATTCTTCAGAGCATGAAGAAGTAAGGCTTCCTGTGACTGGTGTGCTCGCGCTCGTTGCATGCGGCAGTTCGCTCCAACCCAGCCCACCCCAAAAGAATCGTTCCCTCGACTCTTTGTCATTAGTAAAATAGACAAGCCAGGCGGCATAAATTAGTATCAGGATAACTTTGATTATTATGTCAGGGTGCGT
This sequence comes from Acidobacteriota bacterium, assembly GCA_003224715.1. Classification (GTDB taxonomy): domain Bacteria; phylum Acidobacteriota; class Terriglobia; order Versatilivoradales; family Versatilivoraceae; genus QHZQ01. The sequence goes on along the minus strand of QHZP01000806.1, from coordinate 1,623 downwards.
TTCTTGGGGGATGAGGCACCGCGACGGGAGATAGTTAAAAGGACAGAGAGTGCAGAGCAGGTTTGACAGAATTGTTTTTGTCTTGTGGTATAAGACCAGCATTGAGAGAGCCAATACAAGTCAGCAATTCTGACCCATACCAAGAGAGAGTGCGGACTAGGCTAGCTGTCGGACAAAATATTCGGCAGGAACAGGTCTATCCTCGCCGCCCCACGCATGGCACAATTCGGACATTAGAGGTAGGCGAGGAGAAAAGTGGACTTCCCGGAAACGGGTGTAGAATCTTGCCATAAGG
>QHZP01000806.1:0-1225 GCA_003224715.1 Acidobacteriota bacterium | reverse complement strand
GCCGAAAGGCTCATCTGACTTCCATTCCGAGCGCTTTCGACACGTCATGGAGCAAACCGTTTGCGGTGGTCTCATCCATCCCCCCAGCCAGGCTGTACGCCTTGCCCCCACTCTCTACATCGAGCGAGTAGGCAATAGTCGAACATTTCTCTCGGTGAGCCATTCCCCTCAGGAGCCCCGCAGATGCCGGGGCCATTACCCCGCCAGGAAGACCGGTCTGCTTCAGGCCGTTTCTGACGGTCAATTGATGGATATCGTCCTTCCGAAACGTTCTGCCATTGCTCTCTACCACATCAGAAGAGACGCGGAAGTTACTCGGCGACTGGTGCTCCTTCGGGCGGATTTTTCCGGACCAACCCTTCCAAAAGGCCCAAATGCCGACCGGTATGGTGAGGATCATCCAAAAGAAGAATACAACCAGCACAGCTCCGCCGACCACCATTAGCATGAACTTCGGTTCCTCAGCCGGCGTGACATCAAATACCGTCCAGTTGCCTTCCTGATGCTTTCGATATTCGGACTCCCTCATGTGATCCCTCCGTTTGGTTTTTAGACCGTTTGAAGTGAGACTCCTGTTAGGTGTGTTCTGACAAATGCCGGACACAGAGTCTATCAAACCGGTCTTGTGCAAGGAAGAGAAAACGTGCATTGCCTTTTGAAACGGCCATCGTCGCGCGACCATACCGAAACTGATGATAAAGAACGNCCGGCTTGAGGAAGTCTTCAACCCGCCGATATTCGGTAACAATCGGAGTCTTCCCGTACAACGATTCTCGCTGACGTAGTGGGAGCCAGAGGCAGAACCGTCTCTCGGCTCCGTGCGGCCATGACTTAATCTGTTCCAACTGTGCCCGCAGAAGATGCTCGTCCACTTGGTCCCAATCCTCGTGGGCCACACTTCCCGACCATGGGTTCAACCAATCTGAAAAATCTCCACCTTCTGAAGCTGGCTGGTTGGACGAAGTAAAGTGCCAGAACGCCTCGCAGAAATGAAAGACGCTCTTCATCCCGAGCCCAAACTTTCCTCTTCTGCAGTGTCTCCAAGACGGCTTCGATGCCGGCTTGAATCTCATCGGGATCATCGCTGGCACAATACTTCGAGAGAAGGAACTACACGGCGGGCGTCGCAGTAAGGGGGCTTGCTCATGATTTGAGCCACCAAACGATCAAAGGGGGCAATGCCCGTACTGGGCTCGCAACGGCCAAACACTCTGGCTCGGTGAAC
>QHZP01000443.1:1160-5626 GCA_003224715.1 Acidobacteriota bacterium | reverse complement strand
CGACCTTCACGGTTAATTCGGACACCCAGATCACGGCCACGGTCCCCAGTGGGGCCACCACCGGACCGATCAGCGTGACCACCCCGGCCGGCAGCGGCTCCAGCCCAAGCGATTTCACGGTGACAGTGCCGGTGAATCTGCTGGTGAACCCCGGCTTTGAGCTCGACGTCAACAACGACGGCAAGCCCGACAGTTGGGCCGGCAACAGCAAATTCACGCGCAGCAGCGCGGAACACCATAGCGGGGGCTATGCCGGCAAGCACTTGGCCACCGACAATTCGGGCTACACCATCAGCCAGACCGTTAACTCTCTGACGGCTGGGGCGACATACACCTTCGCGGGCGGGGTCGATATCCCACAAGCTAGTGGTGATATGGCGCAACGCCAACGGCGCCATTAGCGCTAAAACGGTCAAAACTTACACGGGCTCGACAGGCGGCTGGAATCAGGCGGCAGCGGCTCTGGTCGCACCCCCTGGAACGACCCATGCTCAGATGCAGATGGTCGTGAGCAGCCTGAACGCGACCATCTACGTCGATGAATTCATGTTCGGTCCGTGAGCGAGCCACATCAACCGACGTAGCAGAGTATAATGGTGCTGCTCACTGAGAGGTTTCAGCAACTGAATAAAATGACAAACGAATTCGCACCTAAGTAACCTTCACAAGACAATGCGCCTCATTAGCCCCGCGCTGAAGCACGGAGCTAATGAAAATGCAGAGAAGGAATTCAGCGCATTGTTTTGTATTGCCTGCTTTAGTGCCTGAAGAAACTCTGTGCATGAGAGAGTTGCCCTGTAATCAACATGGGAGGTGCTGTCCCCAGCGGCGACTGGCTTGGCTGCCAACAGAGGTCGCCGCTGGGACAGCGCCTCCCACCTTCAGAGGCTATTCAAAGAGCTCCCTTGAAGCGAAACTACGTCGCAAGTGTCATAGCAAAGGGCGTAATGTGATTAGACTGCAAGCAACCCTCCAAGAAGTATTCTTTATATTTGCTGCGCTGTGGTTACTTATGATTTCGGCCTCACCCGCGCTCGCCGCTGATGCCTTCCCCGGTGCTGAAGGTTTTGGAGCGAAATCAGTTGGCGGCCGCGGCGGTAGGGTCATTGAAGTGAGCAACCTTAATGATTCCGGCCCTGGCAGCCTGCGGGCGGCCGTGGAGGCGAGCGGGCCGCGCATCATAGTCTTTCGTACCGGGGGCACGATTACCCTCAATAGTCCTCTTATGATCACCAATGCGTATATCACCGTTGCCGGACAAACAGCCCCAGGCGGCGGTATTTGTTTAAGAAACGCTCCAACAAACGGCAAGACCTGTATTTTTATAGCCACACACGATGTCGTAGTCCGTCACCTCAGAGTCCGCCCAGGCCGCGCCAATGCCGGCATTAAAGTAGATTCTCATCAAGCTATGCAGATTGGAAAAGAGGATTACGAAACCTACAACGTCATTTTAGATCATTGTTCGTTTACCTGGGGAATTGATGGTGATCTGCAAACGGGAAGTCAAGCACACGATATTACAATTCAATGGTGCCTGATCTCCGAGGGTCTGAATAATGCCGGCCACTCAAAAGGCGCCCATTCGAGGGCTTTGAATTTTTACGTGGGATCGGCCCGAAGTAACCGGGCCGAGAATGGAAGAGTAACGGTTAGTCACAACCTGCTGAGCCACGTCCAATACCGAGTTCCCCAAATAGCAACAGAACATGGATTAATAGAAGTGATCAATAATCTCGTCTACCACACCACTCAGATAGGCATGAATGTAAACGCACATGCTCACAAGGTTGCCGGTGATTCCAAAACTCGTTTTGTAAAAAATTATCTTTTGAGGACCTCTAGTAAACGCAATGATGTGGCGATAGCCTCTCAAGCCCTGCCAAGCGTGCTGGTTTACACTCATGGTAATATTGGCCCGAGCCGGCCAAATGACACACTGGCAGACAATCTGACAGTAGAAGCTTCAATGAGAAGTCATTGGACTGGAGACCCATTGTGTACAAGTTCAAGTGGCACATTCCCTTATCCTGCGATTAGAGTAACAGAAGACGCATCCGCTCAAGTGACGCTTGAACGGATAAGCGAAACTGGAATCTTTGCAGGCGTTAAGAACGTAGGAGCCATCCTACCCCAAAGAGATGCAGTAGACACGCGCATTTTACAGCAATTAAAAAATTACATCGCAAATCCTTCCGATCCAAACACAGTGCCGGTTTCGGATGGGTCTTGCGGTGGGCTACTGGACGATCCTGACCAGGTAGGTGGCTATCCAACCTTATCAGCCGGCACACCTCCACTGGATTCGGATCACGACGGCATGCCGGACGCGTGGGAAACTTCCCATGGACTCAACCCCAAGGTGGACGACAGCGCTCTCGACCGGGATGCTGACGGCTACACCAACATTGAAGAGTACATCAACAGCTTAACTGCTCCAGGCCCAAAGCCTCCAACAAGGCTTGAGCGGTTGGCGCCTCTTCACCACTGAACCCCTTACCGCTTTGCCGCACTGGCCGCTCACCAAAATCAAGGATTGATATGAGATTCAGAAGGCGTGAGGCATAGCGATGACGAATGCGCGGTGATGGTTCTGGGAAAACTGAACGCAGCGACCTGCGTCGGTGACTCCGTTCAAACCATCATCGTTGGACTCACTGAGTTTTGCTCGCAATCCCATCGCATGATGAGTGGGCATGGGTTCAAATCGGCCAATTCTTTGTGAAGGTTCTACTGAGGACTGAACACGAAGTCATCTACGTAGAGGGTCGCGTTGAGGTTGCTGACAACCATCTGTACCCGTGCGTTTGTGGTTCCCGCCGGCGCAACCAGGCTGGCCATGGCCTGGTTCCAGCCGTTGGTCGCAGCCGTGTAGGTCTTGATAACTTTGGTGCTGAGGGTGATGTTGCCGGCATCCTTCCAAATCACCTGTAACTTCAAGGTGAATGTATCACTGGTCGGTGGGATGGTAACCCAGCCCGAGAAGGTGTAGGTGGTTCCAGCCGTTAGCGAGCTGACAGTCTGGGTGATGGTGTAGCCCGAATTGTCGGTGGCCAAGTGCTTGCCGGCATAGCTGCCACCGTGCATGACCTCGGTGGTGCGAGTGAATTTGGTGTTACTGGACCAACTGTCGGGCTTGCCGTCGTTGTTGGCGTCGATCTCAAAGCCGGGGTTCGCCAGCAGATTTGTTGACTGAGGTACCGCCACCGTGAAGTCGCCCGAGCTGGAGCCGGTGCCGGCCTGGGTGGTCACGCTGATCGGGCCAGTGCTGGCGCCAGTCGGGACCGTGGCCATAATCTGGGTGTCCGAATTCACGGTGAGGGCCGTGGCGGCGGTGGCGTTAAATGTCACCGTGGTGGCCTGGCTGAAGTTGCTGCCGTCGATTGTCACGGTCGCGCCGACCGGACCGCTGGCTGGCGTGAAAGACGTGACGACCGGCGGTGTGCCCAAGTTGAATGCAAAATCGTCGACGTAGATCGTCGCGTTCAGGCTGCTGACGACCATCTTCACCTGGGCGTTCGTCGTCCCGACAGGAGCAACCACCCTGGTCGTTGCCTGGTTCCAGCCGCTGGTCGAGGCCGTGTAGGTCTTGATCGAAGTCGTGCTGATAACCGTGTTGCTGCGATTGCGCCATGCGACCTGCAACTTGAAGTTGAATGCATCGCTGGTGGGCAGGATGTTTACCCAGCCTGAGAATTGGTAAGTCGTCCCTGCCGCCAGAGAGTTGACGGTCTGAACGATGGTGTAGCCCAAATTGTCGGTGGCGAAATGCTTGCCAGCATAGCTGCCACCGTGCATGACCTCGGTGGTGCGAGTGAACTTGTTATTACTGGACCAACTGTCGGGCTTGCCGTCATTGTTGGCGTCGAACTCAAAGCCGGGGTTGGCTAGCAGATTGTTGGCGGCGCCGGGCCTGACATTGAAGTTATCGAACGTGGAGGTATTCAACTGAGTGTTGTTGTGAGCGGTTACGGCCAAGCCAGCATAGACATTTCGCGTCATAGCGATCGTATCGGTGCCCGCCAACACCCAGTCGATCCCGTTGCTGGACTGATAACCGTTGAAAGTGTTGCCGCTGCGCACCAGCTTAACCCAGTAAGGAGCGGCGACTAGTCCCCCCGAGGTGTTCCAGCTTACGTCTCCGGTGTTTAAGCGCCGCTGAAAGGCTGACCCATTGCCAGGTGTGATTGCCATCAGCGCATGAGTCGATCCTTCGCTGAGAGTCTCGCGGATCATTACCCCCGCCTTGGCCCAGGGATCGGTATTCTGTAAACTGGCCACCCGGCCCACGATCTCTCCATCTCCGTTAAAGGGTTGAAAGACATAATGAAATGCATCGGCTGTATTCCAGATGTCCCCTCCGGACCCTGAGACGGTGAAAGTGCCTCCCGCGTAGCTGTCGCTGCCAGCCACCCCCACGGCCCCAACGTCTTGGTCTGCCCAGGGCGTTGGCAGGGAAGAGGCAT
>QHZP01000443.1:0-1147 GCA_003224715.1 Acidobacteriota bacterium | reverse complement strand
TGAGTCGTAGGCTTTGACGAAATAAGAGTAAGTGACCCCTGGAGTCAAGCCGGTATCGGGGAAGCTTGTGCTGGTCGAGATTCCCGCCAGAGAACTGCCTCGAAAAATCTGATAGCCCGCCACTCCGGCATTATCCGTAGACGGTGTCCAGCTTAAGGCGATCCACGTAGCTGTGGTTGTTGATGCGCTCAAATTGGACGGCGCAGTAGGAGGCTGTGTGTCTGGTGGCAAATGACCGTACACCACTAACTGATTTGAAAAGGTGGCTAAATAAACCTTCCCGTTTGCGACGGTGGGGGGGCAAAATTTGGCGAAATTCCCCAGATCATCCCGAGCCGGATTCTGCTTGCTGTTCCATAACTCAATCGCTACATTCGAGGCATCAAAGGCATGCAAAATTCCAGGCACGGTGGTGTGGTTAGCGTCGGGTCCAAAGGAACGCGCTGCCCACAGCACTCCTGTCCCCGCCGTTTTCCCATTGGCAGACAAAGACAGCATCGCTCCGTATACCGAGTGGGGATGGTAATTCCCACTGTTTCCGGTCCCTTGGATAATGGTCCCAGTGGCTACCGGGTTGGTTTGAAGAAGCCCGTTGACAAAGCGAAACGCCTTGAGGTAGTCATCATCTCCCCACAGGTATACCAGAGGACCGTAATTGGGGCTGTTCCAGTAAATGGGAGATCCATGAATGGGGCTGTCAGTCTGGTTGGTGGCTTGAAACTCTTGCAGGACCTGATCGTTGGCCGCATTGAAATGGCCCATGTTATTGGTATCCACCAGGTAAAACATTCCTTCTTTCCCGCCACCCGCCAAGCGGCTGGTTCCAGGAAGCAGCAGTGGCCCGGCAGAGCCTAAATCCAGGCCACCGCCATTGAGGAGGTCGACGTTGTTCGGAGTAAAATAGTCCAAAACAGTGAGACTGGGGGTGGCGAGCTTGACGAAACTCTCTCCATAGGCGGTTCCACCTGTGTTCGCATTAAAGCTGCCGTTGCCCGTCATGAAATAGATGTAGCCGTTGGCATCGGCCACCAGGCCATTGCCGCCCATCCAAATCCCCGACATCCCATCGTTGGGAGTGGTGTTATAGACCGCCATCTGCTGGAGAGTCACCGCGTTGTAGCTGAATACCCACCCGTGGTAGGGAAAA
>QHZP01000442.1 GCA_003224715.1 Acidobacteriota bacterium | reverse complement strand
GAACCAGTCGGTGACAAAAAACCAAACCGGATCCGTCAAACTCCTTCCCAGGATAACTCCCCAGGTTTGGGGAACACGTAACAACTGGGCAACACCGGGCCGAATTGAATCAGCCTGACCATCGGAAGAGTCAGAATCTTCCAGGATCATCTGCCTTTCTCTCACACTGATTCGGGGATGAGCCTGAGGCGGATGATAATTCAGGCGCCAGAGCAGTATCCAGACAAAGCCCAGTAAGCTAATCAAGACAAAGACGGGACGCCAGTTTCCAAAGGCACGATAGATGGATAAGACCAAAAATGGGGCAATGGCTCCTCCTACGGAAGACCCGCTATCAAAGAGAGCCACCGCCCATCCACGCTCCTGACGGGGGAACCATTCGGAAACCGCTTTGGTCGCGCCTGGCCAGTTAGCAGCTTCTCCGGTTCCTAATAAGAATCGGAACAGGCAAAAGCTTTTTAATCCTGTCGCCAGGGAAGTCAGGGCGGCCGCACAGGAATACCAGAGCACTGAAATGGTCAGTCCGTCACGCGTCCCCAGCCGATCAATAAAGCGCCCAGACAGTACCTGCATTACGGCATACGCCGCGCGAAAAGCGATAATCAGCCAGGCAAAGTCAGAATTGCTCCATGAGAATTCAGTCTTAAGGTAGGGAGCCAGAACGCTCAGGGTCTGGCGGTCCATGTAGTTGATGATCGTCGAAAACAGGAGTAAGGTCCCAATCCACCAGCGCTTGCGTCCCAATTCTTTCATGCTCACAGATTCTTTCGCAGTTGGTTATTCTCGTCGGTGATCTCTTCAACTTTGTGTACCGGATCCAACTTGAAGATCAAGCTCCTGGCTCCATGGGCACGCAGGCCGGACAATTCAACGGTGAGTGTCTTGGGCTTGAGGTCGGTCGGCGCCTCCAGCCCGCCCAGCTCTTTCTTGAATAAAACGTTTCTATTCTCATTCTCAACCACCAGAGTGAAGGGGGGTGATTTCTTCCCCCCAATGTTGTGGATAATGATTTTTCCCTTGTCTAGAGCAGCGTCGTACTGGAGGTCTTCGGAGCCAATGGCGAGATCAGGAAGATCCCAGAGAGGCGTTCCCTTGCGAAGCTGCTTAATGTCGATGATGGTCGTTCTGCGCGGACGTAATGCCAAGGGTATGGCGGCATGGCGCTTCAATGGAAGGTTGCGACTGGTGGTAACAACGTCAATTTGATCGTCTCCGTTCACATCCGTGCCCTCCACCACTTCATAAATACCATTTTCTAACTCCCAGACTCGCAGGCTGACGTCTCGCAAGGTTTTGGCCGTATTAAAAACGATAATTTTTAAAGCGGAGGGGGTTGCTTTTGCCACGAGGGCAGCGACATTTCCATTGGTACCGTCCCAACTGATGGCGTGTCCAGGATAGATACAGTTGCGATAATGGGCCACACCGCCCAAGCGGTCGCGTTGCGTGGCTCGCTGCGGGATCCAAATGCTCCCCGCAGACTGCTCGGCACTTGTGTAGAGGAGCATGTTCTGGGACATGTGTTTGATGAGTGCTGCCTGGTAGTCTTCCACCTGTTTTTTGTCGCCCGTAAGCTCGTAATCATACTGCCGCGCCAGGAGACCAGCCTCGTCAGAGTGCAAATTATGGTCCCAAATATTGCGTTTGCGGACTTCATCCAAGATTGGGCTGCGGTAAGGCTCCGGGTCGACGAACTCCAGCCAACGACCATTGATCATTTCTGCCTGAGCCACGTTTCCGCCTTTAAGCAGTTTGTCCGTGAGCCACAGGTACTTGTCATTTCCAGTCAAACGGTAAACGCCCCACAGGAGATTAATCACTTCGGGATTTGGCAACCCTTTGCTGATGACTTCGTCACTTTCAAATCGGATGCCCCGAGCCAAACTTGGATATCGATCGTTCTGCCAGTGGGCCAGCAGGGCGTCGGCGTATTCACTGAGCCAGCGGATCATTTGAGAGTTGCCGTTATACCAGCTCAGATAAAGTCCGGGGTGCCAGAGCAACTGGCTGTAAACATCCTCTTGGGCGTAGCGGCCCTCCGCCGCAAGGTCGGTGGCACTGAAAACATAGGATCGGAAGTGACGATGGCCCGCCGGATTGATGCCCGTGAGACGCTCATACTGGCGAGCTGTTTCCATGAGCCGTTCGATCAAAAGGGGATTCCCGTAGTCGAGCAGCAAGGCCGTGGGAACCGTATTGATTCCTTCTTCGTAGGCTTGCAGAGCATCCCCTGGTTGAGTGTTCAGGCCATGGGTGAGCAGCCCTCGACGGTAGCAGGTTTCCAGAAGCGTTTGTAAAGAATCGTGCAGTCGATCGCTGGGGCCCTCCATCAGAGCGACGCCTGGCCAGTTAGAAATCAAGCCAGCATCACCTCGTAAGCCACCGCCCATTTCCCCAGTTTCAATCTGACGATTCTTTATCCACCAGTCCACAACCTCCTGGAACTGCTTAACTAAAACTTCTTGCTGAAAGGCCCAGCGGGGAATATCGGGAGCGGATGGTTCCGGTTGCTTGAAATCGGGCGGCGATTCGTTAGGTTTAATCCAACCCAAATAGGCGGTAGCAGTGGGCTCCTTGGGATCTACACGAAGTACATCTTCGATTAAGCGATAAAGCTCATCGACCAGTTTGAACTGGCGCCGCACCTTGCTAACGTCACCTGAGAGCCAGGGACGGGAATGGCTGAGCCTCTGGAAGCTATCGCGAATCCAACGCAGCCGATCCGAAAAATATTCTTTGCGGGCGCGCTCAGCCCGCTCCGGCCAACCCGTCCCCGTCATCCACACTTCTACTTCAGCCCCGTTAAGATAACGCAGGCCGAAATCTTTTTGATCACTGGCCAACACTAACCAGAGAGGCGCACCGGCCGGAACCACAAGGTCACGGACGTCCAAAAGAATTTCCGCTGGAGCGTCCGCTGGAAGTCGAAGGTTGAGGTCGATCAGATCGCGCAGGAGATCGACCGGATCTCTGGCTGAGACGTGAACGATGGCCTGTTCGGAATATTTCTTGCCCTCGGGGTTGAGTTTCAATTTGATAGCATCCACTCCCGTGTTGCTCAAGAAAGGTGGCAGCACAATGTGGCTGTATTGCAATCTTTCAGCGCTCTTAGAGGTTTTTTCCGAAGGCTTGTATATTTCCTCTGGCACTCCCACCCAAGTCTCGCGGTCTGCCGGCAAAAACCGGCCCGATAGCTTCGGGCTGAGATTGTAAAGGGAGGAGATCTGACCCCTCGAAACCCCCTCCAGGTTCATGGCCTCAGAAGAGGGCAGGAGACGGTAAGACAATTTGTCGGTTGGTGGAAAGCCCGGTCCGGCCGGCGCCACCGCTGTTTTATTCTGCTCTGTCGGATGAGGAGGCAGGGGCCGAATCGAAAACAGGCTGAGTTCACTTAATACTCCCTCTTGTCTTTCCACACGCAGGTGGGGAGCGGTAACCAAAGTGGGAAGCTGAAAGTAGGTGGCCTCCTCTAAGGGATTAGAACGATCCAACAGCAACGTTTTCTGGCTGTCTCTGAATTGGAAGACCTGACCTCTGAGACTTCCCTGTACGAGTGCATAATTAAACGGTTCATTTTCCACCGTAAGGTCGAGGGCTTTGCCTTCCTCCCAATAGCCAGGCTCCGTCGAGGGCCAACAGGATTCACGTTTGCCGTCTGAGGCTTTGATGGAAAATTTTCTCAGGTCCTTTCCCTCCAGAATGGAAACCTTTCGAATCCAAGCGGGAGAGTTGATCTTAGGAATAGTGTTAGGCTCCCGCCATCCGAAACGTGCCTTCCAGTGCGCGTTCCATAGGTCCGGGTTGGTGGCAGCGGTGGAAGGCGCGCCCCCAGCTCGCCCGCCTCCCAGTTGAGTCAAATCTTGAACGGCCGTTTGGGTGAGAGCGACATTATAAAAACGCAATTCGTCAATAAGAACTTTTCGTTCAGTTCCACGCGTCTGAAGGGGCGTTACCTGGCTGGTATGAATTCCAACTTGGTCGAGGTTGGCCGCCAAATGAAGCTCTCCTGACCGGCGGCCGGCTTCGCGCCCGTCGATGTAGAGGTGAATTCCATCCAACTCGTCCCACGTATCAGAAATGATTTCGTGAGTGACAGCATCCCGGTCGCGAAAAGAGAGGCGCAGGTCGTTTCCAGTCCAACGCAGCTCCGCAAAGCTGAAATCCCAATTCGATTGCCCCGCATAGCTGACCTGGACAATGGAGAACGGGGTATTACCCATGGGTTCATCCAGGTTCCACCAAAACCCAATGGTGCCCCGCTCGGCATAAAGGTTTCCGGGAGCATCGTAGGTTAGGAGTGACCCGGAGTCCAAATAGACGGCACTGTTTCTTTTCCCTTCTCGAACAATTTTCAAATTTTGGTACCCAAGTGGATTCTCATCTCCGGCGGCTTGATCTGCCACCAAGTTCCGATCAAAGGAAGCATGGAACAACAGATTTTCTTCCTCTTTCTTAGCGGCGGCCGGACGGCTCTGGAATGGGAAGTAGAAATGAGTCAATAGCACCGTCAGTGCCAAGACGATACCGGTCATGACAGGGATTTGGGAGGGAGATCCTTTTGAGCTCATAAGAAACCAAAAAGAGGGCGGTGGCCCAGTGCGGCAAAAGTTGAATCTTATACCACGGAAAGCTCTGTTCCACCCCAACTCATTCACAACAGTCGCAGCCCTCGTCTGCGCCTCTTCCCCTACCGGCGGGGCAGTTTACTCCCTTCCCGGTCCAGGACTCTCTCATTTGCGCCCGACCCAGCACTTCAGCAGGGGGTTCTGAAGATTGGACGTTTTCACTGCCGCGTAGCGACATCTGAATGTAGGCCGGCCTTTC
>QHZP01000441.1:2190-6848 GCA_003224715.1 Acidobacteriota bacterium | reverse complement strand
GCCGCTGATAAGGCCGAAGGTTGAAAAACTGGCTGAGCGAACCCCCGGGAGACCTTCGATCCGTTCCAGCAATTCCTGATAAAGCCGTGTAGTCCGGTCTTCAGAGTAGCCGATTTGGGTGGGGTCGACAGAGAACAGAAGAATCTTGTCCGGGTTAAAGCCCACGTCCAGGCTTTCCAGGTTGCGCAGCGTTCGAATGAACAGTCCAGCGCCTGTAAGCAACAGCAGCGACAATGAGACCTGCAGAATGACCAGAGTTTTTCCAAGCCCTAAGCGCGACCTGCCACCGCTCGCGCTTCTCGATTCTTTAAGGGCTGGAGTCAAATCAATGCGTGTGGCTGTCAAGGCCGGCGCCAGTCCAAACAAAATCCCTGTAGCTATCGAAACTGCGGCAGTAAATGCCAGGACATGAAGGTTAGGGTGTAAGCTGAACAGGCCTGAAGTTTTTCCTTCCGGAATGAGGGCAACTATCAGATCCGTTCCCCAGGAAGCAAAAAGAAAACCCAGCGTCCCTCCCATCATTCCCAGCAGAGCGAGCCGTATGGCAACTTCCTTTTGCCGGACCATCGCCCGGGCCAGCAGCAGACTCGCTACATTGACGCAGGCGATCAACAAAATCGTACCCACCGTGGCCATCAGGACGAACAGAGGCCGAGAGTACTGCCGCCGCAAGCTGTCGAGACCTTTGCTCCCGGATGTCAATTCAATGTGTGGGATCTGCGCCTGCTCAACCTTGGAAGCGTGATCTGCTGTAATGTTCTGTTGAAGGAGCACATCCAAAGCAGTGCGCGCCTGGGATGCACTCATTCCTGCTTTCAATCGGCCCATGATTTGCAGCCACCAGGTATCGGCCGCCTCGATGAATGGCTTGCCTGCCGAGGACCAGCGCATCGCCACTTGAGGCTGCAACGTGATGGGGATTGAAATATCAGGCGAGCTTCCAGGTTGCAGGCCAAAGAATTCAGGCGGCGTCACACCAATAATCGTAAACGGGATCGCGTTCAAATTAATGCTTTTGCCTACGGCCGAAGGGTCGAGGCCAAATCTCCGCTTCCAGTATCCATAACTGATCACTGCCACCGGAGTCTGCCCCGAGGCTTTCTCGTCTTCAGCGGTGATTGTCCGGCCAAGAGCGGCCTGAATTCCCAGGCCGCGATAATAGTCTCCTGAAACGAGCTGCCCGGCGGCCAGCTCTGCTTTACCGTCGATGTTGACATTCAATCCCAGGTCAGCAAAGGCAAAGACGGCAGAGAAGACCTTGTTTTGATCATGAATCTGCCGGAAAAAAGGATAAGAAAAAGACGTGCTGGTAAATCGACCGGAATCGTCAGTCCAATAATTGCCGCTGAGATTGGTGAGTATGCCTGTGGCCCACTTGGGGGATGCCCAGTTGAGCAGTACCAACTGCTCGGCGTTCTTGACCGGCAGCACTTTCAGCATGACCGCATCGATCAGGCTGAAGATGGCGGTGTTAGCGCCAATGCCCAGAGCCAGCGTAAGTACAGCCACCCCCGTGAAGCCGGGAGTCTTAAGCAGCATTCGAAATGCGTAGCGAAAGTCATTAAGCATAGTGACGAGTGGTTAGTGGCGAGTGGCGAGTTTCTGCCGCAGGCTGTTCAGCATCCTTTGCAGTTCTTCGATCTGCGCCAGGGCTTGATTCGCTTCCTCCTTATTGCAGAAGTCCAGCTCTGCTGCAATCAAAAGCTGTGTTTCCAACTCGGCCAGAGATCCTTCCGCATGCGAAACAAACTGAACAAACTCTCCAGACGTGTGACGCGACTGGCCTTCGGCTATGTTGGACGGCACGGAAACGGCCGCCGTCGCAGCTGGCTCACCAACCCGAATCGTTCATCCTGAGGGAACTACGCGTCAAACGATAGATATCCTTGACTAAGGCCATGCTCTTCTGCCAGACGAGGAGATCCTTGTAGCTTTTGAGCTTTCCTTGGGTGTTCATGTTTTTCCTTCTCGTCACTCACCACTGACCACTCGCCACTGTTTCATTCGTACCTCAACGCTACCATCGGGTCGACTCGTGTGGCCTTTCGTGCGGGCAGGTAGTTGGCCAGCAGCGCGACTACAACCAGAAGAAGCGAGACACCCAAGAGGGTTGCCGGATCAGTGGCAGTCACTCCGTACAGCAAACTCGAGAGGACGCGAGTTACCGCGAGAGCTCCTGCCAAGCCGATGCCCACCCCGACCATGACCAGAATCATCCCTTGGCCAAGCACCATTGTAAGGACGTCGCTCTGTCGTGCACCCAGCGCCATGCGTACACCGATCTCGTGAGTGCGCTGCGTGACTGCATAGGACATCACCCCGTAGATACCCATAACCGCCAGGACCAACGCGACCGTGGCGAAGACGCCAGAGACGACGAGGCTGAAACGGCGACTATCGAGGGAAGACGAAAAGATCTGTTCCAGGGTGCGGAAGTTGGCGGGCAAATTGGGATCGAGCGCCCGCACGGCCTGACGCATGGCATGGACTAGCGTGGCGGTATCAGTCTGCGCGCGAACTACCATCGACAAACCGAATGTCAGTGGTCGCTGAAGCGCGTAAGCATAGACCGTTGGGCTGACGTTGGAATCAAGCCCTCGGTCACGCACGTCGCCAACAATTCCTACGATGTGCAACAAACGCAAGTCTCCATCCATATTGCCGAACTGAATGCGCTTGCCAATCGGGGTTTCGTTTGGCCAGTATTTTTGAGCGAGTGACTGGCTGACAACGGCGACGTGCGGCGAATCAGGTCTGTCACTCGGATCGAAGAGACGCCCGTGCAGCAGCGGGATCCGCATGGCTGCAAAGTAGCCTGAACTGGCCAGGCGAAATTCGCCGTAGCCGGCATTCGTGGGATCATTATCTATTAGGAATGTGCCATTTCTTTGGCCAGTCATCGGCAGGTTGCTGATACTGCCCACTGCCATCACGCCCGGAAGCTGACTGAGGCGCTCCAGCAGGTGCTCCTGAAAGAGCGCCGATCGCCTGTCTCGCTGGTCGTATTCGAAGCGCGGCAGAGGCTTATCTGGTGTTGCTCCGCGTTCGAGCAACTGCTGGTAAGCCAGCACCACTTGCCTTAGCCGCCGTTCGTCCTCATAACTTGGCAGCGACAAGTCCATCACCACTGCGCTCTCCGGGCGGAAGCCGGGATCAACCTGAAGCAGGCGATAGAAGCTTTTGGCCAGCAGCCCTGCGCTAATAAGCAAAATCAGTGTCAGCGCCGTCTGCAACACAACGAGCAGGCCCTGCACTCGATGACTGGCTGGGTGTGCCGACTGGTCCCGCCCTGACTCCTTCAGCCTTTCTTGCAGATCCTTACTCGAAAACCGAGTTGCAGACACCAGGCCAAGAGCCACTGCGACCAGCAGCGAGAGTCCAAGTGTGAAAAGCAATGCCCTGGAATCCACCGCAATCTCCTCCGCCCGTGGCAAATCGCCCTGGTTGAGGTTGATCAGCAGGTCAATCCCCCAGTATGAAAAAAGCACCCCGAGCACCCCGGCAGCAAGCGCCAGCAGCACGTTTTCAGTGATGGACTGCCTTATGAGCCGTGGCTTCGTCGCCCCGAGAGCAGCCCGCACGACAAATTCTTTCTGCCGTACTGTTACCTGAGCCAGCAGCAGGCTGGCCACGTTCGTACATGCGATGAGCAACAGAAAGCCCACCGCGGCGAAAATGAGCAGCAACCCATTGCGGGCGTTCCCCACCAGGTATTCGCGGAGCGGAATGAGTGCAAAATCTACGGCGTCCGTATCCTTGCCGTGTTCCTTTTTCAGCTGCTTTCCGATGGCGCTCATGTCGGCACGCGCCTGCTCAAGCGACGCGCCCGGACGCAGGCGGGCGATCGCATTCCAATTGTGGGCTGTGCGAGAGATATCTGGCGGATACAATTCGCGGGGAATCCAGACTTCTGCCTTTTGCGGGAAGTTAAAACCGGGCGGCATCACCCCGACCACGCTCAAACTCCGGCCATCAACGTTCAGAATCTTCCCCGCAAAATCCGTTGTCCTACCAAGCAAGCGCTGCCAGAAGCCGAAACTGACCACTGCAACCGCAGTGCCACCACGCTTGTTTTCATCAGCGCTAAAAACGCGCCCAATGAAAGGCTGCACAGCCAGGACGCGGAAAAAGTCACTCGAAACTCCAAAGGTGCCAGCTCGCACCGGCTCACTGCCGCCTGTCACCGTCATCAGCCCGCCCGCATATTGCGCAATAGCCTCTAAGCTGCGGTTTCGCGCGCCGACATCGAGGAAATTCGGTTCCGTGACAGGTATCAGCGCACCCTTTTCGTTGACCTCTGTGACCTGCACAATGCTGCCCGCGCCCGGATAGGGAAGCGGCCGGACCAAAACGGCATCAACGATACTGAAGATGGCAGTGCAAGCACCGATCCCGAGGACAAGGGTGAGCACTGCCACCGCGGCGAAGCCAGGGTTCTTCAGCAATATGCGAAAGGCGTAACGAAGGTCATTAAGCATCGTGGTTCGGGGTTAGTGATCCGTGGTTAGTTCAATGCCGGTTTCCAATTGGCGATTGCCGACTGAGGAATCTCTTGACATGTCACTCACTCGTCACTTCCTTCACTTCCGTGGCCCTGAAACCTGGAACCTATCACCTATTCCAATTGCCGGTTTCCAATTGGCGATTGTGTCGTGCTT
>QHZP01000441.1:0-2174 GCA_003224715.1 Acidobacteriota bacterium | reverse complement strand
CCGAACCCCGAATACCAAGTCCCAGCTTCACTCATACCTCAGTGCCACCAAGGGATCCACTTTGGTGGCACGTCGGGCGGGGATGTAAGAGGCGAGCGCAGCGACCACGATCAGCAACAGCGAGGCGGCGGTAAAGGTCAGCCGGTCCGTGGGCTGAATTCCATAAAGCAAGCTTGACAAGAAACGCGTGAGTCCCAGTGCAAAGCCCAGTCCGAGTAACCAGCCCGCCAGCGTTATTTCCATCGCTTGTTTCATCACCAGCCTCAAAATTTCCTGCCTTTGGGCTCCTAAAGCCATGCGAATTCCAATCTCATGGGTCCGTTGCGACACCGAGTGCGTCACCACGCCCGACAGACCGATGACGGACAACACCAGAGCCAGTAGTCCAAAGACTCCCAACAGAATTCCCGTAGTACGGGCCGGAAAGAGGGCGAAAGCCAGGTGCTGCTCCAGTGTACTGAGTTGAATCAGCACCAGGTTTGGATCGAGGGTTTGCAGCTCTCGACGCACTGCGGCCAAAAGTGAAAGCGGGCTTCCGCTGGTGTGAGCGATCAGCGTCGCCTTAGGATGGTAGTGTTGCAGAATCGAGCGGTACATGAAGGGCTGCGGATTCTCACTGAGGGTCTGATAGCGCCCCGTCTTCACGACACCGACGATCCGGTATCTTTGCCCACTCGCCAGGTCTCCGATCGTGAAGCTCAGTCCCGTAGGGTCACGGCCTGGCCAGAAGCGCTCAGCCATGGCTTCGTTGATGATCACGACGAGTTGAGAACCCTCACTGTCTTGACGGGTGAACTCACGACCTTTAAGAACGGGAATTCCCATGGCCTTAAAGTAATCGGAACTCACATCAGCTACGGCGATGCCAATTTCGTCTTGACCACGGGGTGGTTCGTACCCTGGAATACTGATGGCCAGCCCCATGCTGGTTGTCTCCAGGGGAAGATGACTGGCCAGGCCCACCGACTCGACTCCGGGCAAGGCACGGACTCTTTCGATCCAACTACTGAAAACCGCCTTTGCCTGGGATTTGGAATAATTCAAAGTCTGGACATCCACTGTTGCTGACAATCGTTGCCTGGTCTCAAAACCCGGATCAATCGACTGTGCATTGTGCAAGCTCCGCAGGCAGAGACCTCCGCACGCCAAAAGGGTGAGACAAAGCGCGATTTGCCCTGCCACCAAGAAGCGGCTTAACCGCGCTCTGCCACGCCCTCCGCTCCGCCCTTCATCTTTGAGAGTCTGGGTCAGGTTTAGCTTCGTTCCCCGCCAGGCTGGGACCATCCCTAGTAAGAGCCCAGCCAACAGGGAAACCAGAAAGGTAAAACCAAATACTCGATAGTCGGCTGGAACATCCAGACGGATCGGCACAGTTGGTGGTTTCAACTGTAAGAGGAGAGGAACGGTCCAGAAGGCCAGGACTAAACCGGCGGCGCCACTGAGCAGAGCCAGCAAGACACTTTCAACCAAGGTTTGTCTCATTAAGCGTGCTCTGTTGGCACCCAGTGCATATCGGATGACCATTTCCCGACGGCGGTCCACGGTTTGCGCCAGAAGAAAATTGGCGGCATTGACACCGGCAATGGCCAAGATCAGCGCTACCACGATCATGAGCAATCCCGTGAAAGCGCCGACATAGCCGCGATAGGGGCCGGGAACCAGGGTCGCACGGAATACAGCAGCCCCTAATTTCTGATGGTCGTCGGGATGGGCTTGGCTGATTTGGAGTGCGAGCAAGTCCGCATCCGCGCGAGCTCGAAGTAAGCCAACGCCGTGCTTGAGTCGGCCGACGGCAAAAAGCCAGTGTGATCCCCGATTCGCCAAGAGCTCAGAGTCACCGGTGATCTGTGGCGCCATCACAAGAGGTAGCCATACGTCGGGTGCGATGCCTGCGAGCAGACTTGTGAATTTTTCAGGTGCTACCCCGATTACCGTGAACTTCTGGCCGTTGAGAGTGAGCGGCGTGCCCAGGAGTTCAGGACTTCCACTGAACCGCTGCCGCCAGAACCTGTAACTTAGAATCACGACCGGGTGGGCGCCGGGAGTCTGATCTTCTTCCGGAAAAAATGTGCGTCCGAACGCAGCCTTGACGCCCAGCAGCGAGAAGAAATTCCCTGATACCAGCTGACCTTGAATCATCTCGCCCTGCCCTGTCCGGCTCCAACTCAAGAATG
>QHZP01000440.1 GCA_003224715.1 Acidobacteriota bacterium | reverse complement strand
CGTGGTCTGAAAAGCGCCAGCGGTTGTGGGGAAGTCGGTCGAGTTGGTAGTTCCGTTTATGTACACATTCCCAGCGTGGTCAACGGCGATCTGCGAGCCGCATACTTCCCCGCCGCTGCCGCCCAGGTAGGTGGAATAGACCAGGCGGGAACCGTGACGATTCAGTTTGGTCACGTAGGTGTCAGGGCAGGGGAAGGTGTCAGGCGGAGTGCCGCAGGTGCCCGGACTAAGCGTAGTCTGGAAAGCTCCGGCCGTCGTGGGGAAGTCGGTCGAAAAAGTAAATCCTTCCGCGTAAAGATTGCCCCTAGGGTCGATCTCGATCATGGGGGCGAAGTCCCCGTCGCTGCCACCGAGGTAGGTGGAGTAAACGAGAGCATCCCCGGCGGGATTCAGCTTCGCCACGAAGGAGTCAGTGCTACCAGCATTAGCTCCCTGGATGGGATTCACCGTGGGGAAGTCGGTCGAATTCGTCTCTCCAGACAGGTAGGCGTTGCCAGCGGGGTCGACAGCGATGCTTTGACCAAAGTCGTCACCTGTGCCGCCCAAGTAGGTGGAATAGACCAAAGCAGTGCCAGCGGCATTCAACTTCGCCACGAAAGCGTCATTGCAGGGGAAAGTGTTAGGCGGATCGCCACAGGTGCCAGGTGCAAGCGTAGTCTGGAAAGCGCCGGGCGTTGTAGGGAAGTCGGTCGAGTTAGTCCAACCGATAACATAGGCGTTCCCTGTGGCATCGACGGCGACACCGTCCAGGAAAGGCACGCCAAAGTCGTCGCCGCTGCCACCCAGGTAGGTGGAGTAGCTCAAGACGGGATCAATGACCAGGGGTTTGCTGGTGTCGTACTCAGCCACCTGAAACCCAACTTGATTCTCTGCCCGGAGCACATAGTGGCCGTCAATTTTCAATTTCCGATTTTGAATTTCCGAGCTTGGATTTTCGGGCTGGTAGACGATGGGCTTGTGGAAACGAATCTCCTCATCGCCCATATCCACCACCAGGTCACCAAGACTATTAATGTCTACTTCATTCGCGCCCTGGATTTCGAGGTTGATGGCCTTGGGGGTCAGCTCCGGGGGCGACGACAAAGTCATATTCCAGTTGACCTTGATTGCCGTAGTAAACCAGGTCCACGCCAGGGTAGACACTGTCATATTTCACCTTGGCGTAAAGAGAAACATTTGTCCTCCACTTCGTGGGATCTTTGCCCAGGAAGTAATTGCTCTTGCCATTCAATTTCTCAAGTCCCGCGACCCGTGGTGAGGCATTTGCCCCCACCAGTTTCATCCGCAGGGCAGCGGTGGCCTTAGGCTCGGGGCTGCTTGGCAACTCGCTTTGTGCGAGACTGTGGGTCTGTCCGTACCGAAGTAGCGCAGGGCTGTCCTTCGGTCTTTGGATCCCTAATCTGAGAGCCGCAGCGCTCGAAAGCGAACGATGTGCTAGGAATTTTTCTGCGATTCTTGATTTTGGACTTGCGCCTCCTGGCTTCCCTTCGCTCCCGTGAAGGGTCAGCACAGCTTCCGTGGAGGTTAGGAACACCGTGTAACCGGGACCCCGGGAGAGGAACTTCACCTGTGGGTCTGTTTGGCCACGATTGGCTTCGAAGGTCAATGGTAGTTTCCCGTAGTTCTTAACGAATCGTTTCTGGGACTCTTGGCTTGCATGGGACAGAACAGGGGAATCCGCCCGCTCGTGATAGGGCATGCTAACCGGTGTCCCTTTGGCAGTGACCTTTGCCGGCGTGGCGGCAACTGCCTTTTTGGCCGTTCCGTTCGGTGCATAGGTTTTCAAAGCGAATGTCGTCACCAAAAGCAATACGACGACCAGAGAAACTATCACGAGTTGCCAGATCTTTTTTATGGTTGTTTTCATAATCTTCTCCTTGTTGCTAGGGAATTACATTAATAGGGATACAAGCTCAGCTATCAGCAGCCAGCCTTCAGCCAGGGACGAGGTGAAGGGATGAAGGGGCGAGGAGGTGACCAGGGCTACCTAATAGCCTTCTTTTCCCATCACCTCCTTCCGTCTGCAACTGGTTCTGATTCGCTTTACACGCCTTGGTTGGCCGACTATTCAGGATTGTCGCTCGGTCTGTTACCAGCCAGTGAACTGAGACAGATCAGGAGCAATCCCTCCGGCGTTTCTGCAAAGTGAACTTTCTCCGCCTCTACCCAGCGATAGATGGTGCGGGAACTGACTCGTGCGATGGTGGCCGCTTCGTCCACCTTGATCATCTGGACTTGCTGGGCGCAGGTGGAACACCAGGTCAAAATCGAACCCTTGCGCTTCCTGATGATCAGGATGCGTTCGGTTTCAATGGTGATCTCGGTTCGGGTTCTGTTTCTCACTCGAGTCCCTCATGCATCTTCGATGTGGATAAAGCTTCCAACCTGAGGCAACTCTCTTGACAGGTCGTCGAAGCTGAGTGGTTCTCAATTCGCGTTTATTTCCGTTCATTTGCGGCCCTATTCTCGTTTTCGACTTTCGAATCTTGTTGGCTCTTGCCCCGCTCAACCCTTTGCAGTAGAATTGCCTCAGCGTTCCAGTTCATCCACTCGACACCTCAAAAGCCACTGGTTCTCTGTGCGCAAGACAACTCTATTTCGCGACGGTTCTAAAAGTCCTCAAAGGCGGGCTCAAAATTTCTAAAAATGCTGTGATGCCTCAGGAAAGCAAACACTTCTACGAATTCAGTTCTTTTCGCATCGACGCAGCCAAGCGGGTCTTGTTCATGGAGGGGAAACACTTGCCACTGGGATCGAAGGTGTTTGAAACGTTATTGGTGTTGGTCCAAAGGCGTGGGCAGGTAGTGGAAAAGGATGAGCTGATGAAGCTGCTGTGGCCGGATAGTTTTGTGGAAGAGGCCAACCTGACCCAGAATGTTTCTATTTTGAGGAAGGTGTTGGGAGAAAGTCCCAACGATCATCGCTACATCGTAACCGTCCCAGGCAGAGGGTATCGGTTTGTGGCAGAGGTGACGGAGTCAGGCGATGAAGAGACTGACTTAATTGTTAAAGAACAGACCCGATCCCGGATCGTTATTACCCAAGAAGGCAAGGTAGGCCCGCCAAGTGAAGAAGAGAAACTCATTCTTGCGACCAGAGAGAAGCTATTGACACCTGGCGAATACTCTATGGCTGTGGGCGGAAGTTCGAAGAGACGCGCTCCCTTGCTATCTCGAAAGGCAATAGCGCTGGCCGCCCTGTTGACAACGGCGCTGGGTGGGGTGCTTCTGTCCATTTGGCTCTTTCGAGCAAGGCTGCCGGCCCACCAATTAGAAATCAAGTCGCTGGCCGTCCTCCCACTGGATAATCTCATGGGCGATCCGGAGCAGGAATACTTTGCGGACGGCATGACACATCAACTCATCGCATACCTGGGCAGAATTAGCGCACTACGGGTGACTTCGCGGAAGTCGGTGATGCGCTACAAAGGTGCGAAGAAGTCACTACCGGAAATGGCACGAGAGTTGAACGTAGGGATGATAATTGAAGGTTCGGTGATGCGAGCCGGGGATAGGGTGCGGATTGCGGTGCAGTTGGTCGATGGGATAAGCGACCGGCAACTCTGGGCGGAGACTTACGATAGAGACTTGCGTGACATACTCCCATTGCAAAGTGAGGTGGCCCGGAGCATCGCCAAAGAGATCAAAATCAGATTAACGCCTCAGGACCAGGCACGCTTGGGGAGGATCCGTGCTATTAATCCCCAGGCTCACGAGGCCTATCTCAAAGGAATTTACTATTTCTGGAACGCAAAGCCTCCAGAGTGGGAGAAAGCCAAAGAATACTTCGAGCAGGCAATCCAATTGGACCCGAGCTATGCTCCAGCTTATATGGGGTTGGTCGACTACTACCACAGTATGGAGTGGTTCTCAGGCTCATTCCCGCCAAGGGAGGCTTATCCGAGAATCAAGGAATTAGCGGAAAAGGCATTGGAGCTTGATGACACGTTCGTTCAAGCCCACAACGGGTTAGCTATCGTCAGGCTACTTTATGAATGGGATTGGTCGGGCGCTGAGAAAGAGTTTAAGCGAGCCATCGAAGTGAACCCAAGCTGGGCCAACGCGCACCATTGGTATTCCCATTATTTGATGGCCCTGGACCGAGGTGAAGAGTCGCTAGCCGAG
>QHZP01000439.1:578-4704 GCA_003224715.1 Acidobacteriota bacterium | reverse complement strand
GGTTGCTTTGACTGAAGACCTGACAGAGCGCGGACTCTTACGGGGACAGGTAGGAACCGTCGTTGAAGTGTTGGCTCCCGACGTTTTGGAAGTAGAGTTCATTGGCAATGACGGCCGCACCTACGCCAGCCTTGCATTGAAGGCCGACCAACTGCTGCTCCTCCGCCACGACCCGGTGAAAGTCGCATAGCCTTTACAACATTGAACATCTAAGCCGGGCCCCTGAGTACCGGCAGGGCTCATTTTCAATTGGCCGTTTCCCATAGAGAACTTCAAAAATGAATTAAAAGCGCTGGCCCGAAACTGCGGCAAAAGCTGCTGTATTTGCTGTCGCTGGGACTTGGCGGGGTGCTTCTTTCAGGTCCTCGGTCAGCACTATGGATAACCTGCCATCAAACCTTACCAAAGCCAAGGTATCCAACTGAGCCTCGACCTGAACCAATAGCCCGTGGTAATAAGCCTTCGGAAACACGTTGGTTGTCTTCACGATCTTTACCTCCAGGAACAATGAGGCTGCTTGCACGTGCAAACTTTAACGACGGGCCGCAAATTTGCGCGGCAGTGAGGGGCTTGGGGAGGGGAATTGCAATGACCCTTGACTTGGGACATGATTCAGCACGCAGAGTCCTTGCTACGGTTGAAACCAAGAGGGCGGCATTTGTAACGAGATCAGAGAACTTGTTGACAGCTTGCTCTCGAAGGCAAGAGACAATTCCTAATCGCCGCCCAACAGCATATTGATACTTGATGGAAAGCGTGCAGTCTGCCAAGCCAGAGCCTTGCACTGACCACGCTTCAAGGATCCAGAAATTCCTCGTCTGGCTCCTGCTCTTCCTCCCGTCCGTGCTTACGATCCAGAGGATCGCCAAAAGTGAACGCTGGCGGTACATCGTGCATTACACTGCAGAACCACAGCAGACCCTCGTGGGTTAATTTGTAGAAGGGAACTTCCCACGGGTGCTGCTTCCAGAAGCTGCGAAAGTCCTCATCCGTGATTCGAAGGGTATCGTCTTTTCGGTTCTTGCCCTCGTAACGGGCTTTGAGCCAACCCTGGTCCAGCCAGTTTTGGATTGTTTTCTTGCTCCGCCCCAGGTACTTGGCTAATTCTTCCTTGGTGTGTCCGTCCTGGACACGCATGCTGATTCTTCGATCCTTTCCTAGAAAGCGTAGCCGGGCGCGAATTGCGCTGACAGATCGCCTTAATCGCTTGGCGATTTCGCGCGGATTCCTGCTTCCCACAAAATCGAGCAGGTACTTATCGTCGCCTTCAGACCAGGACCTATTCCCATTGCAGCGATTAGGAGTAAGCTGCAGTTTGCGGGCACGGTTCCAAAAGACGTAACGAGGCCATTCCGTTTGGGCTTGGATCCTTCGAATTGCTGCTACCTTGGCCGCTCCGCCTTCTTTGTATCCGTCGGCCAATATCGCATCCAGCTCAGCAGTCCAGTCATACTGCATATGCTGCTGTGTTAATCCCAGAGACGCCGCGCGCCTATAGCAGGGGTGCTTTGGCCAACCAGTGAGGCGTTGGATTTTATTAACGGCTGACCGTTGCGCCTCCCCGCCTTGTCTGTAGCCTTCCCGTAAGATCCGGTTCAGTTCCTCCGTCCAGACGTATCGAGCCTGTTTGTATCTCTCCAACTCGACCTCCCTATCCACGAAACTCACTTGATATTCGAGGCAAGAAGAATTCTTTATGAGATAGAGAGCCGTGGGACGGACAAATTGGGACAAGGAAAATCTGTTAGTAACTCCGAAATAACGGTATCTCTTCCAGGTGGTGAATTAACGAGGCCCACCTCGGGGCTCCTGATGCCAGTGACAAGAACCCCGAAGTAGGCTGGACACCTGTGCTTCATTGCTAGACTGTCATGCCTGCATCACCTCCTTCCTCCTTTTTGGACTGCTCAGTTCGCAGATTCTTCAACCTCAGGAATTTGCCATCCATGCCTGATCGTGATCATTTTGTTTGGAGGCAAGCTTCCAGTGGCTGTCTTGGAAGACAGTCACTGGAAGTGTCGGCAGGACTTATTGGTAGGCTGGTAGGTGGGACAGCAGGGGGTGGGGGCCATTTTCCCCCTTGGGTTACATGGGGAAATCTAATCCTAAGGTTACGCGCTCGCAAATCAGCCACGGATCTCTTGCAGAATCGACCAACAGCCCACAGAAACCCTCCTATTTGCGAAGACCCCAGACGGGTGCTAGGATCGGCTCAACGGAGACATATCTATGAACGCGGCAATTTCTGCGGGCGGATACGGAGAGATTGTCACGCAAAAGCGCCAGCTGTCTGGCGCTACCGAAATCACTTTTGCGAGTGGTCGCAGTTTGTTGGTATCGAACTTTTTGGGGACCTATGTTGATCCTGGGGACGAGATCAAATTCGCACTGCCGTGCAGCGGAGAAACTCTTTCTACCTCCGAACTTTTGATCAAGCGCATCACGGGCCCTTGTGTTTATCAAACATCCGTCGGCTACGCCGCTAAGCCCAAGACCGATAAGGTTCACCATCCCTACATCCACGTTGAGATCGCGAGAGGAACCCTCGGCTTCACGGCTCTTCATCTGCCCTGTGCGGCCCTGAGAGATTACTTCTATTCCCCACATCGAAGCAACACCCCGGACAGTCAAAGCCTGTATGAAGTCTTGAGAACTCGTCGTGCCGCATCTCCCGGAGATCTGCGGCTGGCCTACAAGCTTCGCGAACTGGAGCTCTGCGCAACCAGCGCCCCAAGGGCTCAACGCTCGGCTCTGGAGCGAGCTTTCAATATACTCGCCATACCAGAGTTGCGCTCCTCCCATGATGCCCTATTGATCGACCCCACCGTGCCGGTTGTCTTTCCCTTCTCTGGCTTCGGTCTGATCCTTGTCTTGGGTGTCCCGATGAAAGACCGCTTCCTGGCGCGCCGCATCATTTCCTTCCTCTCCGAACGCAAGAAGAGACGATTCAAATTGCCCTTAAGAAAACTGACTTATTATCAGGACCGGGCCCTCTATCGAGACGCCCGCGCCAAGCTGGAGATGACGTTCGATCCCATCTTGCTGCCTATTGGATTTAAGTCCGACTGGAACGGCTGGAAACATCTGATCGGGGCAACAGCGGACGTAGAAGCAGAATTTGTGAAGACCGGCAAGTATTATCGAAGAGGCGGCCACTGGAGCTTGGGAAGCTGGGAAATAGCGCTGCCCAGCCGTATCCAGTTGCGTCTCCCCGACAAAGTGGAAGAATCACTCAAGGCGGGCGAAAGAACCCATCATCGATTCGGTCAGTATTCGGATTGGGTTAGAGCCATTCGCGAACGTGTAGAGCATTTACCGATGGAGAGGCAGGAACTGGAGCGACTCGCTGTAAGGGAGGGAATCCCAGCTGACTTCGACCTGGCACAAATCAACTGGAAGGCAGACTATGATCCTTATTATTACGGACAGCTTTCCCGGCGGGCAATCCGGCTATATCTCTTCCGCGACGAATACATTTTTCTCACCGAGCGTGCCGTCGTTGCGGAAACGCCACAGGCAGGTCACGCCACCTATATCTTCTCACGCCCCAACGACATGGATTTGTTTGTCCGTACCTACATGCGAGCCAGTAAGCAGGCAATCCGCGCCAATGAGGCAAACTGCGCCGAGAACTTGGGGTTCCTGGCCAGAATTGTTCACGGGAGCCACCACCAGAGTTGGCTGAACGATTTACGAAAATGGCTGGGGGAGCCGTTGGAATTTATTCATTCTGTCACGTAAGCTATTAGATGATGGCAACTCATTGCTTTGCGAAGACTTCTTTGAGTGCTGCTTCCATTTTTTCTTGAAAGGTGATCATGAAGATTCTCATGAAGAATGAAATAAGCCAGCTTACCTACCATCAAACCGATGCATAGCCTGCAGGCGATTTTCCCGTATTACGCAAGTTCGACGCCCAATTTGAAGAAAGCTGCTCACAAGAGTGGGGTTACAGATTTTCGCTTCGGACTTCCTTTTTTAGGAGTCGTGTTCCGGGATTGCCTACGGCAAAGATTTCTACGATCCACCTGGTCGGGCTCGCCGCGTCCGGCTACACGAAGGACTGTCTGGGGAAACTTTGAATGGAGGGCAACTTTCACCGATCTGGGGCCTCTTGCATTGCCCA
>QHZP01000439.1:0-560 GCA_003224715.1 Acidobacteriota bacterium | reverse complement strand
GACAGGTTGATGGTCCTCTTGATGTTTCGACTGCTTCGTCGAGGAGAGAATATTGATAACACGCCTGTACCTGCTAGTAAGTAAACAAGAATAGAAAGACGGGACCACGTGGCTCAGCAATCGCAACGGTCCTCTCTAATACCGGCGGGTCCTCAGATTAACAAGCATCGGCAGCCACGGTGAGCCTCTTTTGCGAGCCGCTGATTTCACGTAGCGATCCAAAAAGCTCACGCCCGCCCAAGAGATTGACCAAAACTTGAGTCAAAGGCCACACTTACAGCCGTCAAAACGTCTTGTAGCATGGTTCCTAGAGGACAGCACAACAGCCATCCAAACGAACTGCAACGGTATTTCGGAATCACCCACCATTGCGATCAGTCGTTATGGTAAACCTCTTCCATCATCGCCCACGATTTTTCGTCTTTCAGAGGAATTTGCATAGGATCGGTAAGAGCAAGCCATTCTTTGTTGCGTGTTTCGGCCGACAATCTGGCCATGTCGGCTTCGTAGTCCGTTCCGTTGTATTCGTAGGAACCGAACAGGTAATATTTGCCATCATC
>QHZP01000432.1:542-4662 GCA_003224715.1 Acidobacteriota bacterium | reverse complement strand
ATCAGCCTTCGGGGTGGGTCTTCCGGTTGGGGACAACCCCTCTAGCGGAGGGGAATAATTTTCATGCTCTGTGGTGCCGCCTGGCGGCATGGACAACTCCCGTGAAAATCCTCTTCTCGGGAGGGCAGAAGGCGTGGCCTTCGGGGTGAGTCTCCTTCCGGTTGGGGACAATCCACCCCTGCACCCTGAAGGTGTGAAAAACTTCAAAACCGGCGGAGATCGGGAGAGCGAGGCTCCCGCAGAGCCTCATGGGGCAAGGATTTGCTGGGGCGATCGCTCGCCCAGGAGGCTCGCCTCCCAATTTTTTCACACCTCCCCTCCCGTGGAGGGGAATAATTTTCATCGCTCGTGCTGATCCGAATGACCATGAGAAGCTTCTATGAGGAAATAACACCCTTTTTGTGGAGGCTTCAGAGGAAAAGCCAGCCGAAGACAAGAAGGAGCCAGCGAGCGAGCGGGTCGGATCGGCGTTCGGGAATCGAGCCGCAGTCTCTGAGGAGAGAGATTAGCTGGTCTGTCGTCCCCTTGCCTGCCCGAGTGCGGGAATCGCACCGAGCTGTTGCAGGAAGCCCAGGGCATCCCAGTTGATCCAGGTTTCCTGAATCTTCAGTCTCGAGATACGATACACATCTATACCCGTAACGCTAACCTGTTGGTTGGTAGGAGCAAAGTGCAATAGTTGACCTTTGTGGGTTCCGCGAGCCGTCCAGCGAACCATCACCTTATCTCCTTCTGCCAGAATGTCATCAATGGTGATGTGGACGTCAGGGAAGGCGGAGCGGTACAAACTGACGAGCTGTCTTGTACCATTGGGTCCTCTCCCAAAATCTGGAGTGATAGGATCTTGAACATGAGCGGCGCAATCCGCGTCAATGATCTCGTCCGCTACTTCTAGCTTTCCCAGCTTCCAAATCTCTTCGCGGACGCGACGGGCAAGCGTTTTGTTCTCTGCCGACATTACATTTCTCCTTCCTTTATAAATTTAGGTACAAACTTTCAATGCAAAATTGAAAATAAGTATACGGCCAGAGCCTTCGGGTGACAACGATGAGCGCAAGTGCGGACTGGGTTGAGTTAGAAACCGAAGGCGGGTGCGTGGTCTGGCATCAATGGAAGGATTTGAAAGGCGTCGACTACTGAATAGGTATACGTCTTAAATGACGTGACCAAGCGTAAGAAGCGAAAGCGCGGTAATCTCTTTGGGTCACTCTAGAAATAGACACCAAGTAAGAGGAACAGCTAAAGATTTTCTCAAGGTGGCCGAAATAATTCGGCACCGCATCGACATGGACCTGTCTTGTGGGACCGTGCCGATCTGGCGCGATGAGTGCGGAACAGAATTAAGGGGGGACGCAGTCGTCATGTTTAGGCCGCTGGCTTTACTGCTGCTCGTGCTGACTTTGCCAAAGGGGAAAAAGTTGGATTCGACCGAAGTTGCTTTGATGTACAGCAGAATGGGCCACCCTACCATCGTCACTGAGGGCACCTACATTACGCTGGATCAAAAGCGTCAGCCATGTGTTTTTATTTTAGTTTGGCACAACGGAGGCAAGGTATTGTGCGGAGAACACAAATCAAAAGAAGGCAAGATTATCAGAGTAATCTCCATGCCAGATGAGGTACCCCCGCCCAAGCCCGCGATTCCACCCGCAGGGACAAAGTAGACACCGATACAATCCAATGCGTTGTCCAGTGGGGCTGGCCATTGAAAGATGCCGATAGCCTGCGAGAGCCGCAGCCGGCACTGTCCACCAAAGAGCGACAAGGAATGCTCTGATGAAGATTCGATGAATCATATGCAAAACAGTCCCGTGTCCGTCGAATCGTGTGGAACTGCGAGGAATGGAGAATACTCTTACTCTAACATTTTATGAATATTCCCGCAGGGTTGTGGATAAGAGGGACCCGCACTTCCCTGAAGGTACGGCGAGGCGAAGGGATGGCGACGCGGAAGCCCTTCACATTTCCCCGCCACGGATCGGTTTTTCAATCTCATTTACGAATTGGAAAAGAGCTTGCCCAACGATGAGCCATAGCTCATTTTGGCAGATGCGGCCTTTGGCAAATCAGGTCGCGTGGTGGTCTCTGTCCTTATCTCCGTATCTATGCGTCCCTGGAAACGAGCACCGTCGGCCAACGAAATCCGCGAAGCTTTGATATTCCCAACCACAGATGCTGAGGATTTAATTTCCACCAGTCCGGTCGCATAGATGTTGCCCACTACATTTCCCCGGATCGTCACATGCTTTGCGTGGATTTCAGCATGGATGCTCCCATGGAGACCGACCACGAAATGACGGTCTTTGAGTTCGATCTTCCTCTCGACAAATCCGGCAGTGAGATCTTCCTCAGTTGTAATCTCTCGTTTGATGTAGGCGGATCTTCCAGCAAGGTTGGGCAGATGCATCCAATTCTTTGAGCCACAACTCGAACAGATCAAATTACCCGAAGCCGAAGCCGTTAGGATTCGATTGCCCTCGCAGTCGGCGCAGAATATAATCCGGTTCTCCAGAGTCCGCTTGACGCTGAGACTTGGAATCTTGTCACGCTTTAGCCAAGTTCTTTTGTTGAGAAAGCTCAGGGTATTCACCTTGCTCAACATCTGCTCTATGGCCATCAATGTTCCTTGCTTGTTTTCCAACCAGACAGTTAATGCTTTCA
Source organism: Acidobacteriota bacterium (assembly GCA_003224715.1). GTDB lineage: Bacteria > Acidobacteriota > Terriglobia > Versatilivoradales > Versatilivoraceae > QHZQ01. The sequence goes on along the minus strand of QHZP01000432.1, from coordinate 2,001 downwards.
TTCTTACCATTGCCTGCAACCTCCAAGCTCCACTTGCTGGTCAAACAGCACCCCGCCCGTCTCTGGTCCTGAAATGCCATGAGCAAAAGAGAAAGGGGGATGGACGTATATGGGACAGCAATGTAATGGCCACCCTGGGGTTGCTTTGGTTGAGGATGATGAAGGACCTGTATCTTATTTAGGCCATTGGACTGGGGCTGGATGCGAATCTTTCCTGCAAACTTAGGCTGGCTAAAGGGAAAAATCCGTAGAAGGCTTTTTCTACTTTGAGGAAAACATTTAGCCACTTACCTCAAGGAATATTCAATTGGTCCCACAAACCACCGGGAACTCAGTGAGGGATTTGTCAGAGTTCTGTTTCAGTATTTGTTGTTTCGGATGAGTGGGTCGCCGCGCCGCCTCCCGAGGTCCTCCATGAGACCTTCGAGACTCAGGCGAACGCGCGGCCAGCGGCCGTGGCAGCGACGGAAGAAAGGGAAGCTGAGTCCAAAAACAGTCAAGGAGCCTAATGGTGATGACGGGTGGTGATGTCGTATGGTCCAACGGCGCAATAAGGAAACCTAGACGCAAAGACAAGGCGCGAACTTTATTTCTGGTAACTAACGAGGGTTGAGGAGCGTTTGTTGGATTGTTGAGTAGTGGATTGGTTGGTCTGGCGGAGGTTTGTTTGTTGGCTCAAGTGGCTGAGGTAGGTCTATTTTTTTCAAAATGACAGACAGCAACAGCGGTATTAGTTTTTCCTAAGTGATTCCCATAGAAAGTAAAAAAGGCTGGAGGCGAGGAGGGGATTCGAACCCCTGAATAAAGGTTTTGCAGGTCCTCGGGTGGCTGTGGTAAACCCTTTTGTCACGAATAGGTTTGTCCGTTAGGCTCATTTGTTCGGCCAAATTTGGGCCAACTTTCGAGTTCCGGTGATCAAGTGTCTAGGTGCGAAGTTCACGAATGACCATTTCAAAAATTCGTTGCCAAGATCTTACTCCAATCCACAGTAGCCGCATGCGCAAATTGAAAGACATGGTTGGTAGTGGTTCAGTTTCCGGTTACCCCAGTATACGTCCAGTACCAATCCGGGTTGGAGAGTTAGAAAACCACTAGGCCCCTGGCCGTGCAGGCTAACAGGCCACGGCACGCGATTGCTCGCCCCCCAGTCTAGTTGGAGAATTGTGACTTCAGGCTCAGTGAGGGTCTTGGCCTCGGCGAAGATTCTGTGGCCGCAACCTCGGTGCCACTTTCGTATTCGGATGGGGCTACCAGATTCTTGATGTATAATTCCCAAATGATTCGCTGTCTTTCTATTGCAGCGCTCCTCCTTTGGCTCGCCAAGCCGAGCTGCGTCATCTGTTGTGGTGTGGATGGCGCCAGACCGAGCCGTTGGCAGGCACCAAGCGGGTCGCCGGACGACAGCTTGCCACCTTCCGAACCAACGTGCTGCCTGCTCGACGAGCATACAGGCAACCTG
>QHZP01000432.1:0-501 GCA_003224715.1 Acidobacteriota bacterium | reverse complement strand
ATGCCGTCCTCCGATAACCCATCTTTTCAGCAACTATTGATCCCTCCTACAAGCACCTTTCGCATGTGCGCTGTTCTTCTGATCTAAGGAAAGGTATGCCGCGTTCAGTGCCAGTGGACAGATCGCTGGTGCAGCTGCAACCTATATCTTGATTAGGAGGAACAGAGGATGAGATACCTCATAGCGCCAGTCGCGCTTCTTACTCTTTCTATTTATGTTAGTGCAGAAGAGCGTAGGCCTTTGTCGGCCAACGATCAAGCCTCTTTAACCCTTAAAGACTTGAGTGGGAGAGAGCAAAGCCTAGGTGCTCAGGCCGGGAAGATTGTAGTGCTTAACTTCTGGGCAACCTGGTGTGTACCGTGCCGTGAAGAGATGCCCTTGCTCGTATTCCTGCAAAATCGCTATGCGACTCGTGGCTTTCAAGTCATTGGAGCTTCGGTTGATGAGGAAAGCAGCCGAGATGCTATTCCAGAATTTTCACGGCGCCTCAAACTCAATTTT
>QHZP01000431.1 GCA_003224715.1 Acidobacteriota bacterium | reverse complement strand
CCAGAATTCCTACCAACGCCCCACCGGCTATCAATCCGGAACTGAAGAGCGTCCCTTCCGTTTCCCCGGCGTCATCTGCAGGCCTGCGGTACACCTTGTCGGCAAGCCTTCGAACCAGGCCTCCGAGGAAGATTGGAGCGGTGGAGGAAAGTGAGAGATAGACGCCCACCGCAAAAGGCAGGGAGTGAACACCACAAAGCTCCATCACCACGGCTGTCAGGATTCCGAAGAGGATGAGGTCCCAAGGCAGCTTGCCATCCAGAATACCTTTGATCACGACCGACATCAGCTTGGCCTGAGGCGCTTCCAAATTTTCGATCCCGGCAATTTCCCGGTATTGCACCGACCCGTCTGATTCATTCACTAAATACTTCCCGTCAGGCAGTTTCAGATGATTCCTGACGCGGACCTCAATGTATAGCTTTCCATCAGGGCCGGGGACAAACACCGAATTTTCGGGCCCGGAAAGAGTGGCGTCCAACTGAAGCTTTTCGAAGGTTGTAAAATTCTTATTGAGATAAACCACGGTCCATCCAATGACCAAGACGGAAGTCAAGACACCAATGATCAGCCCTGTCTGTTGATGAATGGGTGTGGCACCCAGCAGGAATCCTGTTTTCAAGTCTTGCGAGGTTGTTCCAGCATTAGAAGACGCGATACAAACAATAGCTCCCACACTGAGGGCCATCGCAAAATATTTGGGCTCGCCGGTTAGACCCAGAACCACGAAGATGAGGCAAGTACCAATCAGAGTGGCGACGGCCATTCCGGAGTTCGGACAGGAGGAAGATCCCACCTGGCCGGTTAGACGAGAAGAGACCACGGCGAAAAAAAAACCAAACAGGACAATCAGCAATGCGGAAATGAGATTGACTTGGAGCTGCGGCAACATCCAAATGAAGAACACGATCAATGTGGAGCCTGCGATGACCGCTGTGATCGGGATATCACGGTCGGTGCGCAAGACGCTAGCGCTTTGTCCCGATCTCGATTCGAGCAACTGCCGAATGCTGGCGTTAAAGGAACTAATAATACTGGGCATGGCCCGAATCATGCTGAAAATCCCACCGGCCGTGACGGCACCAGCACCGATATATTTTACATAGTCACGATAGAGCTCATCGACGGTCATTACCGAGATGGCCTTAGTCGCCGGAAAGATCGCCTGGCTGGTTCCCTGGCCAAAAAACTTGACCAGGGGGATTAAGACCAGCCATGACAGGACTCCTCCTGCAACCATCAAAGCGGAAGTGCGATAGCCGATGATATAACCGATCCCCAGTAACTCCGGAGCAACTTCGGCATTCAGCGTAGATCCAGGATACCAGCGAAGTGTCCAGGAGGGCAGTCCATTCCAAAACTTCAAGGCACCACCATCTCCACCCATGCAAAACTTATACCCAGCGGCAATCCCCATCCCGGTAAAGACGTTCTTGGCCTGCACTCCACCGCTTTGGCCGGCCACCAGTATTTCGGCACAGGCGGTTCCCTCCGGGTAGAGCAGCTTCCCATGTTCTTTGATGATGAGATAGCGCCGCAAAGGAATCATAAAGAGTATACCAATGACCCCTCCCGTCAGGGCCAAAAGGAAGGTGCGAAGTACATCCAGATCAAAGCCAAGGAAAATCAGGGCGGGAACGGTAAAGACAACGCCAGCGGCAATCGACTCCCCTGCCGAGGCGATGGTTTGCACCATGTTGTTCTCCAGAATAGTTGGATGAGTCCGAGAGCGAAATAGCATAAGGGCGATGACAGCAGAGGGAATAGAGGCACTGACGGTCAGGCCCACTCTCAGTCCCAGATAGGCGGAGGTGGCACCAAAGATGATGCTCAGCACTGCCCCGAGAAGAATAGCTCGCCAGGTGATCTCGGGAAGGTAGGTGTCAGGAGAAATGTAAGGCTGAGATGGGGAAGACGAACGGAGTCTGTCTTCTGTAGAGGGCAAGAGTTCTCCTTCCAAAACCTATAAGTCAACCGCGAAGAGACGAAGTGGAGGCTCCATTCGAGTTGCAACCCTTCGGCTCCCTTGGCATCCTGGCCATCAAGCACATCCACTTTAAAAGGGCGAGGATTGAATTGGCAAGGGATTTCAATCCTCAAATCAGTTGACACTGCTTCCGGAGACTCTCTATACTCAAGCCCTTGAGCCAATGGCCTGGTTGGGATCTGGATTGAATCTGAAATCGGGGTAAAAGGTGCACTGGCGCCAAGTCAACTGACCTTCAACATCGACTTTTTCCTTAGAGCTCCAATCTTTTCTTGAGTTGGAATAATATATCTCGAAGCTCTTATGCGCCCAAATCTCTTAGGGATGCTGGCCGTCAATTTCGTGCGGAAACTAATGCGACATCGCGGACTGATAAGAAACATGGTCGTGCGCGATTTGAAAAGTCGCTATGTAGGGTCTGTCATGGGATTTTTTTGGTCGGTCATTCACCCTTTGGTTCTGCTGATCAGTTATACTTTGGTTTTTTCTGTCATTCTCAAACAGCGACTGGGTGAAGAGGCAGGAACCACGAGTTTTGCCATTTATCTCTTTTGTGGCATTCTTCCCTGGTTGATCTTCCAGGAGACTCTGAGCCGCTCCAGCAACGTCTTAATTGACCATGCCAATTTGATTACCAAGACATTATTTCCTTCAGAGATTCTCCCAGTCACTGTCTTAATGGCAAACTTGGTGAATCATCTCATCGGACTGGGAATCTTTTGGACCATCGTACTTCTGTATCTTGAAAAGATCAGTGTGCTCGTCTTGCTGGTCCCGCTATACCTTCTGGCCCTCTTGCTCTTCGCCTTGGGGCTAAGCTGGTTCATTTCCAGTGTTCAGGTTTTCTTGCGAGACACCTCGCAAGTCCTTTCGGTTATCCTAACTTTCTGGTTCTGGTTAACCCCGATCTTTTTTGATGAGAAGAGGGTACCAGCCGGTTTAGCCTTCTTCATGCGGATCAATCCTCTGGCTCAAGTGGTGACCGCTTACCGGAAATGCTTTTTGAGTTTTGAAATGCCTTCGATGCCGGGGCTGGCCTTTCTGTATGGTATGGCTCTGCTCTCGCTCGTTGGAGGCGGCTTGTTTTTCCGTTACACCAAGAAATCGTTTGCCGACGTTCTGTAATGGATGCTGTCGCTGTTGACAACATTTCCAAGAATTATCGAATCTACTCAAAGCCGTCAGATCGCCTCAAGGAATTATTTCTTAGAAAAGGGAGGTTTCACCGAGATTTTTGGGCTCTCAGAAATGTAACGTTAAGAGTAAGACAAGGCAGCACATTCGGAGTCATTGGAGAGAACGGATCAGGAAAAAGCACCCTGCTGCAGATCATTGCCGGAACGCTTCAGCCAACGCAAGGCACCGTCGTTTTGTCCGGCCGTGTGGCGGCTCTGTTGGAGCTGGGAGCGGGGTTCAATCCTGAATTTACCGGCCGGGAGAACGTTTTCTTAAATGCCGCTATTATGGGATTGTCACCCCAGCAAACCCTTGAAAAGCTTCCCGAGATCGAGCGTTTTGCTGAGATCGGAAGTTTTATCGATCAACCTGTCAAGACTTACTCCAGTGGTATGTATGTACGTCTGGCGTTCGCTGTCTCTATCAATGTCGAACCCGAGATCTTGCTGGTGGATGAATCCCTCTCCGTGGGAGACATTTATTTTCAACAGCGTTGTATGCGGAAAATCCGCCAAATGAAACAAGAAGGAAAAACTATTGTGTTTGTTTCTCATGACATGGCAGCCGTGAAGAATCTCTGCGACTCGGCTCTCTGGCTTGAGCACGGAGAAATAAGGGAATTGGGGCCGCCGGATGATGTGGTGGGTCAGTACCTTGCTGCCATGACCCTGCGGCGTGACCCTTATGCTGCAGAAACTCTTTTACCCGGTCAAGGTTTGCTGGCGGAAAGAGGCACAGAGTTGGAAGCGGCTGGTCCGGTTGTTCGCTCCATTCCCAATATTGACCACCGCTGGGGAAATCGGCAAGCGGAGATTCTTGGAATCCAACTCCTGGATCAAAATGGGCGAACATGTGAGAG
>QHZP01000430.1 GCA_003224715.1 Acidobacteriota bacterium | reverse complement strand
TTTTTCCTGAGCCCGCTGAATCGGTGAAACTCGTGAGCTTCGAATCTATAACCACGGGACCGGAGATGCTGGCCAGGCCTTGGTGGATGTGAAAACCGACGAATGTGACAGCCCCTGGAAACTGATAGTCGGCATCGAACATGATGGCACCTGAGGTAATCTTACCGGAACTATCACGGGTCACATCCAACGTCACCAAAACCGAGGCCGATGCATTTAACCCCGTAACAGGGGGCACTTGATTTTCAGGCAAGAGGATCGCTTTATAGAACAATGTTTCCGTGGTTACTTGCCCGCGAATGGCGCCCCCGGGATTGTCTGAGGTATGGAGATTAATGTAATAAAGTTGGGGACTAGTCAAAAGCCCGTTCAAAGCCGTGATTTGATCTGAGGTATCTAACGTAACGGCGGGAAGGACGATGTTGCCAACTCCCGTTGGATCTGACGTTGCATTCAGTCCGGAATTGATCACCACCGGCCCCGATTCATCCACGGCTCCTGAATGAATGTGAAATCCGACAAGCGTGATGGCAGAGGGGAACTGATAGGCCACTTCAAATACAGCGGTTCCAGAAGTGATGGTACCGCCTGAATCACGAGTCACAGTGAATTTGACTCGAGCGGAGCCGCTGGCATTGAGGCCGGTCACAGGCGGAACTCCATTATCGGGGCTGAGTTTGGCCTTGACATAAAAGGTTTCTGCCGGCTGGGCCATCGAGCTCGGTATGGTTAGGGAGAAAATCAAGAGTCCAAGCAATAGAAACAAAGCTATGCAATAAGCGCGTTTCATCGTTTACCTCCTGGTTTGACGGACCTCTTGATGCAAATGGGTCCATCACTTTTAGGGTTTTCGATTTTTTAAGGTTTCGGTCTGCAATACCGGATAGTTTCGGGGAGACAGTCTATTCAGGACCTATCAGGGGTTCAACTGAGGAAGGTGCGAATCCGCTAAAATCCAGGGCGAACGGTTACTACCCCTGTCTGAATCGCAAGCCGAGTCTTGTCGGAGACGACGAAAAAGTGGCTGACAAAGGAGGGGTTCTTCATGCCTGCGCTGCAAAGGCCATTGCAACTTCGTGCAAAGTGGATTCGGAGTAAACCCTACTACAGAGCAATTAAAAGTAAAGGTTGCGGGTGACGTCGCAAACGGGATGGACGCTAGCTAACCTGCGAGCCAATAGCTCTGGCGGGCGGGCTTCTCGGATACACCACCATCGACCAATAAGCACGCGTCGCCTTAACGTACTAAATCAATTCACTACCTGTGCTTCACCGAAACTCCATCCTGTAATGAGACGACGTTAGATGACAAACGGGCAATTCCATTGTTTCATTCTGATCGAATTTGGCGACAGGCTATCGATTTCGACTCTGATTCTTACAGGTTAAGCCTTCGGCTTTACTGTTTTGCCTAATGAAATTGCGCGACGGATAACCTCAAGTTGCTAGCCCTCTTCTTTTAATCCTTCACCCGCTCAAATCAACCTCTCAGAGCCTAGCCCCTTGCTCAAATAGCGGTCACATGCATCATAGTTTGGATAGCACTAAGTTAAGGCGAGGTCACTCCAAGGCGCAGTGGTGCCGAGGTACGGACTGTGGTCGCTAATATTTTCAACGAATCTGGCAGAATGGAGAATTTCTCTAGCGGTGGTCGTTTTCAAGGTATGCCATCGTCGAGTTCAGGTTCCCATCTTGCTCCCAATACGAGGAGGATTTATGAGAGAGTCATCTGGATTTGGTCTTAGGCTAGTCCTTGCAGGATCGCTTGCCGGGGCTCTGATGCTGTCCTTTTCGAGCCCGGTCGTCGCGCAGTCTTACGACCAGCAGAATCTTGTTTCAGATTTACCAGGGCTCGCCCCCACGATGGATCCCAATCTGGTTAATCCCTGGGGCATTGTGTTTCCGCCCAACGGTCCGTTCTGGATTGCCGATAACAACGCCGGCGCTTCCACTCTGTACGACGGGAACGGCCACCCGTTTCCCCCCACCTCCCCGCTGGTTGTAATGATCCCGCCGCCGAAAGGGGGCAGCGGTTCAGGCACGCCCACGGGCATTGTATTCAACGGCACGCCTGACTTTGTGATTTCTAAAGGCAGTGCGTCCGGGCCCGCTCTGTTCATTTTCGCCACCGAGGATGGGACCATCACCGGCTGGAACTTCAGTGTCGATCTGACCCACGCCATCCTATCGGTGGACAACTCAGGCCTGGGTGGAGCTGATGGGTCAGCGTTGGGTGCGGTTTACAAGGGTCTTGCGATCGGGAATAACGGCTCCGGTAATTTTATCTACGCGAGCAACTTTCGCGACGGCGTGGTGGAGATGTATGACGCGAAGTTTACTTTTGTTACGTCCTTTACGGACCCCCAGATCGTCCCCGATGCGTCCAACCCAGGTTTCGCCCCGTTCGGCATCCGGAATATCAACAACCAGCTCTTTGTCACATTCGCAATGCAGAATGCTGACAGACACGATGACGTGAAGGGCCCGGGCAACGGGTTTGTTGATGTGTTCGACCTCAACGGCAACTTCATAGAGCGCTTTGCGTCCGGCGGTAGACTAAACTCCCCCTGGGGGCTAGCTCTCGCTCCTGATCATTTTGGAAAATTCTCCGACGACTTGTTGGTGGGCAACTTCGGCGACGGGCGCATCAACGCCTTTAAGAAGGAAGACGTGAAGAATGATGAAGAGGACAATGACAAAGAAGATGGGGAAGACAATGGACTGGAAGGCCACTCTTTCCACGGCCAGCTCAAAGACAGCCACGGCCAGCCGATCACGATTGACGGCCTCTGGGGCCTGACCTTTGGCAACGGCAATGTGGCGGGTGCTACGAACGTCCTTTTCTTCACCGCAGGCATTGTTGACGAGAGTCATGGCCTTTTCGGCAGGATCATTGCCCGAGAAAAGGAAAACAACGATGCAGAAGACAATGACAGAGAAGCTAAGAAAGACCAAGGAAATGACAATGAGAAAGACCATGGGGATGACCATGGAAATAAGAGTGAAGACTAACTAATCTAACTAGTCCAGCACTTGAGCGCACCATGAAAGCACATGCTATAAACCATTTCCAGAGGCCTTCACTTGTAAACAGAAGCGAGCCCGGGCCTGGCCGTCCGCGTCCAGTCCCGAAAACAAGGGGAGGAGGGATTTCCATCTTGTATCGGAAGCCGAGTGCCAGCGTGCTTCCCGTAGTGGTTGGGGTAATTCTGATCTGGCTGCTTTTTTGCCCCGTGACTCGCACGCTGGCGATTCCCGCTTTTGCCCGCAAGTACGCGCTCCCCTGTTCAGCCTGCCATGAGGCCTGGCCCAAGCTGAACAACTTCGGGCAAACCTTCAAGGACAACGGCTATCAATTGGGGAATGACAGAGATGCCCCCATCTATCAGCAGCCCACCTACTGGCCCGTCACGTTTCGAATCACTCCCCAATGGCACCGCGAAGCCAACAATCGGATGGCCGTTGACCAGATACCCGGCAACGCCATGAGCGGGCTGACCGAAGCCCATCTTGTGACTTCGGGTTTCGATCTTTCAGGCTTGGACCTGTGGACGGCTGGCACTCTCGCCAAGAATATTTCCTTCTTAGTTCTCCCATCCGCCGACGCCACCGGGGCTTTTCACTTTGAAGCTGCCTGGATCAGGTTCGATAACCTTCTCGGTTCGCGATGGCTTAACCTGAAGTTTGGCAAACACGAATTGGACACACCCGTATCCGAAAAGCGTTTTCTAGCGTTGACGGCAAGCGGCGGATTTTTTCAGCTCTATCACTTCACTCCGACCAGCGACATAAACAGCTTCGGAGGGATCGGAAACAACCAGTTAGGAATCGAGTTGATGGGTCACTCGCGCA
>QHZP01000435.1 GCA_003224715.1 Acidobacteriota bacterium | reverse complement strand
TTTTGAGGAAAGCAGCACTCAATGGCTGAGACCATACCTCCCATGGCATCGATCTTCTCGAAGTAGTCCCAACAGCCTTCTTCCATCTCCAGAGTCGATTTCTCCAGGAAATAAGATCCCGCCAACGGATCAACCGTATTGCCGACTTCGCTTTCGGATGCCAGGATTTGCTGCGTTCTTAAGGAAATCGCGACCGCATTTTCCGTGGGCAATGCATAAGTTTCGTCCATCGAATTGGTGTGCAAGGATTGGGTTCCTCCGAGAACAGCCGCCAGGGCCTGGATTGTAGTACGGACAATGTTATTATAAGGCTGTTGAGCAGTCAGAGAGCAGCCAGCGGTCTGAGCATGGAAGCGGAGCATCCAGGAACGAGGCTCTTTGGCCTGGAAGCGCTCTTTCATCACCCGGTACCAGACCTTGCGAGCAGCGCGGTATTTGGCAATTTCTTCAAAGAAATCATTGTGGGCGTTAAAGAAGAACGAGAGGCGAGGAGCAAAATCATCCACGTTTAATCCGGCTTGGATAGCGGCCTCCACGTATTCGATCCCATCTCGCAGGGTAAAAGCCAGTTCCTGCAAGGCTGTAGATCCCGCTTCACGAATATGGTAGCCGCTGATGGAGATCGTGTTCCAGCGTGGAACCTGCTGGGTAGCAAACTGAAAAATGTCAGTGATGAGACGCAAGGAAGGCCGGGGCGGGAAAATCCATTCCTTTTGCGCGATGTATTCTTTCAAAATATCATTCTGCAGGGTGCCAGAAATTTTCTTTAAGTCAAAACCTTTCTTTTCGGCATTCACCAGGTACATAGCCCAAAGAATGGCGGCCGGAGAGTTGATAGTCATGGAGGTGGTCGTTTTTTCGAGATCAATACCTTCAAACAAAGTCTCCATGTCAACCAGGGAATCGACGGCCACGCCGCATTTGCCCACTTCTCCATCCGACATGGGATGGTCGGAATCCATGCCCATGAGCGTGGGCAAATCAAAAGCAACTGAGAGCCCCGTTTGACCTTGCGAGAGAAGGTAGTGAAAACGCTGATTGGTATCTTCGGCGGTGCCAAACCCGCTGAATTGGCGGATGGTCCAAAGCTTTCCCCGGTACATGGTGGGGTAAATGCCACGGGTGTAGGGAGGCTCTCCAGGAAACCCCAGGTCCTTTTCGTAGTCGAAGTTCTCCAGGTCGGCAGGGGTATAAAGAACTTCGATAGGGTGCCCGGAGATGCTGGTGAATTGCTTTCGACGCTCTTGCGATTTCTGAACCAGGGGATTAAGAGTCTTCTTTTCCCATTGAGTCTTCAGCTCATGCCAGCGGCTGTGGGGGGTCGAAATCTTGCTCATGCCTGTTCTCCCGCGTCCATTCAGAGGTTGACGCCTCTTCTTTTTCGGTGACCTCTTAGAATAGTAATGGAGCCAGCTAAGGGTGTCAATTTCTCATTTGGCTCGATTGGCACGAAGACCAGGGAAATGACGTGGTCGTACTCGGGTTTCACTCTATTTTTCAGGGTCTTTAAACAGAGCATTATGCTACTCGCGATTCTTATTAATGTTAGAATTCGGAAAAACAGGAAATTTCCAAACTCCAGATGAACAACAGCGTTGCTATTCCCGAGATTCTGCGACAAGCCAAAACCATCGCAGTGGTCGGCCTCTCCGCCAATCGTTCGAGGCCAAGTTATGGCGTGGCGAAGTATATGCAGTCTCAAGGCTACCGCATCATACCCGTCAATCCCAAGTATTCAGTGGTGTTGAATGAACAGTGCTACGCTAGTCTTTTGGATATCCCCAAATCCATACCAATCGATATTGTGAATATCTTCAGGCGGCCGGAGGCTGTTCTGCCCATTGTTGAAGAAGCCATTAAAATCGGTGCCAAGGGGATTTGGATGCAAGAAGGTGTTATCCACCAGACGGCTGCTGAACAGGCCCAACTGGCGGGACTTTGGGTGGTAATGGATCGCTGTCTTTTCAAAGACCACAGCCATTATGTTCAAAAATCGCTTTGAGGCAGGCTCTCAATTGGCTGAACTGCTGGAGGATTATGCCAGGAAGGAAACGTGTCTGTTGGCCATTCCTCGTGGTGGCATTCAAATTGGCCATCCCATTGCCCAACATCTGAAAAAACCTCTGGACGTAATTATCCCGAGAAAAATTCCTTGTCCCGACAATCCAGAACTGGCCCTCGGAGCAGTTACCCTTGACGGAGAGATAGACATCAACCAGCAGTTAGTGGCAGAGCTGGGTTTGACCCTGGGCGATATCGAGAGACTCACTAGTCCGGTTCAGGCAGAAATCAGGAGAAGATTAGCTGTCTATCGTGGAAACAAACCCAGCCCCGACCTGCGAGGAAAAAACGTGATTCTGATTGATGATGGCTTAGCCACTGGATACACCATGATGGCGGGAATTAAATCAGTCCGTCGCGAATCTCCAGAGCGAGTTGTCGTGGCCGTCCCAGTCAGCCCTGCCAGCACCTACGAACGTGTCCATGAGTCGGTCGATGAATTAGTCGTACTCCACCTGGGCCCAGACCGCTTTTTTGCCGTTAGCAGTTTCTACGAGAACTTTCGCGATCTCTCCGATGAACAGTTAGTCCAGTTGCTCGAGCAGTGCAACCGCGTCTCTTCAGAAGGGTTGGGAGCCGGCGGCGAAAGTAGGTAGTGGGTCTGATAAGGGGAGGAAGCTGCCAGCCGTGTTGAGGGTTTCGTGCTTCGCTATTTTTGTTCCACTACGCGCTTAGCAGGCGATTCAATTCAGTGACTATTTTTGCCAACTGTCCGTTTGCCTGCGAAAATCCGTCAGGTTTTTCATTAGCCCCGTGCTTCAGTACAGGCTAATGAAAACGAGCATGCCCTCAAACGCATTCAGAAGAAGTGGGAATACGGTAAATAAGTCGGCGGAGTCGCCAAACCTGGTAGCTTTGTGTTCATTTCCTGGAATGCTTCCTAACCTTTCGCTTCTCGCCACGACTTTTTTCCCAACATCAAAGAATAATGCAACTTTTTTCGAAATTCCTCGTCTATATAGATGAGTTTTGTGGAGTGACTCGATGCGGAATGACCAAGCCCAAGCGGAGGAAAAATGACCGCGACTAAGAAACTGGCGCAACCGGAACTTCGAGAACAAGTAACCTCTTCAATCCTTGAAATGTTGGCGCTTCTGCCTGAGGCCCACAAGAAAATGTTTATTTGCAAACATTACCATGGTTGGCCCTTAGACAAAATTGCCGAAGACCTAAAATGCAATAGAGCAGATGTAGAAGCTATTCTGCGTCAAATCAATTCGAGTCTCTTTCAAAAAACTGGGGCCCTGCTGACCTGAGCCCAGCATTTCAGAAACAGTGAAGTATTCCGTTCCCATTCGTACTCTTACTCTGCTTTCTGGCGGCTAATCCAGTAACACGACGAGCAAGAGCCAGAGGATGCTTTCGCACACAATCGGCCAGGAAGTGATCCGGCTTATAGATACGGTCTCCTAATTCACCCTTACCTATTCTATAAAGGAGTGAAAAAAATCCCCCTTACTCCCGTCCCTCTCGGTCGTGGCGATCCACAGAATCCTGATGGGCTCCGTAATGCGTTGAGGAGCTGTGAGAAAATTCAAAACCGGCCGAGATCGGGAGGGCGAGGCTCCCGCCGAGCCTCATGCGGCAAGGGGTGATGGCTCGCCGGAAGCTCTCCCTCCCAATCCGGCTCTTCGAGGCATTACATTCCTCCTCTAATTTCAATGGACTTTGAAAAGTCGTTGTGCTAAAACCTTGTTGGTTTTTCAGTGAACGCAAATGGCATGCAGGAACTCGTATTGAGTTCGCTTAGTAGTACCTGTCATCACCACTCAAGTATCATTTTTACAACCCTAAAAGATCGAAACCTCAGATTTGTCATTGACAGAGGCAACAGGAGCGCAATTGTGTTAGATCCCCTGCAGCAATGGTGTGTGCTATGAACTTTTTGGAACAGATCTGGCTGATTCCACTCTTTCCGGCTGCGGGAGCCCTTCTTAACGGAATCCTGGGAAAGAAATTGCCCAAGAGGATTATCGATACTCTCGCTTGCGGGCTGGTGGGTACCGCCTTTGCTTTTTCCGTCGGGGCGGTGTTGCAACTCTTGAGGCTTCCTGAGCAGCAACGATTTTTCCGGACGGATTTATTTACCTGGATCTCACAGTTCGTCGTCTCGTGGGGCTTCCAGCTCGATCCGCTCTCGGCCGTCATGATTCTGGTGGTCACCGGCGTGGGTTTTCTGATTCACATTTACTCGACGGGATACATGGCTCACGAAGGGGGGTATTATCGCTTCTTTGCCTATTTGAACCTCTTCATGTTCTCCATGCTGACGCTGGTTCTGGCCAACAACTTTGTCCTGATGTTTGTGGGTTGGGAAGGGGTGGGTCTTTGCTCCTATCTCCTGATTGGATTTTTCTTCCACAAAAAGAGCGCAGCGGATGCAGGCAAAAAAGCTTTCGTGGTCAACCGGGTGGGAGACTTCGGTTTCACGCTGGGCATCTTTTTGATTTTCACTACCTTCGGCTCGCTGGATTTCTCGCAGGTCTTCGAGATGACCAAGGCCAGAGCGGCAACGGGGGCTATTTCGGCTGGAGACGGGGTGATAACAGCTATCTGCATTTTGCTGTTCGTTGGCGCCATGGGAAAATCCGCTCAGGTACCGCTCTATGTCTGGCTGCCGGATGCCATGGAAGGTCCTACGCCCGTCAGCGCCTTGATTCACGCAGCCACTATGGTGACGGCAGGAGTCTACATGGTGGCGCGCTGTAATGCCTTATTCGTGCTGGCCCCTAAGGCGATGATGCTGGTGGCCGTGGTGGGGGCGCTGACGGCGATTTTTGCCGCCTCCATTGGCTTGGTGCAAAACGATATCAAACGGGTACTGGCCTATTCAACGGTCAGCCAGTTAGGCTACATGTTCCTGGGTTGCGGGGTCGGAGCCTTTGCCGCGGGGATCTTTCATCTGATGACACACGCCTTCTTTAAGGCGCTCTTGTTCCTGGCATCCGGCAGTGTCATCCATGCCTTAAGCGGTGAGCAGGACATCCGCAAGATGGGAGGATTGAAGGACAAAATTCGCACCACCTGGTGGACCATGATGGCAGGGACTGTTGCCATAGCGGGCTTTCCGCCCCTGGCGGGATTTTTTAGCAAGGACGAGATCTTGTGGCAGGCCTATTCCAGGGGACATGGGCTGTTATGGCTGATAGGCGCCGTGGCGGCCGGGATGACGTCGTTCTACATGTTTCGCATGATGTTTTTGACTTTTCATGGGCAATCGCGTGTGGCGGCGGAGGTAGAGCATCATGTCCATGAATCACCTCGGAGCATGACGGTGCCGTTAATGGTACTGGCAGCCGGATCGGTGGCGGCCGGCTGGGTGGGGATTCCACATATCATTGGCCAGTACCTGGGAAACCTCCCTAACGCCTTTGAACGCTTTTTGGACCCCGTGTTAGAAGTGTCGGCGCTCGAAACAGGGCTTCGTCCGGCAGAGTGGACCGAGGGGGCGGTGATGCTGGTGTCGGTGGGGATAGCGGCGGTGGGCCTGCTGGTGGCCTGGACGTTTTATTTGAAGAATCCGGCCTTACCGGAAAAACTCAAGACCCATTTTCGAGCCCTCTATATTACGCTGCTCAACAAGTACTGGGTGGATGAGATTTATGACACCTTGTTTGTCAATCGGACCAAAGACCTGGGTAATCTTCTGGCTCGTTTTGATTTGAGCGTGATTGATGGCGGCGTCAATGGATCTGCCTGGTTGACCCGACTGACGGCCTCGATTTCCGGCTTCTTCGACTACTGGTTTGTCGATTTTGCCGTGCGCCGTTCCGACTTGATTTATTACATGAGCTACCCCTTGCGAAGAATCCAGACTGGCATTATCCAAAACTACGCTGCGCTGACGATTGCTGGAATTCTACTGATCGTTAGCTATCCCAAAATTCTGCCCATCATCCGCTATTTATTTATGAAGTAATACTTCAATGAATTGACAGAATGAGAAGAAAACAAATAGGATAATAATGTCATGTGGTAGCCTGAAACCGGAAGACAACTTCACTTTCGTCTGCAGCATTTGCTGCACGCACCGAGTACAGGTCCGAGGTGCTTTTTTCTTGACGGATTTTCTTCGCGTTCTTTGCGCCTTTGCGGTTAATGTTCTTTTCGATATTTCCGGGACGAACTTAGGAGCGTCATTGCATGTTCCATAACCATCTACTTTCGATAGTGGCCTACACCCCAATGGTGGGAGCTATTCTGTTGCTCTTTGTGAATAAGGAGAGCAAGAACTTCATCCGCTGGTTTGCCAACATCGCGGCCGGAGTGGGGTTCCTGGTTTCGCTGCCGTTATTGACCCGATTCGATGTTAATGCAGAGGGGTTCCAATTTATCGAGCGGGCCTCCTGGATTCCCAGCATGGGCGTCGAGTATTACTTCGGCATCGACGGCATCAGCTTGTTGCTCATCATATTGACCACGGGATTGGGATTCCTTTCGGTTCTTTCATCCTGGACCGCCATCGAAGAGCGCGTGAAAGAATATTACATCTTTATGCTCCTCCTTCAGACTGGAATGTTGGGTGTATTCATGTCGCTCGATTTCTTCCTCTTCTACGTCTTCTGGGAAGTGATGCTGGTCCCCATGTATTTCCTCATCGGGGTTTGGGGCGGTCCGCGCAAGCTCTATGCCGCCATAAAATTTTTCCTTTACACCTTGCTGGGTTCTGTTGTGATGCTGCTAGGCATTCTGGCGCTTTACTTCTACAACTACAAAATGACTGGCGTTTTGACTTTTAGCATACCCGAACTTCAGAAACTGGCCTTGCCCTGGAGCTATCAATTCTGGCTTTTCCTGGCATTCTTCATTGGCTTTGCCATCAAGGTCCCCATGTTTCCCTTTCACACCTGGCTGCCTGATGCCCACGTGGAGGCTCCCACCGCGGGGTCTGTCATATTAGCCGGGGTGCTGCTGAAAATGGGGACTTACGGTTTCGTTCGTTTTAGCCTGCCCATGTTTCCGGATGCGGTAAAGGATACGGCCTCGCTCAATCTCTCTCACTTTACGTTTGGGCTCATCCAATACCGTTTTGGCCTGCTTCATCTGGTTGTTTTTCTCTCGATTGTCGGAATCATTTATGGCGCCCTGGTGGCTATGATGCAGAAGGACGCCAAAAAACTGGTGGCCTACTCTTCGGTGAGCCACCTTGGTTTTTGCATGCTGGGCTTGTTCGCGTTGAATCCCAACGGCATTAGCGGTAGCATCATTCAACAGATCAACCATGGGATATCAACCGGTGCACTGTTCTTGATTGTGGGCATTATTTATGAGCGCCGGCACACACGCGAAATTTCGGAATACGGTGGGCTTTCGCATGTCATGCCGACTTTTGCCACCATTTTCCTGATCATTACCATGTCGTCTATTGGACTGCCGCTGCTCAATGGGTTTATCGGCGAATTTACGATTCTGGCAGGCGCCTTCCAGAAGCGCATCAGTTGGGGTGTTTACGGTTGTGTGGGTATTGTCCTGGGGGCGGCTTACATGCTCTGGCTCTACCAGCGCATGATGTTCGGTCAGATCACCAACCCAAAGAATGAAAAACTGAAGGACCTGAACCTGCGAGAGTTTGCCACGCTCTTCCCGCTGGTCATCATGGCGTTTTGGATTGGAATTTATCCTAAGCCCATCTTCAAATACATTGAAAAGCCAGTCAACCAGATCGTAGAAAAAGTCCAGCCGGGTTTTTTTTCCCGCCAACAGCAAACCAGCCAATTGCCTCAAGCTCGCGGACGATTGATGAGTGCAGGAACATCATCTCATCAACTTGTCGATGAATCGAGAGGGCAATCATTATTCAAGGGAGAGAAGGCGTTTTGAAAGGTTACCTCTTCGGCGGCCGCTTCCCTAGCCCTGAATGAATCGAGGGTTAAGGAAACTGGCGGTGGATGGTCCTTGCGTTGCGTGATTCCGCCCCTAATTAGTTTCTGTCGCGAAACCTGGGAAGCCTTGCACTATGTAGCTTCCAGCTGGCGCCTCCGATGTGGTCAGAGCTCGCAAGAATGACGCCAGGCATGGTCTCGCGAGTTTCGCGACAGAAACTAATTAGTCGTGGGTTGACTGCTATCGCGATCTTATCCATCCGGTCATCTACCCTCGTAGAAAATGGCATCCAGGCACCTAATTGTTGTGTGTCTTGCGCAGTTCAAATCTGCGATCTGAAATCGCCTCAGGGTGGACATCCAGAGCAAACTCCAGCCTCTGAGCCCTCAGGCACGATTGACAAGCCACGATCCAAAAACTAAGATGGCTCCTAAGGTTCTGACTTCAGGAAACACTTTACCGAGGTCTGTCTAATTCATGACAACCAGTTTACAGGGCCGTCTAGAGCGCGAGCTTCTGAGTATATTTGAAGACCAGCCAAAGATTGTCCGGGCGATACTGTTTGGCTCACGGGCGCGAGGTGACGCTGACGAGCGCTCTGACGTTGACCTAGCCATTCAAGCGCCTAATGCCTCTCAACGGGAGTGGCTTGATATCACATTTAAGCTAGAAGAGTCTGATACGTTGCTCCACATCGATGTGGTGAGGTGGGAAGAAGCCTCGGCGGGACTAAAGAAAAGAATCTCAGTTGAAGGTAAGGTCCTTTATGAGAAAAAAGAAACAAAGCCAGAGCTTGCGCAATCTCGGGGCAGCGTTGGAAAGACTTCGGGAGGCCCTTCAAAAACCTGAAACCAATAGCTTGGCCGTGGACGGAACTATTCAGCGCTTTGAATTCGTCATTGAACTCTTTTGGAAGACACTTAAGCGCCTTTTGGCAGCAGAAGGTATTCAGACTGGAACGCCAAGGGAAGCCATGCAGCGGGCATTCGAAGCCAACTGGCTGGGAGATGAAACCGCTTGGCTTCAGATGCTCAAAGATCGAAATGAGACATCGCATGTTTATGATGAGGCCTCCGCCAAGAAAATCTATCTGCGTATCAAGCGGCATTTTCCCGAACTTGAAAAGACCTATCGCTTTTTAAACACGCGCTGATAACGATTAATGACGGGTGTGTTCGAAGCTCTGCTCTGATGTTCTTCTCAAGTGCGAGACAAGCGGTGGGTTGTAGTTGTAGGATGCGTTAGCGCCTTCTGCGTAACGCATCTTTATTCTGTAGGCAAGGGCAAGAGCAGTCGCAACCAGCGCTGTCTGGCAGCTTGGCTTTGAAGGCTTATCGCTAATTCACGGATTCGCAGGAGTGCGTTGCACAGAAGGCGTTAACGCACCCTACGGCTACGACCAGAGTTGGTTTCAATCCGAAATCCTCATTCCCTCAATTGGTTCGGGCGCCGAGCCATAATTGAATTAGACAGGATTCACAGGAGCCTGTCACGCCTTGGCGGCACCACTGATGATGAAAATGAATCACTTTCATAGGGGCCGACTATTCCCCTCTTGGGAGGGGAGCTGTGAAAAAATTGGGAGGGCGAGCCTCCTGGCGAGCCGTCGCCATAGCAAGTCCTTGCCCCATGAGGCTCGGCGGGAGCCTCGCCCTCCCAATTTTCGGCCGGTTTCGAATTTTTTCACAGCTTCAGGGGTGTAGGGGTGGGTTCTTTCCGATCCGCACGGACCCACCCCTGAAGGCCTTCTCCCCCTCCACAGGAGGGGATTTTGTCCATTCCGAAATCCGCAATTGTCGAGGACTTCAGTTGGTGCCAGGCACGGGGCGCTTTGGGCTGAGGTTGAGGCCAGGCTTCCTCAGCATGAAGACCGTGCGCCCACTCACTTTCTGATCGAATTTCGGGCCGCCTTCCTGGATGGCTAACCGGACTCCATCTCCTTGCTGGTTTTCCGGCACCTTGCCTTTGGCGCAGTTCACTTGTAGGAAGGCCTCTTTGGGTTTGCCGCTGTCTGGCCAGAGACGCACTCGGAGCAAAGCCAGACCGCCTGTGGGCATGGGGCCCGCCAGGAGGCCCCTGCCTATGGGAAGGATTCCTGACGTTCTGAATTTCTGATTACCACGCAGGAGTGCGCCAGGCGCAATCCCATAGGACTTGAAACTGAGAAGTTCAGTGGCCGTCCAGACGCCAGTTTCCACAATTTTTCCTGCAGAGTTCTTGTGGGCAAAGGCGCCAGCTGCAGTGATGGACTTGCTGGAGGGATTCAGCGTACCTGCGCCGCTCAGCTCGATGGTGTTGCCATTAGCCGCCCTGGCCACCGCCGGGCAGGTGGTTGAGTCGTTCGGGTCACAGAGGAAACCTGAAGCGACCAGGAAGTTGTAATTAGCGGAACCACCCTCGGCTGAGGCAGGACTCGCCTGGGTCACTGTGACCAAGACAGCTGCAACCCCCACGATGGCTAAGGTCAAAACAACCCTATGACTAAGCATGAACTTTCCTCCTTTTCAGCGTAAAATGAAGAACCCTCCAGTCTAGAACCAGCAGTTCAATTAAGTGCAGAAGAGCTGAGACGCAACAGTGATGCTTAAAGAACAAATCGCTGGTCTATTGATTGTCATAACACGTCAGACTTGCCTTTGCCTGAATAACCGTGGCCGTCGCCATCAATCGTCCTCGTCACCGTCATCAGGGTTATTGTCGTGGCTTCGACTAATCTTCGCCACAAAGGCGTCCGAGAATCCTCCTCCAAAAGCGGGCTGGAACGCATTCAAGGTGGTGGGGAAGTTGGTCGATGTGGTAACTCCTTCTACGTAGACGTTACCCCTTGAGTCAAGCACGATCGCGCCACCCTCGTCATCGCCGCTACCGCCCAGGTAAGTGGAATAGACCAAGCGGGTGCCGTGACGGTTCAGCTTTGCCATGAAGGCGTCCCCGCCGCCGGCATAAGCGGCCTGGTAGGGATTCAAGGTGGGGAAGTCATTCGAGAACGTCAAGCCGTTAACGTACGCGTTACCGACGGGGTCCACCGCGGTCCCAAGGATGATCTCGTCGCCACTGCCACCCAGGTAAGTGGAATAGACCAGGCCGGTGCCGTCCCGGTTCAGCTTCGTCAAGAAGCTGTCAGGGCAGGGGAAAGTA
>QHZP01000434.1:5851-6355 GCA_003224715.1 Acidobacteriota bacterium | reverse complement strand
CCCCTCCTTAGCACTCTTTTGCTCTACCAGGTGCCCGGACGCCCTCATGCTGGCGAGCTGTGATCTCTCCACTTGCTTGCGGGAGAGCGGTGTCACCGTGGTTGGAGGCTTTCATTCCCCCACAGAGAAAGAATGTCTCCGGCTGCTTCTGCGGGGGGGACAACCGATTATCGTCTGTCCTGCCCGCGGCCTCCAGAGACTGCGCATTCCCACTGAGTGGCAGGGGCCGCTGGATGAAGGTCGCTTACTGCTGCTTTCACCCTTCGAAGAAAAGCAGCGCCGCGCCAGCGTCGAAAATGCACGGCGACGCAATCAATTGGTAGCGGCACTTGTCGACGAGATATTCATCGTTCACGCAGCGCCCAAAAGCAAGACCGAGCAATTCTGTCGTGAACTGTTGAAGTGGAAAAAACCTCTCTGGACTCTGGCCAGCCCTGCCAATAACAACCTGATTACACTAGGAGCGGGAATCATTGAGCCGGACAATTGGCCTCAGTCATGGCG
>QHZP01000434.1:0-5840 GCA_003224715.1 Acidobacteriota bacterium | reverse complement strand
CCAAGCGTATCTTCGAACAAATCCTTCCTCGTTTCTGCCGTGTATATTTCCAGGGAAGGAACGGAGTCGTTTTGAGTTTCCAGGTGGATAGCCAGTGATTGACCGGTTCTTTCACATCGAAGCGATTGGATGAGATTGCCGTGTGTTCGATCCAGGCCATCGGCCACACGAAGAATTCCCGAGAGCTTCTTTACCACTATTTGGTCTGCGGGGCCCAGACGGGCAAATTCTTCGTGCTTGGGTTTTGGAGTGCTCTTCCGATGGTAGCGAGCCACCTGCGCAATGATTTCGATTTCATGATTCGTGAACCCGGTGAGGTATTCGGAATTGCGAATGATGTAATAGGAATGACGATGGTGCTGCGCGTGAGAGATGAAAAATCCAACGTTGTGAAGTAGGGCTGCCGCTTCCAAATATTCGCGATTAATGTCTTGAAGTTGATGCAGGTCTTGAAGCTGATCGTACAATTGCAGGGAAAGCCGGGTCACCTGGTCAGCGTGTTCTTTCTCGACATCACAAATCTCCGCCAAATGTAGGACCCCTTTGTAGCGAATGTCGGTCAAGTGGTGGAGCGCATCCCCCTTGGATTTTTGCAAAATATCGAGGATGACACCTTCCCTCAAGGCAAAGCCAGAGACCGTGATGGAATCCATATGCATTTCTTCAAAGATCTGCTCGAGGATGATAGCGCCCGCCAGAATAATGTCAGCCCGCTTTGGGTCAAGCCCGTCGATCTTTTGGCGCTTTTTAACAGTGTCGGCTTTGACGAGCATCTTGGCGACCTCCGCCAATTCCACGCCTGAAAAAACGAAATTGCTGAGGAATCGGGTTGGCTCTTGATGGCGCAGAATCTGTATCATTTGAGCCAGGTTCAGAATAGTCCCTGAGCTGCCTACCGCTATTTCGAAGCCATGCTTTCGAACCTCGCGAGCCATGGGATGAAGATACACCCTTACATATTCCCTGCATTTGTCGATGTCTTTCGAACCAATGGGTTCGTCTTTGAGGAATCTGTCTGTCATCCGAATGGCCCCCAGCTTGAGGCTATTGGCTTCTATAACCTCACCTGCTTTGCCAATCAAAAATTCCGTGCTGCCACCTCCAATATCGATGAGAAGAATTTTCTTCTCAAACACCGGCAGAGCTTGAAGGGCCCCCAAGTAGATCAAGCGAGCCTCTTCGAATCCGGAGATAACTCCTACCTCGATTCCTGCCTCAGTCCTGGCTCTCTGGATAAAGACTTCCTTGTTCAAGGCTTCACGCACCGCACTGGTAGCCACTGCCCTGATTTCTGCCTGAGAGATTTCCGCAATTTGCTTAAATCGTTTAAGTGCTTCAATGCCCCGATCCACGGCATCTTCTTTGAGGTACTTCATGTCCTTGGAACCAGAGCCTAATCGCACGACTTCCTTTTCCTGGGCCAGGATTTCAAAACGGTTGTTCTCTTTGACCCTGACCACCACCAGGTGAAAAGAGTTGGTACCGATATCGATAGCTGCCAGACAATCACTCATAAGGGGTTTTGCGGGACATCCTCCTCCTACGCTTATTCAATGTTGTCGATTCGAGCGCGAGCAAGAGTAGCAGACAAGAGCCAGACGGTCAATCTGACTCAGACATTAATCCCCCTCGGGGATTGCAGGACCGCGCAGAACCAGTATAACCTGGATATCCACTCGGCTCTACCGCTGTTAAGGTAAGTGATAGGATGAGAACAGTGTGGGAGGCGTCTCGGACCGGCGATCAAGAGTTTGGGGTTTACAGTCCCTGTTTTCCTGCTAAACTCGCGCTGGTCGCTCGTCGCGATGCGGAGCCTCGCACTTGGTGGCTTTTGGCCAGGACCGATCAGCTTTTTGTGGAGTAGGGTGCGGATACTTCACCCAGGAGGTTACCCCTCGGTCCGCCGGTGCTCCTCATTTGGCTCTTGCTCGGACTAGTCGAGTGAGACCAAGCTGAGGTTTTCGCAAACCTTCGGACTGGAAAGGGAGGACATTCGTAATGCGTATTGATCAAATCGAGTAGTAAGCCAAGATATCAATTTCCTCCCAGGATCAAAAAGGGTCATGAGACCCAAGACTAAATATTTGAGAGCTAGCCAACTGGCGGCCTTGTTGGGGTGCGCGATCTCGCTAGAACTGGGGCATACGGGGGAGCTAAAATCGTTTCGCTGCGGACATGTTTGACGAGGTTAGACGCTTACTGCAAGAATACCGTACTTTGGCGGGCAAAACGAAAGGATGAGTGGGAGAACTATCGCCGGAACGCCCCTCGGGTCTACCGGCATTGAAGTCGGCTCGAGGTATCCCGTGCGAGAGGGCTCGCTTGTCTGCTTGTGTTCTGGCTATCCTTAAGGAAGGAGTGGTAGCCGGTTTCATTAGCCCCGTTTTCTTATCCCCGAAGGGAGTAAATTTGCCAACTAAAATCTGCAAATCCCGGTCGCTGTCAGGGGAAATATTTCTCTAGGGAGGCTGGCAAGACTTTGATGATGTCATTATAAGTTACTATCACGGCTAGCAGGATCAATACCACCAGCCCAACCTGGGTAATCCTTTCTCTCAAACGGAGGCTGAGATCTCGTCGAATCAAAGTTTCAACTAGAATGATAGCAATAATCCCACCATCGAGGACTGGGATTGGCAACAGGTTCATAATTCCGAGATTCAAACTGATGGCTGCCATCAGAAAGACCAAATCCACAAACCCGCTTTTGGCAGCAATGCCCGATTGCTGGGCAATTCCAATGGGTCCCGACATCATCCTGATCGAAACCTCGTGCTTAAAGAGCTTTTGCAGGATGTCAAAGATCAAGCTGGTAAATTTGACATTCTGTTGGATCGATTCCCGAAAAGCCTCCGCCACAGTGAGATTCTTGACAATCATCCTTTGCGTTTGGTCTCGCTCGATGCCAATCATGCGGCGGTTGGTTACCTTATCCAGGTAGGGTTTTACCTTGAGTTCTAGCTGCTGTCCCTGGCGCAATACCCCAATGGAAACAACTTCATCTTTACTGAGATTGAGAACGTCAGCCAAATCTTTCCCGGCTTTTTCCAGCTCGACATCTCCGACTTTGATGATTCTGTCGCCTGTCCGCATTCCGGCCTCGGCGGCAGGCTTCCCACTCATAACGTTTTTAACAACAGATAAGGACGGAGAATAAGGGAAGACACCCAGATAGCCGCCATGATGTTTTCCCTGCGTCTCTGGCGTAATGGTTTTGCGAATGGTTTGACCCTGACGGGAAATTTCCATTTCGAGCGGGCGATTGGCGCTGGTAGCGACTTCCAAAGAGAATGCCTCCCACGTAAGGTTCCTTTTGTTGTCGATGGCTACGATGCGATCCCCGGGTAGGATCCCGGCTTTCTCAGCGGGAGAATTGCTTTCAATGATCCCCACCACTACGGGTTCGCTGAGCCAGGCGGGTGTCTCAAACTTGTGATAAAAGACGGCCGTTAGAAGGACAATCGCCAATAGGATATTCATCACCGGGCCCATCACAGCCACCAGAAACCGCTGCCATTTCGGCCTGGACAAGAATTCTTCAATCCCTCCAGTAAGATCTTCGGAAGGATTTTCTCCGGCCATTTTGACATAGCCGCCCAGAGGGATGGCACATACTCGATAGTCCGTCTCCGCTTTGCGAAAGCCCAAAAGCCTTGGCCCAAAACCGATGGCGAAAGCTTCCACTCGTATCTTGAGAAGCTTGGCCACAACAAAATGGCCCAGCTCATGGATGATCACGACTGTGCCGAATACCAACACCACACTTAGAATATTGGCGGAAAAAAACTCTAACATTCAGAAATTCCTCGCTGTTCCCTCAACATTGCTTGCTCCTGACTTATCGGAAGCCTACCTCTGCCGATTAGCAAAGATAATCTTTTTCGATCAATTGTTGCGTCTCCTTCCGTACCATTTCATCATACTCTAGAATTTCTTGAACTCTTGAAAATTTGCCGTGACCGTTAGAGAATTCCATCATTTTTTTTACAATCTTGGGAATCACCGGGAATCGGATCCTGCCTGTGAGAAAGGCATCCACGGCTACTTCGTCAGCTGCGTTGAGCGTGCAAGGATGGGCTCCCAATTGGCGAGCCGCACAGTAGGCTAGGTCTAGACAAGGGAACTTCTTAAGATCGGGCTCCATAAACTCCAGTTTTTGTCATCTCCCTTTTAGGATAGGTAAGTGCGTATTGAATGGGATGGCGCATGTCCGTGAGGCCCAGCTGAGCGATGACTGATCCATCCACAAACTCAACCATCGAGTGTACAGTGGATTGGGGATGGATCAAAACGGAGACTTTATCGACCGGCAGGCCGAATAACCATATGGCTTCCAAGATTTCAAAGCCTTTGTTCATCAGGGTAGCTGAGTCAATGGTTATGCGGTTCCCCATGCTCCAGGTCGGGTGTTGTAGGGCCATCTCGGGCGTCACAGTTGTCATTTGGGCGGCCGAAAACTTGCGGAAGGGGCCACCTGAGGCCGTCAGAATCACACGATGCACCTCCTCTTTTTTGCCGGACCGGAGGCATTGATGAATCGCATTGTGTTCGCTATCAACCGGAAGAATCTCGACTCTTTTTATCCGGGCGGCCTCTTTAACAAGCTCACCCGCCACCACCATGATCTCTTTGTTGGCCAAAGCAATCGACTTGCCGAATTGAATTGCCTCGAAAGTGGGAAGGAGTCCAGTCACTCCCACGATAGCACTGACGACCAGGTCGGTTTCCGGATGGGTGGCCACCTCAATTAAGCCCTCGCCTCCGACGACGATCTTGGGTCGGTATTTGGAGGGAAGCTGCTGCAACTGATACTGAAGGACTTCGACGCATGACGGATGGGACAGCGAAACAATGGTCGGCTGAAACCTCTGAATTTGCTCAGCCAACAGGCCGATATTTTTCCCGGCCGCGAGTCCCACGACGCGAAAATCCCCCTCGAAATCTTCGATCACCCTTAGACAATTGCGACCAATAGATCCAGTGGAACCCAGGATGCTCAAACCTTTCATAAATGTTTACCTAGGCACCCTCCTAAACTTGGGTGCTTGACTTTCACCTTTCAGCGCTAGAAAATCAAAAATTACGGCACCTCCCCAAGTGTCGTGATTGTGTAGCTGCTGGTAGGCTATTACAGCCTGGACAGACACGCGTCGAACTGCAAAATGGAGTCAATTTTATTGCACCCCGCTGAGTGGGAAGTCAATCCGTAGGCTCGAGGCCGCCGGGTCAGTTTGATCCTCCTGTTTCATTTCAAGAAGAATTTCGTATAACAAAAAAGCACTGGGGCTGCAAAGAGTAGGCCGTCGATACGGTCCAGCATCCCTCCGTGCCCAGGTAATAAATTGGAGGAATCCTTTACGCCAGCAGCTCGTTTTAGAGCTGACTCTGCCAGGTCGCCAATCTGGCTGACGACTCCCAGCACCCAACTTAAAACCAGCAGCTGAATGAGGGGGATTGCAGAAAGTAAAATCTTCTTTCCTAAGCAAGCAACCACTGTATTTCCCAATACTCCCCCTATGGCCCCCTCGAAGGTTTTCTTGGGACTGATTAAGGGAGCCAGTTTGTGTTTACCCAAAGCTCGCCCCATATAATAAGCCCCGGTATCTCCGAACCATACCACGAGAAGCAGGAAGAGAATCCATCGGTTTGCGTCGTTACCGAGGGCGGTACTCGAGCGGACCGCCACTAGCAGCCCCAGGCTGCTGGGAATATACGCCAGCCCCAGCAACGTGGCAGAGGGACTGGGGAAGATCTGATGCAGGCTCTGGCCCTTTCTCGTTCCGAGAGCCAAAAGGAAGATTCCCGATAGGCCGAGCAACAGGAAAGGCACAGATTGGTTG
>QHZP01000433.1 GCA_003224715.1 Acidobacteriota bacterium | reverse complement strand
GCCGAGGTAAGAGCGAACAGCTGTTGTAAGGGGATGGATCAGTGCAGGAAGAAACCAGGGTATGGGTGGGAAAGTTACAGAGGCTTCTTTACCTTTTGGCTGCTGAATTTCTGGATGAGGTCATGGAGGTATCGAGCGGAGAACTGAAGGGATTTATTGGACAGCACGGCCTGAAACTGCTCGTCTGCTCTGTCGTAATCCTGGATGAAAAAATAATTGTAACCGAGCAGGAATCTGGCGTTAAGGTTGGTGGGATGTTTGTGGACGTAGTTTTCTAGCTTTTGTAACTGTGAGTCGAACTCAGAAGGATTCCCATAGAAGTCACGGCGATTAATTTGGCTCTCTGCATACTTTGGGTAAATTTCTAGCCCCTTCAAAATTGCCTGAGTGGCCTCTTCAAATTTTCCTAACGCAAAAAGAGAATCTCCGTAGGCAATATGAACCACAGGAGTATCCTTTTGGGCGTCGATGGCTCTTTTGAAAAGTTTGGCCGCCATTGAATAATCTGAGTTTTTAAAGAAGGAAGAGCCATAATTAATGAGCTCATCAACCGGAAGTTTATCCGTCTCTTTTTCGTTGAAGCTATCAAGACGGGCCACCGGATTCTGACTTTGCGCCTTCTCCATATGCTGGATGAAGTAATTGGCCAAGAAATTATCTTTGTCTGAACTTAAGACCTGGGAAAAGGATTTCGAGGCTTCCCGAAAATTGTCACTAAAGAAATGAACGTACCCATGCAGCAACCAGGGAGCTTGATCTTGAGTGGATTTCATGAGTCTCTCTAGATCGGCCAAGACTGGACCCGTGAAGAGCGGGTCTTGCAAGAACACGAGGGGAGCATGATTGCCGGCCCAGTCCGGATATATCTTGAGGCCGCTTTCAATAGCTTGAAGGGCCTCTGAGTAGTGGTGTAAGTACATCAAACTGTGTCCCAGTCCGAAAGGAGCCAACACTAGTTCTTCGTCGAGTTCGATTTGTTTTTGAGCGTCGTTGGGTTCCAGGCTTGAAAGTCGTTTCAGCAAACGGTCGTTTAATTCCCGGTAATATCTTTCTGAGGCTGTGAAGTTTCGCATCAGGAACGTACGTTCCGCCCTGGCCAATAACTCTTGATTGGAAAATTGGCTCAGGGCAGATTTTTCTTGAGCCCAGACGAGACTGCCGGGACTTATCCACAATGAAAGTCCCAAGGTGACCCATTGAACCATCAGTTTCTGCAGTTGCATGGCTTAGATCTAGCGCCCTTGTAATGAGAACTGACAAATAGCAGTTCGGCGCTCCTGTTTACTTCTTGGCCAGAATTTCAATAGGTATCTCAACGTTTTCGACGGCGCGGCTGCAGTACTTCTCTTTGTCTGAACAGTAAAAATAAACGAACTTTCCTCCCAGGGAATATCGACCCGGCTTGGCTGAGTCAGCGGCTCTGACCTGGAGGGCTAGAGGCTTGAAGGAATTAAAATATTCAGGGTCGTTTCCTCGTCCTTCCTCAATGAAATTCAACTCGCCCTTGATTTCAAAGTTTGGCGCGGAATCTATTTGAATTTTTGGCAGCGGTCGCTTGGGAATCTTGAATCCGTCTTTGATCACTAAGTTCATGTTCACTAGGCCGCTAGCGCCGGCGGCCCAAGGTTTTGAATGTGTCTGAAGTTGGAGAATGTGGGCCGGCCCAGTTTGAGCAGACACTGCCGTGGCCACTAGGAAAATAACGCCACAGTACGGCCTCCTCCGTAATTTCATAACAATTCATCTGAGCAGATTTTCAATTCAAAGTCAACTGGCTAAAAGCATTTGACATCCGTTTCGGGCGTTCGTTATGATTTCTCGTTTTTGCTAACTCAGCCACTATAGACAGCACCCTCATGCCAACCCGAATTCTCACTCCCGCCAATCAACTAACCATCTTGCGGATGGTATTTATTCCCATTTTTGTCATCCTGGTAGTCTACAATCAGCTTGGCTGGGCCTTTTCTATTTTCATTCTGGCCGGTGTGACCGATGGTTTGGACGGATTGATGGCTCGCTTGCTCAAACAAAAGACTTCCTTGGGAGCTTATCTTGACCCCATTGCGGATAAGCTTTTATTGACATCATCCTTTGTTGTTCTCTCTATTAAGGGGCTGGGGCTACCCAATGTGGTTCCCTTGTGGTTAACCATCTTGATAATCAGCCGCGATGTTATCCTTATTACGAGCGCACTGATTATCGTCATAGGTACTGACCATCGCAATTTTTCCCCTTCGATTTATGGTAAGGCGACAACATTTTTCCAAATCCTCACGATTGTTGTCGTCCTGTTTCTTAATTACCGATCCGTGACTCCCGAACCCCTATCTCTGTTGTACTTAATTACAGGTGTGGTTACCGTGTTTTCGGGGCTGCACTATATCTATCGCGGAAAGAAAATGGTGTCCGAAAGCAGCGCGGCTGGATAGTGGTCAAAGAGTCTTCGATCAACTCTGATCTCAGAGACAAGGAACTTCGAGTGTCGATGCAAGAGCCGACAGGTGTTCTGATCCAAGCAGTAGAACACGGCTCTATTGCCCATGAAGTTGGAATCGAAGTCGGAGACCGACTTTTGGCAATCAATGATCGCTTAATACAAGATGTTCTCGACTACCGTTATGTGGTGACGTTGTTTGAGCGCGCAATGGTATTGCGAGTGACCAAGACTTCCGGTGAGCTCTGGGAAATCGATATCGAAAAGGACGAACAAGAGGACCTCGGTATCGAGCTGGAAGGCATTCAAACCCGTCTTTGCAAAAACAACTGCATTTTTTGCTTCGTTCATCAGCTTCCGCGAGGGAAACAGGTGCGTCGCTCCCTCAGGGTAAAGGACGAAGATTTTCGCCTCTCCTTCCTGTTTGGTCACTACTTGACACTAACCAATCTTTCGGAAAGTGATTTTCAACGAATCTTCGAACAGCGTCTGTCCCCTCTGTTCGTTTCCGTGCATGCTACCGAACCGGAGCTTCGGCAGTATCTGTTGCAAAATCGCAAGCCCGACGACCTGTTGGAAAACATACGAAGGTTGATTGGAGGCGGCATAAAGCTTCACACTCAAATCGTTCTCATGCCTGATATCAATGATGGCATTCATCTGGAGCGAAGCATCGCGGACCTACTGCAGTTTTATCCGGATGTTTTGAGCGTTTCCATTGTTCCGGTCGGCTTGACCGATCACCGCAAAGGTCTCACCAGCTTGAAGACGGTAGATGCCGATTACGCTCAAAGAACCATCGAGCATATATCGCCAATCCAGCAGCGGAATCTTGATAATTATGGAAGTCCATTTTGTTTCCTGGGCGATGAATTCTACATCCTGGCTCAACACTCGATTCCACCCCGGTCCCATTACGGAGACTTCCCGCTGGTGGAAAATGGCGTCGGCATGGTTCGTACCTTTCTTGACGAATTTGCCGTGGCTATAAGTAAGAAATGGAAGCCGCAGAAGCTGAGCGTTCGTGGAACCGTCGTCACAGGCAGAATTTTTTATCCTACGCTGAAGGGCTGCTTAGATCAGATTAATTCTAAGTTTAATGTCGATCTGCGCTGCTTGCCCACGGAAAACCTCTATTTTGGCAGAGGGATCACCGTGGCCGGCCTCTTAACCGGAAGTGACATCTTCACTGCCGTGAAGAATCAGCTTTACGGGGATTTCTTAGTTGTTCCCTCCGAATCGATGACGGGTGAGCAGGGCCTTTTCCTGGATGATTGGGTCAAAAGCGACCTGGAAACGCGCCTTCGGATACCTGTTTTTGCCGGCGGCTATCACGTGGCTGAATTTTTCAAGTTAATTTTTTCCCCTGGAATTCTCCATCAGGAAGCCTTTCCAAATTTCTCGGGTGCACCAGCCACGCCGGGTTTGTAGGAAATCCCTGCCGCAGGTTTCTCTGGTGGCCTGACGGATAGAAATAGAAAAGGCATGATTCTTGGCATCGGACCCGAGCGAGACGAAGGATCTTGATTATGAACACCAGAAAACTGGCGTTTGTCGGAGGGACAGCCATCACTCCTTTCGAAGAAATTGTCAACTCGGCAGTAGTTTTCGACCAAGGTCAAATTATTTATGTAGGCCCGCGTCACCACTACCCTATCGATGAAAAAGTGGAGACTGTTAACATCCATGGAAAGTTTATTACACCCGGCTTCATAGACATCCATATCCATGGAGGCGCCGGAAGCGACACTCGTCAGGATTTCGAGACCATCTGCCGCTATCACGCCCAAGGGGGCACCACGGCGCTATTGGCGACCACGGCGACTGCTCCCTTGGACGAGATTAAATCTACGTTGCAGGTGGTGAGGGAAGCTCAAAAGAATCCGCTGGAAGGAGCGCAAATCCTGGGGGCTCATATTGAGGGACCCTATCTTTCGATGGCCAAACGCGGTTGTCATCTAAAGGAGCATGTTCGGAACCCGGAAAAGGCCGAGTGGGAGCAGCTTTTGGAGTACCAAAGCGAAATCAAGCACATCACCCTGGCGCCCGAGATACCAGGCGCCTTGGAGCTGATCCGTGATTGGTCGTTGCGTGGGATCAGCATTTCAGGCGGCCACACTGATGCAACCTATGGTGAAATCATGAAGGCAGTGGATCAAGGAATGGTGCATGCCACCCATATGTACTGTGCCATGTCCAGTGTGTCCCGCCCTCGTCCTCCCCATCGCGAAGGAGGTTGTGTTGAGACCGTTTTGGAGCGAGATGAAATCACCACGGAACTTATCGCGGATGGTCGGCATCTTCCAGCGGAATTGTTACGACTTACCGTGCGTGCCAAAGGTGTGGATCGAGTCTGCTTGGTGACCGATGCTATGCGCGGAGCCGGGATGCCGGATGGGGTTTATACGTTCGGCCCAAAACATGGGCAGAAAGCCGTGGTTAAAAATGGTGAGGCCCTTATGATGGATTTAAGCAGTTTTGCCAGTAGTGTTGTGACCATGGATGTCATGGTTCGCAATGCGCTCAACCTCATGGGTCTGACACGCCGCGAGGCTATTGCCATGGCAACCATCAACCCTGCGCGCTTCTTAAGAGTGGCCGATCGAAAAGGCAGCCTGGAAGTCGGAAAGGATGCTGACTGTGTTATTTTGGACGAGGATTTTCATATGATTCAAACTGTCATTGCAGGAAAAATCCATCATTAGATTCTTATGTATTAGGTTGCTTAAGCGCTTGGGAGCTTGCGTTTATTCTACAGCATTGTTTATTTTAGGGCGGTATCCGTTTGGCGGGATTCGCCTCTTTGTGAAATTCTCCTGCGATGCTAAAATAAGGCGAATGTATGTTCAATGTTAATGAGTGTTTCAATTTCTCTTTACAGCCAAGAAAACGGAAGATTCTATGGACAAAAGAAAGGTGAAATTCCTTATCGGATCTCTCATCATTGTCGTGTCCATTGCCTGGATAGGATTTAGCAGCTTTGATGAAAGTCTGGCCTATTACAAGACGGTGGATGAATTGAAGGCAATGAATCATAATGCCTACGGCAAACGCCTGAGGGTGGCTGGAAATGTCGTGGCGGGAAGTATTGAAAGAACTTCCAGTGCCATCAATTTCAAGCTGGAGCAAAAGGGAGAGATCCTTCCCATCAGATATGTGGGAAAAGACCTTCTACCGGATACTTTCAAAGGCGGGGCCCAAGCATTAGCCGAAGGCCACTTAGTCCGTAACGGCGACTTCGAAGCCACTAAAATTCAAGCCAAGTGTGCTTCAAAATACGAAGCCACCTATGGGAACGTGGGTAAGAAGTAGCGAGTAACCTTATACCGCCACTCCTTACCCAGGGAGCCTTCTCAAAGCTCCCGTGCCTCTCCCCAGGGGAGACGGTGCCACAGGCCGGGTGAGGGGCCAGCTACTTCTGGTGACCCGAACCGCTCGATGCTGGAATGACCGAATATTTGGAGTGACTCAATCATGGAAGTAATCGTCAGTAATATCGGGCAGTTTTGTCTGCTCTTCGCATTTTGCTTGTCCTGTTATGCCATGGTGGCTT